>NZ_JBHMDN010000026.1:0-59258 GCF_042431195.1 Cohnella cellulosilytica
GAGATTTTTTTATGGATGGACAGGTAAAACAATTAACAATTACCATAATTAGTAACATATAGCTTGTCTTTTTTTATGTCAGGTTTTACGCATGGCTAGTGTCTATCAGGCCGTTAAATGGAGGAAAGTCGACAAATGGGGGCATTAGCGGTGTGCCAGGCCGCTAAATGGGGGAAAGCAGGCAATTGGGGGAATTAGCGGTCTGAGGGACTGCAAAAGGTGGTCAAACGGTCGAGCTAGTTCGCGATATTTTTTTGTTTGTGTTTGTTTTGGGGGATATTCAAAAATAAACGGGTGTGTTAGAATGGGTTCAAAACCAAACAAAACATTATCCGGAGGTAAATCCATGGTACAAAGCTTGTGGCAAGCATCGAAAGCAAATGAGCTGCAATCGGGTCTGGATCAGCTCGTATACCGCTCGAATATTATCGGTACGGATCGTCGCGTGTGCAATTACGGCGGCGGCAACACGTCTTCGAAAACGGTCGTGCAGGATTTTCGCGGACGCGACGTCGAAGTGATGTACGTGAAAGGAAGCGGCTCCGATCTTGCGACGATGAAAGCGGGCAATTTCACGGGTCTGCGCATGGAGGACATTCGTCCGCTGTTCGAGAAAGCGGAGATGTCCGACGAGGACATGGTCGCTTACTTGGCGAACTGCATGATCGATGCGAAGCACCCGCGCGCCTCGATCGAGACGCTGCTGCACGCTTTCCTGCCGTTTAAGCATGTGGACCATACGCATCCGGATTCGATTATCAGCCTGTGCTGTGCCGATAACGGCAAAGAGCTGGCCAAAGAGATTTTCGGCGACCGTTTCGTCTGGGTTCCGTACATCCGTCCGGGCTTCGCGCTGTCGAAGATGATCGCGGAAGGCGTGCTGAACAACCCGCAAGCCGAGCTCGTGCTGATGGAAAAACACGGCCTGGTCACTTGGGGCGAGACGTCCGAAGCGTGCTACGCGCAGACGATCAAGATCATCAGCGAAGCCGAAGCGTTCATCGAAGCGCGCATCGACGAAGCGAAGGTGTTCGGCGGAGCGAAGCACCCTACGCTTCCGGCCGACGTCCGCAAACACATCGCGGCCAAAGTGATGCCGACGATCCGCGGAGCGGTCAGCGACGCCAAGAAGATGATTCTGAGCTTCGACGACGCGGACGACGTGCTGCAATTCGTCTCCGGCCAAGATTCCGCGAAGCTGTCCCAAGTGGGCGCAGCCTGCCCGGATCACCTCGTGCACACAAAGGTTGTGCCGTTGTTCATCGACTGGACGCCTGACGCCGACGACATCGACGGCCTGATCGCCAAGCTGAAGGAAGGCGTCGCCGCTTACAAAGAGCAGTACACCGCCTATTTCGAGCGCAACAAAAACGAAGGCGACGTCATGTTCGAAGCCGCGCCTCGCGTGATCCTGATCCCGGGCGTGGGCATGATCAACACCGGCAAGAGCTGGGCGATGTCGCAGGTGAGCGGCGCGCTGTATCACCGCGCGATCGCGGTTATGAGAGGCGCGACGGCTCTCGGCAGCTTCGTCTCGCTGTCCGAGAACGAGTCCTACAACGTCGAGTATTGGCCGCTTGAGCTTTACAAGCTGTCGCTGGCTCCGCCGGAAGCCGAGTTCTCCCGCCAGGTTGCGTTCATCACGGGCGGCGCGGGCGGCATCGGCAGCGAAACGGCTCGCCGCCTCGTCTCGGAAGGCGCGCACGTCGTGCTGGCCGACCTGAACCTCGAAGGCGCCGAGAAGGTCGCGGGCGAGATCAACGCCAAGTGGGGAGAAAACCGCGCGCTGGCCGTTAAAGTCGATGTCACGAGCGAGGAGCTGGTGCAAGCGGCCTACGACGCGACGGCGCTCGCTTACGGCGGCGTGGACATCATCGTCAACAACGCGGGACTGGCGACTTCCAGCCCGTTCGACGAGACGTCGCTGAAGGAATGGAACCTGAACATGAACGTGCTCGGCACGGGATATTTCCTCGTCGCCCGCGAAGCGTTCAAAGTGATGAAGAAGCAGGGCATCGGAGGCAACATGGTGTTCATCGCCTCCAAGAACTCGGTCTACGCCGGCAAGAACGCCACCGCCTACAGCGCCGCCAAAGCGCTGGAAGCCCATCTGGCGCGCTGCATCGCGGCCGAGGGCGGAGAATTCGGCATCCGCGTCAACACGATTTTGCCGGATGCGATCCTGCAGGGCTCGGCGATCTGGAACGGCAGCTGGCGCAACGAGCGCGCCGCCGCTTACGGCATCGAGCCGGATCAACTGGAAGAATACTACCGCAAGCGCACGACGCTGCTGGTCAACATTTATCCGAGAGACATCGCGGAAGGCATCGCGTTCTTCGCCTCGTCCAAGTCCGCCAAAACGACGGGCTGCATGCTGACGATCGACGGCGGCGTACCCGCGGCGTTCACTCGATAACCCAAACATCGGAGGGATCGTTCCTATGCATAGGCCGCAAGGGGAGAAAGTCTGGTTTATTCCGGACGCCTACATTCCCGAACTCAGCTCCGGGCAGCTGACGAGCCACGAATCCGTCTGCGTGCTCAACACAGCGTCGGAGGACGCTCTGCTGAAATTCACGATTTTCTTCGAGGATCGCGAACCGATGGAGGACATTATGGTCGTCGTCGGAGCCAGAAGGACCAAGCATATCCGAACGAGCTCGCTGCACAAGGAAGGAGCGCCGATTCCGGTCGGCGTTCCTTACGCGATCGAGGTTGTAAGCGATATCCCGGTCATCGTGCAGTACAGCCGGCTCGATTCGACGCAATCCGAGAACGCTCTCATGTCCGTCATTGCTTATCCTATAAAATAAACCGATAAAATAAACCGAAGCCGAGGAGGAACGCGCATGCAACAATCCACCGTCAACAACTACGAGGCCGCCAAGCAGCTGTACGCCAAGCACGGCATTAACGTCGACCAGGTGCTGGAGCGTCTGGCGCAAATCAAAATTTCGATGCACTGCTGGCAGGGCGACGACGTCAAAGGGTTTCTGAACAAGGATCAGGATTTGACCGGAGGCATCTCCGTCACGGGCAACTATCCCGGAGCGGCCAGAACGCCCGAGGAGCTTCGCGCGGACCTGGAGAAGGCGTTTTCCCTCATCCCGGGCAAGCATAAAGTCAACCTCCACGCGATTTACGCCGACACCGACGAGAAGGTGGAGCTCGACGAGCTGGAGCCGAAGCATTTTCAGAAATGGGTCGATTGGGCCAAGGAACAAGGGCTGGGCGTGGACTTCAACCCGACCTGCTTCTCTCATGAGAAGTCCAGCGACGGCTTTACGCTGAGCCATCCGGACCCGGAAATTCGCCGTTTCTGGATCGATCACTGCAAAGCTTCGCGGAAGATCGGCGCGTACTTCGGAGAACAGCTCGGCCAGACGTGCGTCACGAACGTCTGGGTTCCGGACGGCTTCAAGGACGTTCCGGCGGATCGTCTGGCGCCGAGACAACGCTTGAAGGACGCGCTGGACGAAGTGTTCGCGGAGGAGCTGAATCCCGCGCACAACCTGGACGCGGTCGAGAGCAAGCTGTTCGGTCTCGGCTCGGAAGCTTACGTCGTCGGCTCCCACGAATTTTACATGGGCTACGGCCTGCGCAACAACAAGCTGATCTGCCTGGACGCCGGCCACTTCCATCCGACGGAAGTGATCTCCAACAAGCTGAGCTCGCTGTCGCTGTTCGCCGACGGCATTCTGCTCCACGTCAGCCGCCCGATGCGCTGGGACAGCGACCATGTCGTCACGCTCGACGACGAACTGATCGACATCGGCCGCGAGCTCGTGCGCGGCGATCTGCTCGGCAAGACGCATATCGGCCTCGACTTCTTCGACGGCAGCATCAACCGCGTCGCGGCTTGGGTCATCGGCACGCGCAACACGATCAAATCGCTGCTTCGCGCCATGCTCGACCCGATCGAGGAGCTCAAGAAAGCGGAGCTGGAAGGCGACTATACGACACGTCTGGCGCTGACGGAAGAGTTCAAATCGTATCCGTTCGGCGCGGTATGGGACTACTATTGCGAGAAGAACGGCGTTCCCGTTCGCGAGGAATGGCTGGGCGAAGTGAAAGCCTACGAGCAAGACGTGCTGCTTAAGCGCGGCAATTAATATCAACCGGGGATGATGAGAGATGTCGAGCGTACTCGCGTTCGATCTGGGCGCGAGCAGCGGCAGGGCGCTGCTCGGACGGCTGACGGACGGCAGGATCGAGGTCGAGGAGCTGCATCGCTTTTCCAATGATCCCGTACAGGTGGGCGACCGCCTGTACTGGGACATTTTGCGGCTCTATCACGAAATCAAGCAAGGCTTGCTGAAAGCCAAGCACCGGGGCATCGACCTGCAGAGCATGGGCATCGATTCCTGGGCGGTCGACTTCGGCTTTATCGGCAAAAACGGAGAGCTGGACGGCAACCCGTACCATTACCGCGACCGTCATACGGAGGGGGCGATGGAACGGGTGATGGCCGAAATTCCGGCCGCGGTCATTTTCGCCCGGACCGGCATTCAGTTTCTTCCTTTTAACACGATCTATCAGCTCTACGCGTTGAAGCAGGCGAAGTCTCCGCTGCTCCGGGAGAGCAGCCGGCTGCTGATGATTCCGGATCTGCTGCGCTATTTTCTCACGGGAGAAATGCACAACGAGTTCACGAACGCCACGACGACGCAGCTGTACAATCCGGTCAAGGACGATTGGGATGCCGAGCTTCTGCGCATGCTCGAGCTGCCGAAGAGCTGGTTCGGCCGCGTGCTGAAGCCGGGAGAGCTCGCGGGCAAGCTCAAGCCGTCCGTATGCGAGGAATTGGGCGTCGACCCGGTTCCCGTCTATGCGGTGGCCGAGCACGACACGGGCTCGGCGGTCGTCGCCGTTCCGGCAACGGAGAAGTCGTTCGCTTACTTGAGCTGCGGAACATGGTCGCTGATGGGCACGGAAGTCGACAAGCCCGTCCTTCACGATCTGGCGCAGAAGCTGAATTTTACGAACGAAGGCGGCTTCGGCAATACGTTCCGGCTGCTGAAAAACATTATGGGCTTGTGGATTTTGCAGGAGTGCCGGAGGGAATGGGAGCGCGAGGGGCGTTCGTATTCGTTCCCCGAGCTTGTGCGGCTTGCTTCGGACGCGAAACCGTTGGCCTCTTTTATCGATCCGGACGACGACTTGTTCCTGCCTCCGGGCGACATGCCGGCCAGAATCGAACAATATTGCGCGCGTACGGGCCAGGAGGCTCCGGGCACCGTGGGCGAAATCGTACGTTGCATCCTGGAAAGCTTGGCGTTAAAATATCGCTGCGTGTTCGAAATGACGCAGCGGCTGTCCGGACAGCGCTTCGGGGGTCTGCATATGGTCGGAGGCGGCATCCAGAATACGCTGCTCTGCCAATGGACCGCGAACGCGATCGGCAAGCCCGTATGGGCCGGACCGTCGGAGGGAAGCGCGATCGGCAACCTGGTGGTTCAATGGATCGCTCAAGGCGCGTTCGCCGATATTTGGGAAGCCCGGAGAGCGATTCGCGAGTCGTTCCCTGTGGAAACATACGAGCCAAGCGATTCGGAGCTGTGGGTCGGCGCCTATCGGCGCTTCCTGACGCTGACGGGGCTGGCGGAGTAAAATCGGTTTGCGAAAAGAGGATGCACATGCTGGTTGCGGAGCGATATGAGAAAATCGTAGGCTTGGTCAACGAAAGAGGAAGCATCCGGGTATCCGAGCTGAGCGAGCTGTGCCGGGTGACGGAGGAGACGATCCGCCGCGATCTGGACCGGCTCGAGCGGGCGGGGCGGCTGCGCCGTTCCCACGGCGGCGCGGTCAGCGTCAAGGAAACGTCCGCGCTGCATCCGGAAATTCCTTATGCCGTGCGCGAAATTACGAACGCGGACGAGAAGAAGCGGATTGCCCTCGAGGCGATCAAGCGCATCTCGCCCAAGGATCGCATTTTGCTGGATGCCAGCTCGACCGCCTGGTACATGGCGGCCGACGTGCCCGACCTCGACTTGACCGTGCTGACCAATTCGATCAAGGTCGCGACGGAGCTCAGCGGCAAGGAGAAAATTCAGGTCATCTCGACCGGCGGCATTCTTGCCCAGCGTTCCCTGTCCTTCGTCGGGCCGCTGGCGGAGCGCTCGCTTGACGCCTATCATGTCGACAAGGTGTTTCTCTCCTGCAAAGGGGTGCATCTGGAACGCGGCATCAGCGAATCGAACGAGCTGCAGGCCCGGATCAAGGAGCGGATGATCGGCATCGCGGACGAGGTTGTCCTGCTCGCCGACTCCAGCAAGTTCGGCGTTCAGGCGTTCACGCACGTCGCCGATCTGTCCGAGGTCGATACGATCATTACCGACCGGCGGATGCCGGAGGAGACGATCGAGCGGCTGGAAGGCCTCGGCATTCATGTGGTAACGGTCTAGCACGGCCCGGAATAAGCGGTTCCAGGGAGGACGCGAACCAATCTTGCGTTTCGGCAGCGATAACGGAGGGGGCGCGGTTCTCGGGAACGTTTTTTTGCAAAATGGGCGGGATTTGTGATTGTCAACTTGTCTGATAACCTGATAATATGAGAAGAGAAGCGAAAGGGGTGCGGCACATTGAAGGTCTCTTTGTTTATTACTTGTCTGAGCGACGCGATCTTCCCGAGAGTCGGGGAGGCGATGGTCCGCTTGCTGGCCCGGTACGGCGTTTCGCTGGAATTTCCGCCGATCCAGACGTGCTGCGGCCAGCCCGCCTTTAACAGCGGATACTGGAACGAGGCGCGGACGACCGCGAAAACGATCATCGAGGCGTTCGAGGACAGCGACTTCGTGATCGCGCCGTCCGGCTCCTGCGCGGGCATGGTGCACCATTATCCGAAGCTGTTCGAGCACGATCCGGCGATGCTGGACAGGGCGCTGGCGCTGCAGAGCAAGACGTACGAGTTCACGCAATTTCTCGTTAACGTGCTCGGCGTAACCGACGTGGGCGCAACATTCCGGCATAAGGTGACGTATCACCCTTCCTGCCACGGCAGCCGTCTGATGGGCATCAAGGACGAGCCGATGGCGCTGATGACCCACGTCAAAGGACTGGAGTTCGTTCCGCTTCCGCACGCGGAGGATTGCTGCGGCTTCGGGGGAACGTTCGCGGTTAAAATGTCGGACATTTCCGGCGCGATGGTGAGCGAGAAGAGCGACCATGTCAAAGAGACGGAAGCGGAAGTGCTCGTCGGACTCGACATGGCCTGCCTGATGAACATCGCGGGCAACCTGCGTTATCGGAACGAGCCGGTCAAAGTGATGCACTTGGCCGAGCTGCTCTACGAGGGGGTGCAGTAAGATGAGCCACGGTGCCAAGGGCGGAGCGACGGTCAAGGAACGCGCGGAGCTGGCGCTGAACAACGACTTCCTGCGCAAGGCGGTCAAGTTCACGACGGAGCGGCTGAAGAACGGCAAGCTGCAAGCGACGAAGGAGCACGGCAACTGGGAGGAATGGCGCGAGCGGGGCCGCCAGATCCGGCTGCACACGATCGCGCATCTCGACTATTATCTGAATTTGTTCGTCGAGAACGCGCGCGCGAACGGCGTTCACGTGCATTTCGCGGAAACCGCGCAGGAAGCGGTCGACATCTCGATGGCGATCGCCGAGCGCAAAAGCGCCAAAACCGTCGTCAAATCGAAGTCGATGGTGTCGGAGGAGCTGCATCTGAACGCGGCGCTGGAGAAAATCGGCGTGGAGGCGATCGAGACCGACCTCGGCGAGTACATCATTCAGCTGGCCGACGAGCCGCCGTCGCATATTATCATTCCCGCGATTCATAAAAACCGCTTCCAGATCGCGGAGCTGCTGTCGGAAGACGCGGGCGAGAAGCTGGAGGCGGATACGAAAATATTGGCCGGCTATGTGCGCAGAAGATTGCGTTCGAAATTTCTCGAAGCCGATATCGGCATGACGGGCTGCAACTTCGCGATTGCCGAGACCGGCTCGATGGTGCTGTTCGAGAACGAAGGCAACGCCCGCATGGTGACGACGCTGCCGAAAACGCAAATTACGCTGATGGGCATGGAGCGGATCATTCCGTCCTGGGCCGATCTCGAGGTGATGGCGACGCTGCTTCCGCGTTCGGCGACCGGCCAGAAGCTGACGATGTACATGTCGGGCATTACCGGCCCGCGGCGCTCCGAAGACGCCGACGGTCCGGACGAAATGCACATTATCATCGTCGACAACGGACGTTCGCTGCAGCTCGGGGACCCGGAGTTCCAGGAGCTGCTGAACTGCATCCGCTGCGGCGCCTGCCTGAACGCCTGCCCGGTCTACCGCCATATCGGCGGCCATGCGTACGGCGGCACCTACAGCGGCCCGATCGGCGCCGTGCTGACGCCGTCGCTCCAAAAAAATATCGCCGAATGGGACGACATCGCCAACGCCTCGAGCTTGTGCGGGGCCTGCTACGAGGCCTGCCCGGTGAAAATTCCGCTTCACGAGATGCTGATCTATCTGCGCAGACGCAAGGTGGAAGCCGGCCACAGCAACAAGCTCGAGGACGCGGGAATGAAAGGCTTCGCGACGCTGTTCTCGAAGTCCGGGCGGATGAGCGCGGTGCTGAAGCTCGGCAAGATCGGGCAGAAGTTCGTCGCCAGGGACGGGGGCATCCGGCTGAAGGTCGGCCCGCTGAAAGGCTGGAATACGTACCGCGTGACGCCTACGCTGCCGAAGAAGAGCTTCCGCCAGCAGTGGCCGACGCTGGATTCGGAAATTCGCGAAGGTCTCAAGGAGATGTCGCCGGACATCAAGCGGCGGTTGGAGCAAGCGGTGCTAAGCCGCAAGAACGGAGGGACGCACGGACATGGACACGGCTAAAACGCAGGATCAGTGGCTCAAAGAGATGGAAGAGAAATCCCGCGCCAAGCAGCTTAAATTCATCGGCCATATCTCCTCCAAGCTGAGACGGCCGATGGTCGGCAAGGCGCCCGAGCATCCGTTCCGCGGTTCTCCGGATTTCTGGAACGTCTACGAATGGACCGAGCAGGAGCGCATCGAGCGGTTCACGGAAAATTTCAAGAGCGTGGGCGGTCACGTCGAGCGGCTGTCGTCGATGGAGGACGCGCAGCGATTCATTACAAGCAAGGCCGAGGAGCTCGACGCGAAATACATCATCCGCCAGAACGAGCCGGAGCTTGCCGCGCTGGGACTGGAGGAGCGTCTGCCGGAAGCGCAAGTCTCGGTCTGGAACACGGACGCCGAGGAAAACTGGAAGGCGCGCTCGGCGGAGGCCGACATCGGCGTCGTGATCGTCGACCACGCGGCGGCGTATACGAGCTCGATGGTCGTCATGTCCTCGAAGGACAAGGGCCGCTCCGTCAGCCTGCTGCCGACCGTGCTGATCGCGATTATTCCGCTCGATCGCCTGAAGACGAGGCTGGGCGAAGTGATGGCGACGTTCGACGCGGGCGGACGGGAAAGCCTGCCTGCGGGCATCCACTTTATTTCCGGGCCGAGCCGGTCTTCGGATATCGAGAACGACTTGACGATCGGCGTGCACGGTCCGGGCATCGTATACGCGCTGCTCGTCGGTTAGATTGGAGGCGAGCGCGCGCATGGAGATGACCCGGCTGACGAAACGGAATCACTACGAGGAGATCAAGGATCAGCTCATGCGGATGATTCTGGACGGCACGTTCAAGGTCGGCGACAAGCTGCCTTCGACGAAGGAAATGTCGGAGAGCTTCGGCGTGGGCCGCTCGACGACCCGCGAGGCGTTAAGCGCGCTAAAGGCGATGGGCCTCATCGAGATTCGGCAAGGCGGCGGCTGCCGGGTCATCCATAACGCGCCGGCGGAGGTGGCCGTGCCGGAGCTGGATTCGCTCCGGCTGAACCGCGCCGTTCTGCACGACCTGCTCGAAGCGCGGCAGTCGCTGGAGGTGTCCAACGCGGCCATCGCGGCGGTCAAGCGCACGGACGACGATCTGGGCGAATTCGAAGCGCTGATGCGCGCGATGGAGCAGGCGATCGGACAGGAGCTGGAAGGGGAGCGGACGGATGTGCTGTTCCATCTCACGCTGGCCAAGGCGACGCACAATTCCATTATGGTCCGGCTGTTCGAATCGATCGTCGGCCAGCTGGAGGCGGCGATCCGCGACATTCGCCGAGTAGAGCTTTATTCCAACCAGCGGGTGGCCGAGCGGCTCTACCGGGAGCATTCCGCGATCTACGACGCGGTGCGTCTCCGCGATCCCGAGCGGGCTTCGCAGACGATGAGGCGCCATCTGGAGCATGTGGAGAACATTTTGACGAAATATCTTTAACGTTCGGGGCGGTTCCTTCTCGTCGGAAGACGAGGGGAGCCGTCCTTTTTATGCGGAGGGGGCGAAAAGATTTCTCGGTGGCAGGAGGGAAACGCGGACGGGCGACGAATCTTCTCTAAATCTCCAAAAGTCCGAGTGAGGTTTGTCATGAAGAAAAAATGGTTTTACCGTCTGCTGCTCTCCTATTCCCCGATTCTCCTGTTTCTTGTGCTGCTGCTGATTTTATTTTTCTACCTCAAATGGGTTTCCGAGACGAAGGTGCGCATTCAAAATACAAACGCGCTGTTCGCTTCGCACGTGGTCAGCGTGCTCGATTCCTCGATGAAAACGATTGAGGAATTTGTGCTGCAGCAGATGCTGACCGACGAGATGATCCTGGATTACATCAACGGCCGGGAGCCGTCGCCGCCGTACACCCGGCTGGAAATCTCCAACCGTCTGACCGATATCAGAACGTTGTTCCCGTTCTCCGGCGACGTCTATCTGTACAAAGCTTCCGGTGGCGAAGCGCTTTCCAACCGGGGCTTGTTCAAGCCCGGCGACGAATTTGCCGACAGCGCTTTTCTGAAGGAGGCGGTCGAGAACCGGGGGACGAAAGGCTGGACGTATCCGCGGATCTATCGGCAATATCAATCCGATGCGCCGACGGACGTCGTTTCGTTCGCCAAGCCGCTGCCGATTATGTCGTCAGGGGGAAAAGGGCTCGTTGTCGTCAATGTGCAGCTTTCCGCCATCCAGCGCGCGTTGAAGGCGATCAATTCCGACACCTCGGGTTATATGGAATTGACCGACGCTCGCGGGGCGACGCTGTTCGTTAAGGATACGCCGCCGCGGACATCATGGGGAATCAGCCGGGTCGAATCGCATTACACCGGCTGGAGTCTGTCCGTCGGCATTCCCGAGTCCGAACAGAAGCTGATGTCCGTATTCCTCAATGGCTGGACGCTTCCCGCGTTAATCGTCATCTTGCTGGGCATCTTCATCTTGACTTACGTGACCCACCGCAACTATAAGCCGATCGAGGAAATCATGATGCGCATCGACCGGTATGCCTTGCAGAGAACTTTTCAATTGGGGAGAAACCCGAATCATAACGAGTTTCAATTCATTTCCACGGCGCTGGACAATCTGATGGAGAAATCGAACGAATTCGAGGCGAAGCATAAAGACGATCTCATTATTCGCAGAAGATACTGGTTCAACGAACTGATCGCGGGCACGTTCTCGCTGTCGGATTCGGAGTGGGAAGCCGAAGCGAAGGAGCTGGGTCTTCCGGGCACGTTCGAATCGACGACCGTACTCGTCATCGTGCTCGATAACCGCGAGCAGTTCAGCGGCGGATACAGCAAGCGGGACCAGACGCTCTTCAAATTCGTCGTTCAAGGCGTGCTGGACGAGATATGCGGTCATCACGGCGTTTCCGTCTGGTCGGAGTGGAAGGAAGCCGATCAATTGTGTTCTATCGTCTATATAGGGGAAGCGCGAAACCAAACGAATGTGCTGGACATCTCCACGCAGCTGAAGGATTGGGTGGCGACGAATCTCCAATTTACCGTGTCGATTTCGATCGGTACGACGGCAAGCGACATAGAGGACATTCATCAATCCTACCGGGACTCGATGCAGGCGGGGCATTACCGCACGCTGCACGGCTATAACCGCGTCTATCCGGCGTCCGAATGGAAGCTCAAATACCAGGGTGACCTCTATGTTCACCTGCAGACGGCGAAGGCGACCGTGAAGCTGATCCGTGCCGCCGATCCGGAATGGACCGAAGCGTTCGACAGGTTGTTCCGGGAGATCAGACAAGACGGATTGTCCCGCGAACAGACGGCCGAGGTCGTCAATTATATTTTCTACTCGCTTGAGAAGGAAATGAACGAGATGCCGGAGGAGTTGATGGCGTACTGGACGGAACCGTTCCGACGCTATTCTCCGGCTTCCCTGTTGAAAAAAGAGCTGATAGACGACATTCGACGCGAACTGGGCGAGTTTCTCCGCTTGCTGGCGGATACGCTGGAAGAATGGCGTCACAAGCAGCCCCAATCCAACCTTGCGGAACAGATTGCCGCGTATTTGCGTCTTAATTATGCCAATCCCGATATTTCTCTCGATCATCTGAGCGATGCGTTCGGGCTGGCTCCGCGCGTCATAAGCAAGCTGTTCAAGGCGAATACCGGAGAACGCTTTGTCGATTACGTCATGAGCCTTCGCATGACGGAAGCCCGACGGCTGCTCGCGGAAAGCGAGCTTCCCGTTCAGGCGATCGGCGAACAAGTCGGTTATCCGCAAGTCATTTCGTTCATCCGGACGTTCAAGAGATGCGTCGGAACGACCCCCGGCGAGTACCGGAAGCAGTTTTCACCGGAATGACGCAAATGTTAGTCCGGGAAAAAAGTTAGTCGCCCCGCCGTCGCGAGGCTGCGCCGGGAAGCGCCGCGACAGAATGCGAGCCGTCCTCATTCGCGGAAGGGGGCGGCTCTTTGGCATCCCGGCTGCCGGGCTTCCGACATCAATTGTTAGTTCGGGGAAAATTGAAAATTGAAAGGCGAGAGCCGTTGCCCTATAGTCGGAGTTGTTCGGGAGATTCCTGCAGGAAACCGATCACGGATTGCGAGCAGGGAGGTGGTGCGCTATTTACCGGGTTTGGCGAAGGAACGTTCCGCTGATCTTGATGTTTGCGCCAGTCATTCTTTTTTTCATTATGTTCAAATACGTTCCGATGTACGGCGCGATTATCGCATTCAAAAAATACAACTTCGCGGACGGCATTCTGCACAGCCCCTGGGTCGGATGGGACAACTTCAAGCTGCTGTTCAGCACGCCCACGACGATTCAGATTATTCGCAACACGCTCGTGCTCAGCCTGCTCTCCATTATCGTCGGATTTCCTTTTCCGATTATGCTGGCGATCATGTTAAACGAAGTCCGGAAGATGTGGTTCAAGAAAGCGGTCCAGACGTTGGTGTATCTTCCGCACTTTTTCTCGTGGATTATCGTCAGCGGCATGGTGGTCACGGTATTTTCCCAGCAGAGCGGCATCGTCAGCGAATTATGGGAAAGCCTGACCGGTCATTCCTATCCGTTCCTGTACCGCGAAGGCTCGTGGCTTGCGATATTCGTCGGCTCGGGCATCTGGAAGGAAGCGGGCTTCAGCGCAATCATTTATTTGGCCGCTTTGACCAACATCGATCCGACCTTGTACGAAGCGGCAAGCATCGACGGCGCCTCCAAGTGGAAGCAGATCCGCCACGTGACGCTGCCGGGGCTGCAGATGACCATTGTGCTGATGTTGATCCTGTCGATGGGACGGGTCATGGAAGTTGGCTTCGATCAAATCTACATGCTGCAAAATTCCACCGTGTCGGACGTATCGGAAGTGATCAGCACCTATATCTACAAAATCGGATTGATGGGTTCGCAGTTCAGCCTGACGGCGGCATTGGGCTTGTTCGAATCGTTGGTTGGCTTCATATTGGTTCTCGCCACCAACGCCATCGCTAGGAGGTTCGGAAATGGATTATGGTAAAAAGGCGGTGGCCGCCCCATGAAACCGTCGCTGGGAGAACGCGTCTATTTGGCCGGCGTATATCTGGGTCTGATCATTGTGGCCCTGTTGTGTCTGCTGCCGCTGATGCACATTGCCTCGCTCTCGGCCAGCTCGCTTCGGGCCGTCTCCGCGGACCGCGTCACGCTGTTTCCGGTAGAGATGACGTTTGCCGCCTATACGCAGCTGTTTGAGCGCACCCCAATCTTATCCTCCTTGTCCAACAGCGTTATTATTACGCTGGTCGGGGCGGCGCTCAGCATGGTGTTCACCGTCCTCGCCGCGTATCCGCTCACCCGTTCCTATTTTTGGGGACGCCGGGCGTTTACGCTGGGCATTGTGTTTACAATGCTGTTCAGCGGGGGATTAATCCCCACGTATTTGAACATACGCAATCTTGAGCTTATCAATACGTACTGGGCCTTGTGGCTGCCGGGGCTCGTAAGCGTCTTCAATCTGCTGGTGCTGCGGACGTTTATCGAGAATATCCCCGGAGAAATCGACGAGGCGTCCCGAATGGACGGGTGCGGGGAATGGCGTTATCTGCTGCGAATCGTCCTGCCCTTGTCCATGCCGGTTCTGGCCACGTTGGCTTTATTTTACGGCGTCGGGTATTGGAATTCCTTCTTCAACGTCCTGATGTTCATCAACGAGCCTGCCAAATACAACATCGCGGTGCTGGTCCAGCAGATGATCCAGAGCCAGATGATGCTTGCCCAGATGAACGGTCTGGAATCGTCGGAGCAGCTTGTCATGTCGCCGGAAATGGTGAATTCGGCAGCCATTATCATCATGGTTTTGCCTATGCTGGCGATTTATCCGTTCTTGCAAAAGTATTTTGTCAAGGGTGTCATGATTGGCGCCGTTAAAGGGTAACCATTCAAAAATGAGGGGGACGCGCAACATGAAAAAAAGATACGTGAAGGCGGTTTTGGTGCTGGCGGGATTGATCGCTTGTACGGCAATGACGGCAGCCTGCTCCGATTCCAAGACGGAGGAGAAGAGCGGCGCCGCGGCGCCGGGATCGGAGTCGACGGCGCCCAAAGCGAAGCCGACGCTCTCCATCTCCATGTACGATCGGGGCAATGTGCCTCAGGAAATGGGGACGATCGACAATAATCGCTGGACCAAGTGGCTGAACGAGAACGGTCCCGTCAACGGAAAATACGTTCCGATCCCGCGCGGCGAGTCGGTGCAGAAGCTGAACTTGTTGTTTGCCTCCGGGGATGCGCCGGACGTTGTGTTCGAATTCGACACTCGTTTCCGCGATCAGATGTACCAGCAAAAAATGATTATGCCCGTGGACGATCTGATCGAGAATAGCAGCACCGATTACAAGCAGCTGCTGGAAAAGTATCCGGCAATCAAGAAAGCGGCCACCAAGCCGGACGGGAACATGTATGAATTCGGACGAGTATCTCCGCTTGTGGGCTTCCAGGCATTGCTCATTCGTACGGACTGGTTGGACAAGCTGGGACTTCAAGTGCCGGAAACGACAGAAGAATTGTTTGCGGTGGCCAAAGCCTTCACCGAGCAGGATCCCGACGACAACGGGGCGAATGACACCTTCGGCATTGCTCTGAGCGGCGAAACGGGCGGCACGATCGACACCATGTTCCGCAATGTGACCTGGGTGGTGGAAGACGGGAAGCTGGTGCGAGGCTGGAAACAGTTGAATGCGGCCAATGAGTTCAAGAAACGGCTGTATGACGCGGGACTGGTCGACAAGGATTTTCTTGCCGACAAGAACGGACAGAAAGCGCAGCAGGACTGGAACAACGGCAAAATTGGCATCTTCGTGGGCCGGACGATCGATCTGGTCAACTTCAACCAATATTACGAGCAGTTGAAGACGAACGTTCCGAGCGCCGAGGTGAAGGCGATCAAGCTGCCGAAGTCCGAATTCGGCCGGTTCACCATCGGCGTCAACAATCCGGTGCAGATGACGACTGTCATCAATTCCAAAGTCAAGGATCCCGAGGCCGCTATGGCGTATATCGATTTCATGGCATCCCGTACCGCCGGCGAAATGCTTCGCTTCGGCCAGGAAGGGGAGGATTCGGTAAAAGGCTCCAACGGCTGCCTGCAGCCGATCGATGCCGAGAAGTTCAACAAGGAAGTCTCGTGGAATATCGACTTCCAGCTGCTGCTCTCCCGGATTGAATTGGGGTCCTGTACCGACATTCAAAGCCAGCTAGATCCTTCGAAGCCTCTGGAACAGGATTTCCTTCGGCTTATCCAGGAAAATAACGAAGCGAATCTGAGCCCCGACGTTGAATTTCCTGCGATTACGCACGGCGAGCATATGCCGACATTGCCCGAAGACCTGAGCGTAATCAATACGAGCGTATCGAAGATTGGCGATATTTACAACAAAGCGCTCGTGTCCGGGACTTCGTATACGATTGAACAGGCTTACGCCGAAGCTCTGGATCTGTGGAACAAGTCCGGAGGCGACAAGCTGGAGACCTTCTATGCCGATTGGTACGGCAACAATTCGGAGAAAGCGTTTTTGGCTCGGGATATGTGGGAATTCGTTGTGAAATAAGCTGCAAGCGAAGGAGGAAGAGCGATGACCATGTTATTTGCGGATACAGATCGGGGAAGGCCGTTTGCCAAAGATCCGGCCGTTGTTAAACTGGACGGCGCCTACTACATGTATTACTCCATGGCGCCCCATGGACCGGAATCGTCGAATGCGGGATGGGGGATGGGACGAGGGATCGGAATCGCCCGCAGCGGCAATCTTCGGGATTGGGAGAAAATCGGCGAAATTACGCCCGAACAGGAGTGCGAGAAGAACGGCATATGCGCGCCGGGAGCCATCGTGCTGGACGGGCGGGTGCATTTGTTCTATCAAACCTACGGCAACGGGGCCAAAGACGCGATATGCCATGCCGTGTCCGACGACGGGGTTCGCTTTGTGAAGGACGGCTCCAACCCGGTGTTCTCCCCGACAGGCGAGTGGAATAACGGAAGGGCGATCGACGCCGATGTCATCGTATGGGACGGCCGGCTGTTTATGTATTTCGCTACCCGGGACCCTGCGGGGAAAATCCAGATGCAGGGCGTGGCCACTGCCGAATTGGACTCCGGCTTCGGCCGAGGAGCTTGGAGACAGGCGTGCGACAAGTCCATCCTGCAGCCCGAGCTTCCCTGGGAGCAGGAATGCATCGAAGCGGCGGCAGTATGCGAACGGGAAGGGAAGCTGTTCATGTTCTACGGAGGTGCGTATAACAACTGTCCGCAGCAGATCGGCTGCGCGGTCAGCGAAGATGGCGTAAGCTGGACAAGGCTGTTCGACGAGCCGCTGCTGCCGAACGGCGAGCCCGGCAGCTGGAACGAGAGCGAGTCCGGCCATCCTTTCTTGTTCGAGGATGAGGACGGGAGAACCTACTTGTTTTATCAAGGCAATAACGATAGGGGGCGCTCCTGGTATTTGTCCATGCGGGAGGTCGGCTGGAAGGAAGATTTGCCTTATCTGATTGACGCCTAGCAGGCGAGGAAGTTGTAACATGTTCGGGAGCGGGCCTTGACGGTAGAACCTTACCCGGGCCCGCTCCCGTTTGTTTATCGCGATGGAAAAAGCGCTTTATCGCTTGCGCGTTGTGGCCGATACGGACATAATAAGGATGTTTGAAGGAGATTGTTCCCAACCTTGCCGACAGGAGGAAGTTCTATCATGAATATGTCCGACTTCGAACCGAATTGGCAAATCGAAAAAATCGAGTGGGCGGCTCTGCCCGGCAAACGCGCCAGACATGCCGGCTCCAACGCCCGAATAGGCGAGCATGGGGTCGACGTACCGCTGCATTTGGCGCGAATCACCATTGCCGGACAAGAAGGCTACGGCTGGTCGCGTATTTCCAAGCCATTGGCGCAAGAGCTCGTCGGTCAAAAAACAAGAGACCTGTTTAACGAGCGGGGAACCGTTCGGGAGGAGTTTCGCGGAATCGAGTTGCCGCTATTCGACTGGATTGGCCGCGTGCAAGGAAAACCTCTTAACTCGCTGCTCTCGGCGGGAGGGACAGTACAAGAGAAAGTCGCGTGTTACGATACTTCGTTATATTTCGATGACCTTCATTTATCGGATGAACGCGCCGCCGTCGAATTCATGCAAATGGAAGCGCTTGAAGGGAAAAATCGCGGGCAGGCGAACTTCAAGCTCAAAGTCGGCCGCGGGGGGCGCCATATGCCGCTGATGGAGGGAACCAAGCGAGATATCGCGATTATTCGCGGGATCCGCGAGGTTGCCGGACCGCATGGCAAAATCATGATAGACGCGAATAACGGCTATAATCTTAACTTGACCAAGCATGTGCTGCAGGAAACCGCGGACGTTCAGCTGTATTGGATCGAGGAAGCGTTTCACGAGGACGCAGAGCTCTACAAAGACTTAAAGATGTGGATGCGGAAAGCCGGCATGAACGTGCTGATTGCCGACGGGGAAGGCTTGGCTGCGCCCCCGCTGGTGCAATGGGCCAAAGAAGGGATTATCGATGTGGTGCAGTACGACGTGCTCGTCCCCGGCTTCAGCTATTGGCTGGAGCTCGGCCCCGAATTGGATGCGGCTCATGTGAAATCGGCTCCGCACAGCTACGGAACGCCTTACGGCCATTACGTTTTAAGTCATTTGGCTTCCGCGATTGAAGGCTTCCAATTTGTCGAGTGGGACCAGATCGAGGTGGAGGGGATGGATGCTTCCGGCTACCGGGTTAAAGACGGCTTTGTGCACGTCCCTGCCGAACCGGGCTTCGGTCTGAACTTCGATTCCGCTTACGTGAGCAAATGGGTTCAAGAAACGGGCTGGACGACAAGCCTTTAGAGCAAGCGGTCCGAACCGAGGGCTGCGAGCCATTCGGCGGGGAATTTTACTGAGCCGGGCCGTGCCGTAAAGGCGCGGCTTTTCCCCGTTCGTCGAAATCGTCCTTCTCTTTTTCAGCGGCATCCATGCCAAGATCGGCACCAACGACCGGGCGGCGAGCCTGTCCCGCTAGCGATTGTCGCAAAATTACAAGAGGTCTGTCGCGAACTTTCATTCGAATCGAGCCGAAAAACAAGTACAATTAGTCACGATAATGAGAATCATTATCACAAACCAATAAAAGGGGATTGGAAAGTGAAAAGACTTCATCCATCGGCTCAACTCGCAATGTGGTTCGTTTGTTTCGCGCTTTTGCTGGCAGCGTGCGGTTCGGGAGGCAACGGGGGCAAGAACGAAGCTTCTCCCGGCGCGGCGCCTGCGACGTCTTCGTCGTCTCCGGCCGTCGAGACGCAGAGCGCTCCGCCGGCTTCCGAAGATAAAGGTCCGTTTCCGGTGACCCTTACGCATATGAAGGGCGAATATACGCTGGACAAAAAGCCCGAGGTCATCGCGGTGCTGGATACGAAGTTTGTCGACCAGCTGATTGCGCTGGACGAACAGCCGGCGGGAAGCGTAACGGCAGCCGGCTCCGACACCGATTTTCCGGAATACTTAAGCGATCGGTTAGGGGATGTGAAAGTATTGGGCACGCGCGACGAGCCCAACCTGGAAGCGCTGGTGGCGCTGAACCCGGACCTGATTCTCATGACGGATTTCCAGGAGCAGGTTTACGACAGCGTCAGCAAGGTCGCGCCGACAATCGTGCTGGATTTCTACGAGGATTGGCGGGCGACGCTCGAGACGATGGGGAAAATAACCGGCAAGCCGGCGGAGGCGCAAGCCGTGCAGCAAGCCTATGAAGAGAAAACCGCCAAGCTGAGAGAGCAGCTGGCCGCGAAGCTGGGAGACGGCACGGTTGCGCTGATTCGCCCGAGAACGGAAGGGATCCGCGTTCACACTTCCCAGCATCGCACGGGATCGATCCTGTATACGGATTTGGGCCTGAAGGTTCCCGAGTCGGTCGCGGCGGTAGACGACACAGCCTACGAGATTTCGCTGGAAGCCGTCCCCGAGATCGGCGCCGACTATTACTTCTTGTTGTCGGACGCGCTGTTCGCGGACGCGGTCAAGGAGCTGGAGAGCACGAAAATATGGACCTCCCTGGAGCCCGTGAAGAACAACCGGGTGTATCAGGTCGACAGCACCTTATGGATCGCTTATTACGGACCGATCGCGAACAGCCTGATTATCGACCAAGCGGCGGCGGCATTGTTGGACCAGCCGTAAGGAATGGATCATTTTCTGACGTCCGACGCTTGGAAGGAGCTTGCCGGCGACTACAGCTTGTCTGTCGGAGAGGGAGCTCCGCCAAGCGTCAAGTCGCTGGCCCTAAGCGAGCTGCTTAAGGAGGAGTCCTGCAGGGCGTACCTGGAGTGGCTGAAGGGGCATATCGGTTCCCCGAACTTGAGCGTCGCTTCCTCCATGCTGGTGAAAAGGATGGCCCATCTGCTCGTTGCTCCGATTCTCAGCGCCATGACCTACTACGATAGAGGGATCGGGGCGGAGCTGGAGCACTGTCGGCTTTTCCATCCGGACGCTTCGGCTGCCGGAACCGCTTTTCCGTTTATGGCATTGTCGAGGGCAAAGGTTACGGCTCCCGAACCGGGCAAGAGGGAAGCGTGGCGGACGGAGAGGGTCAGGCAATTGTTCGCCGAACGTCTGACCCCTCTCCTTAAAACGATAGCGGCCGCAGGCTCGGTATCGACGGCGATTTTGTGGGAGAACGTCATGGCGCGCATCGTTCCCGTATACGGAAACGACGGGGACGGAGACGGGGACGGCGAGCTGAGCCGGAGAGTGCGGGACGATTTTTTCTATCTGACCCGGGGGGCTCCGGGCGAGCCGTTCGGCACGAGAAGAAATCCGCTCGGTTCCTTCGCGGAGCTGGACGAAAACCGCCGGCTCACGGGGCGAAGCAGACGGCTGACGTGCTGCCTCTACTATCAAATGGCGCCCGAGTATTGCCTGAAATGTCCCAAACCGTAATCTGTCCAAAGCAGTCCGGCGCTGATCTTCGCAGCGGCCGGGCTGCTTTTTCCGGATGAATGCCGGATGAATGTTGAAATTGACTGTGAGAATCGTTATCAATTAAAATAAAAGAAGAGATAACGAAATCGCAGGAGCTCGGAGCTCTAGCAGATGACAGGTTTGGAGATGTGGAAGATGCCGCTGCAAAAACCATTATCGCTCTGGAACGATACGGCGATCAGACTGCTGGACGTTCGACAGCTTAGCGTGCTTCCCGGAAACGGGCTGCATAAGGAGGTCTTGCCGGCCAATTTGCTGTTTTTCGCCAAAGGCGGTCACGGCAGACTGGTCGTTGACGGGGCGGCTTATCCGATCGCTCCTTTTTCCGTATGCCACGCGGGCAAGGATGCCGTTATCGAGCTTGCGGCGGCTGCGGAGCCGATCGAATATACCGCCATTTATTATAAAGCCGAGCGAATGCATTCCGAAGGAAGAGATGCCGCTTCTCCTAGGGACGAAGGCGATTTTCTGCAGATGCCGTTCGGATTCAGTCCGGCCAAGCGGCTGTCGCTCCATCAGATCGTGGAACAGATCGAGCAAAAATGGGGCGCAGGGCAAAGGCTGGAGAGCTTCCATGCCAACGCGCTTCTTCAGGGCCTGCTCTACGAGCTGTTGAAGCAGCTGCAGACGGACGGTTATCGAACGCCTTCCGAGGCGGTCGACATTGTGACGAAGCATATCGACGCGCACTACGATAAGCCGTTAAAGCTGGAAGCGATGGCGGAGCTGGTGCACTGCAGCTCAAGGCAGCTGCAGCGGTGGTTCAAGCAGCAGAAGCAGCTGGGTCCGATGGAGTATGTGATCCAGGTCAGGATGGGGCATGCCGCCCACCTGCTGAAGCACACTTCGGCAGCCGTCCAGGAAATCGCCCAAAGCATCGGATATCGCGATATGTATTATTTCAGCAGCGCCTTTAAGAAATATTACGGGACGGCTCCGCTGGATTTTCGCCGGACCGCCGCCGCTCATCAAGCGTACGCTCTGCCGGTGTCGACAGTCCGCGACGAAGCCGTCTCCAGCCGCCGGTCCAACGACGGCATAGTCGTTGCGCATGCCAAGGGAGAGCTCCGGCTGCGGCAGCCGCCCAAGCGCATTGCCGTGCTTGACGTGCAGTTTGCGGATCAGCTGATCACGCTTAAGGAGCTGCCGGTGGGCAGCGTAGGGATCGGAGCGGCCACGATTCGCTGCTTTCCCGATTATTTGCAGACCAGGCTCGGTCAATTCAAGCCGCTCGGGACGTGCGAGCAGCCCGATATCGAAGCCGTGGATTCGCTGCGGCCCGACCTGATCGTATGCACGCAGATGCATGAGGAGATTTACGCGAAGCTAAGCCGCTTCGCTCCCACCCTTATGTTCCACCGGAACGAGGATTGGCGCAAGATGCTGGGCATTTTCGGAGAGATAACGGGCAAGCGCCGCGAGGCGGACGACAGGCTGCGGGAGTACCGCGACAAGACGGCCCAATTGTCGGAACGGCTTGCCGACAAGCTGCGGGGCCAGCGGGTGGCGCTCATTCGTCCGCGCGACACGTTTATTCGCCTGCATACGTCCATCCATCGCACGGGGGCAATCTTGTACGAGGACCTGGGGCTGCCCGCGCCGTTTTTTATTGCCGGGGATTACGTTTCCGATACCGCGTACCACATTTCGCTCGAGTCGCTGCCGGAAGTGAACGCCAACCATTATTTTGTGCTCAACAACGAATTGTTCCAGGAACGGGTAACCGATATGCAGAGCAGCCCGTTGTGGAATTCGTTAAGCGCGGTGAAGAAGCGGCATGTGTATACGGTGGACGCTTCGAACTGGATCGGGTCCTACGGCCCGATCGGGATTAACCGCATTGTCGACGACGTGGCCCAATCCTTGCTTGCCTGATGCGTTGCGAGGTTTGCTCCTATCGCAAAGACTGCCGATTAAAGCCTGCAGCGGCTTGGATCGGCAGTCTTTTTTTGCGCGCCGAATCAGCTTCCCGAATACGCTCGCTCCAGCTCCGCCAAGTCGAACTTCTTCATTTTGAGGAACGATTTCGTCACGCGCTCGCGCTGCTCCGGCGTGCCTTCGGTTATCATCCGGGCCATCAGAACGGCGGAAATCTGCCAGGAGACGCCGTACTTGTCCTTTAGCCAGCCGCACTGCTCGGCTTCGGGGACCGCGGACAGACGCTCCCAATAGTAGTCGATCTCCTCCTGCGTCTCGCAATTGATCAGCAGAGAGACGGCCTCGTTAAACTGGAAGTCGTGCGAATGCGCGCTGTCCATGGCGGTAACCCAGGTGTTCTCCAGCAGGCAATCGCTGAACATCACCGTTCCCTCGCGATCCGGCTCCATGCCGGGACCGTAACGATGCAGAGCGCCCGGACGGGCATTGCGGAAGAATGACAGGTAGAAGGCGCGGGCCTCTTCCGCCTTGCCGCAGTTGTCGCCCACGAACAGGAAGGAAGGGATAATCGGAGGTCGCGGCTCGCCTTCCGGGTTCGTCAAAATAAGCTGCCAGGAGACGCCGTACTTGTCCTGGATCCAGCCGTACCGTTCGCTGAACGGATACTTGTCCAGCGGCATAAGCGGTGTGCCGCCGTCGGCAAGCTTGCTCCACGCTTCGTCGAGCATCTCTCGCGCGTTCGGCTCTCGGGAAGGGTCGAAGTTCACCGTGAACGAGATCGAAGGGTTGATCTTGAAATACGGCCCCGCGGAGATCGCCATAAACGGCTGTCCCCAGACGCGGAACGAGACGAGATCGCATTCGCCGGAGGGCGTATCGTACAGAACCGTCGAGCTGTCGATTCGGGAATCCGGGAAAACGGAGCAGTAGAACCGGGCGGCTTCCTTAGCTTCTCTGTCGAACCACAGGTGCGGGGTGATCTGCGGCATATTTTTTCCTCCTTTAAGGTGCGTTCGATTTTATTCTATCACAAGGGGGGATATTGCGGTCTGCCGCGGAAACCTTCGGGGAGACGTCCAACGTTCTTTTCTCCAAACAACGCGTTCTTTCTCCAAACACTTGCTTTAAAACGTTTTATTGTTTATCTTGTTTTAAAAGTATCTTGATTATCGAGATAAAAGGGAAGGGGCGGAAGCTATTGTCCAACGAGAAGCGGAATCCCCCTGCTGCGGAGCAGCAGGAAAACTTCACGCTGCGCATGCGCGGGCTGGGAGCCCGTACGGTTATTTACCAGCAAAATGCAGCGGTTCGGCTGGGGTTGAATAACAATGATTTCTTGGCTGTCGATATTCTGCACGAGAAGGGGCCGATCACCGCAGGCGAGCTGTCCAGGCTGACCGGGCTGACGACAGGCAGCGTTACCGCGTTAATCGATCGTCTCGAGAAAAGCGGCTATGTTCGCAGACAGCCGGATCCCGGCGATCGCCGGAAAGTGATTATCGTTCCGTTATATGAGAACAGGGAGGAGGTCGGCAGCATCTATCTTCCTCTTCACGCGGCGATGATCAAGCTGGCCTCCGGGTATTCGGATGAAGAGCTTGCGCTTATTACACGGTTTTTGGACAAGGCATGTACGGTTCTGGAGGAACAGATTCAGTTTCTCCATTCCGATAGATCAAGGGGGCATTAAGATGACGGTACTCGTGCTGTATGCGACGAAAACGGGAGCAACCGCGCAATGCGTCAAAGTGTTGGCGGACGAGCTGGCGAATTGCACGGTTTGCAATATCGAGGAGGAAAAGCCCGATCTGGAAGGGGTTGACTGCGTTATTCTGGGCGCCGGGGTCAGAGACGGGAAAATCTATAGGCCGGTACGCGATTTTATCAAAAAAAATCATGACGCGCTGCTGAAGAAGAGAGCGGGGTACTTTATCTGTAACGAGAAGCCGAAGGAGACGGAAGAGATCGTTACGCGGAACATTCCCGAGGATTTAAGGGGCGCAGCCGTCTGCATAGCATCGTTTGGCGGATATAAAGCCTATGCTGCGCCCAAGGAGGGGACGGACCAACTGAAAGGAATTTTCGTGGATCGAATAAAGGCGTTTGCCGAGAAAATGAACGATTAGCAGCCGCGCGGTCATCGGCGGAAATCCGACCGGGCAATCAAGCGGTCGACAACGGTCAGAGCTGATCCAATATTCTTCCGTTCAACGCCTGCGCCAGATGATTCATCGCCTGACGCGAATGGCGGTAAAACGTCGTTCGGCTCATATGGAAAACCTCGGCAAGCTGATTTTTGTTCAGGGCGCCCCGCAAGCTCTCCCGCAAAATTCGCTGTTCCAGCGGCGTCAGCGGAAATGGAGGAGTCTCCGCGTTCAGGATGGAACGGATGCCGGCTTGAACTTCGACCTCCGACAGTCCAAGGCGCCGCAGTACGGGCAGCTGCCGCAGCTCGTCGGGATCGAGCCAGTGGCGCAGGAGACTCTTCACGTCGTCGGCATCCAGCTTCGCGACGTCGCGAGGATTGGCCTTGCTCCGTGCTGCCCGATTCGGATCTGTCTGCCGGAGGACAAGCTGCACCCACTGCTCGAACGTCGTATGGCGGAAGTCCAGCTCCCAGAGCACGAGGTCGGCTTCGGCCGCGGCGTCCGTGCGGATGCGCTCTTTTTTCTGAAAGCCCAATAGATGCAATAGACTGTTCAACTGCGGATCGGCCGACATCATGATTCCTCTCCAGCCGCCGGTCATGTGGATCAGCCACTGCTGCATAAGTAACGCGCCGAGCTCTTCCGGGCGATAGAGGGATTGATCGGTATCGACGGCGGCGAGCAGTATGCACAGGCTGTCCGCCGCTTCGGGAGCGGCTTGGGACAGCCGTACGCCCTCGTCCCCGAGCATTGGAAGGAAAGCGGGGGCGTAGCGCTCCAGATACGGCGCGTTAGCAGCGTGCAGCCGGAAGCCGGCGCAGAACCCGATCGGCGTCCCGTCGTCGCGGCGTACGACGCAGATTCCTTCGGGACTGCGACGGGCGATTTCGTCCAGCACGGCATGGCAGTCCTCCGCCCGGACCAGCTCGGAATGCCAATCCGACCGCGTAAGGGAGTCGGCCAGAAACCGATGCAGGAAGGGCAAATCCTCCTCCCGGTACCGGGAGGGCTCGTCCGGCCTAAGCGGCGCGGAGAAATCGGCATAGGCATGGGCGAAAGGCAGGTTTTCGCGGTACAGGTCAAGGACGTGAGCGGCAATCTGCGTCTGCGTCCGTCTGTCCGCATCGTGAAATCGGTCCGCCATGAGTCCGAACGCCTTGTGGCGCAGCGTGCGAAAACGCTCGGAATCGCGGCGCGAGAAATCTTCCCGCAGCAGGCGGGACACCACATGGTGCAGGGACAAGCCTTGAGACGCGCCGCGGATGAAGGACAGTCTGCCGAGCTCGTAATAGGCGGCAGCGTCGAGCGGCTCGTCCAGCAGCTGGCTTAACGTCGACTGATCGGCCGACGGCAGCAGCGACAGCGCGGTCAATGCCCGGTGCAGAGCGGGAGATGCCGCTTCCCGAAGCCAATCTCCGCTCAGGATGGCCGGAATATCCCGCGTCGGCGCGAAAGCGTCCCGTTCGCGAGTGCGAAGCAGATCGACGGTCAGGGCAAGCATCAGCGGATGTCCGTCCGTCTTGCGCGCGACCTCCTGCTGAAGCTCCGTCTCCAGGCCGCTTTCGCTCAAATAGGCCAGCGATTGCTCGCGGGTAAACAGCCGAAGCGGGAAGGTCTCGATGCGGCTGCCCCAATCCGGATTGGCGTGCCATTTGGGCGGCAATCCGCCGCGCGAGGCGATCGCGATCAGCACGCCGACCGAGCGAAGCCGGGTCAGGAAGCTGGACAGCAGCCAGCTCTCCAGCCGGTCGAGTCGTTCGCCGTTGTCCAGCAGCAGAACGGTTCGCTGCTTGGACAGCTCGTCCGCGATATAGGGGAGCAGCGGCGAATCCGGCTTCCTGGATCTTCCGTACTCGTTGCTTAATCCCGCCTCCAAGCCTGTCAGCAAAGCGCCGGACGAAGCCAGCTCGCTTTGTCCGTCCAGCCACAGCGTCAGGACGGACGAAGCCCGGCAGCGCCGGGCCATCTCCGCCAGCAGCGTCGATTTGCCGATTCCTCCGATTCCCGAAATCGAAAACAGTCTCGTTTCCGCCGACGGGTCCGCCAGCCAATCCTCCAGCCGGATCAATTCCCGCTCCATGCCGATGATAGGGCGCCGAGGCCGCACATTTTCCAACGTCGATGTGGCTTCCATTTCGCACCTGCTTTCCGAATCGTAAAGCTTTGAAGCTTCGAAACTTTGAAACAAAAATGAAACACCGGTTGTTCTCCATTCATTTTACACTAAGGGATACACGCGTTAAAACGATTCCGACAAACGTAACCTGCAAAGGAGAAATTAACCGACATGAATCGCTTAAAAGTTTCGCTGAGGGTTCTGCTTGTTTTGACATTCCTGTTCGGCCTTCTGAGTCGCGCCGCGCCGGCCGTTCGGGCCGACGACGGTCCGGTTCCGTCCGAGGAGCTTGGGTGGGTGCTCGTATCGAATGCGGCGGAGCTGGCGTATATCGATGAGAATCAAGCTTCCTATTTGGATCGGAACATTCGCGTGACGAGCGACATTGACATGACCGGATACGAGTGGGTTCCGCTCGGCGGTAACGAGGTCGACCCGTTCAGCGGCGTCTTTGACGGCAGGGGACATCGGATCGCAGGCTTGTCGATCGACGGCGGCGCGCTGCAGCTCGTCGGCTTCTTCGGCCGGTTGACGGGCACGGTTCGGGACTTGAGCGTCTCGGCGCAAGTCTCGGGCGGAAACTACGCGGGAGGTCTGGCCGGCCATCTGGACGGAGGCGAGATTGTTCGTTCCTCCGCGCAGGGCTTCGTGACCGCCGGCAACGCTGACATGACGGGCGTAAGCGCGGCCGGAGGACTCGCCGGAATGGCAAACGGCAATTCGGCGATCAGCCGTTCTTATTCGTCCGCCGCCGTCCGGAGCGGCGAAGCCGGCAATCAATATGCGGGCGGGCTGGTCGGCTCGCAAGGAACCGGCTCGATCAGCGACGCTTACGCGATCGGAACGGTCGCCAATTCCGCGGGACTCTATTTCACGGCCGGGGGATTGGCGGGCCAACTGGTATACGGAACGATAACGAACAGCTACGCGGCGGGAGCGGTCGAGGCTGCGGCAAGCTCGACTTACATAACGATGGGCGGGTTTGTCGGCTCGGCCAATTTCGAAGGCTCTATCGTCGCCTCGTATTTCGATACGGCTGCTACCCTGCAGGCGAATGGCGCGGGTGATTCTTACGGTGCGGCCGAGCTTCAATTAACGGGCCGTTCGACGTCCGATATGATGCTTCAGGCCAATTATGGGGAACCCGGCAGCGATTGGGACTTCGCGAATACATGGGCCGTTCGCCCGGGCGTGAACGCGGGGTATCCGTATTTGCGGCCTTACGTTCTGACGACCGTGCTGCCGAGGGCGCTTAAGGGGGCCGCTTATTCGCAGTCGCTCGAAGCATTCGACGGAGCCGGCGGGGGATTGAGCTGGAGCGCTTCCGGGCTCCCGGAAGGCGTGCGAATGACGGCCGCCGGGGAGCTCGAAGGCATCCCTTCCGAGGCGGGGACGTTCCCGGTGACCGTGACGGCAGCCGATGCCGGATCGACTGCTGCAGACGCCGCGCTGACGCTGTACGTCGACGAAACGGCGCCGGACATTGCCGGGTTAGACGTCGCACCGGGCAGCGCGCTTGGTTCGACGCGGGCGACGGTCGCCGCGAGCGGTTCCGATCGCGTCCTCGCATATATTGTCGGCGACTCGGCGGGCGTGCGCCCGTTGTCGGGTGCTGCGCTGCCTGACGAGGCGGTTCCGTATGCGTCCGGCACGGATATTTTCCCGGTTGGCGCGGGGCAGATTCTGCAAATTTACGAGACGGACGGGGAGGGCCGCGTGTGGGCCTGGAGCAGCATCCGGCTCGAGGAGTTTCATTTGCAGGACCGGGCGCCCGAGACCGTCGGCAGCGTCACCGGCACGGTGTATGGCGCAGGGAACGCGCCGCTATCGGGAGCGGCGGTATCCGCGGGGGGAATTGCCGGATCGACGGACGTCGAAGGGAAGTTTGCGCTGCACAACGTTGTGCCGGGGACGCATACGCTCTCCGTATCCGCTTCCGGCTATCGCGTTTATTCGGCGACGGTGAATGTTGCCGCCGGAGAAGCGGCCGATGCGGGCCGGATCAAGCTGATTGTCGCGAGCGTTCCCGGGTCGTCCGGCGGATCAGGCTCAAGCGGTTCCTCCGCACCTGAGCAGTCCCAGGAAGCGAGCGAAATCACCCTTAAGATCAACGGACGCGACGTACGGGTCTCGATGAAGAAAGAACGGGAGAGCGACGGACGTTCCGTTATTCGTCTTGCCCTGGACGATGAGCTGCTGCGCTCGCTGTTTGCCGCGGAGGACGAGGTTGTCATCTCCCTCGACACCGAGGACCCGGTCGTGAAGGCGGATTTGCCCGCAGCGGCGCTGCTGGCGCTAGCGCGGACCCGGCCCGACGCCGTCATTCGTCTTGAGGCGAACGGAGCCGAATACGGCCTGCCGCTTCGGCTGTGGAACGGCCTCTCCAAAGACGCGGCCACCGTCACCCTCTCAATCTCGAAAACGACGGCGACAGAGAAGGAGAAGCTCTACGAGGCGCTGACTCGTCAAGGCTATGCGGTGCTGGCGGAACCGATGGATTTCTCGCTCCGAGTGGACGGGACCGAGTGGGCCGGAGCCGGCGGCGCGTATACGGAGCGGACGCTCTCGCTTACGGCCGAGGTCGATCCCGACCGCTCAACCGTCGTGTGGATAGACGCGGCGGGGCGGCCGCATTTCGTACCGTCTATCTTCGAGCAGGCGCGCGCGATTTTCCATACGCCGCACAACAGCTTGTACACCGTAATCGGGTCCGACCGGACGTTTCGGGATACGGCCGGACATTGGGCGCGCACCGACATCGAGTCGCTCGCGAGCAAACTCATCGTCTCCGGGACGTCGTCGGATACGTTCGAGCCCGACCGCACGGTGACGCGCGCGGAATTCGCGGCGATGCTTGTGCGAGCGCTGGGACTCGAAGAGAAATCCGGCAGAGCCGTATATTCGGATGTTCGTCCTGCAGCCGACTGGTATAGCGGGGCGATAGGCGCGGCATCCGCAGCGGGGCTGATCGAAGGCTACGGGGACGGAACGTTCCGGCCGAACGCGCTCGTTACGCGCGAGCAGGCGGCCGTGCTGCTGGCCCGAGCCGTCGAATTCGCCGGAGAGCTGCCGCCCGCCGATGCAATCGGGCTGGATCGCTTCTCAGACCGTCCGTCGATAGCCGGATGGGCCGAGGATGCGGCAGCTCGGCTGCTGGCGGCAGGGATCGTCGAAGGAATCGGCGGCGCGGCCTTCGCTCCGAAGCAGCTGGCCACGCGCGCGCAAAGCGCGGTTTTGCTGGCGCGGGCGCTTCGTTATTTGAACTTTATCGATGGGCAATCCGAACTCGAATAGAACGATTTGATGTTTTGCCGCGGCCGATCGCACGATTTTGTGCAGATCGGCCGCAGGCGGTTGGGCCGCGAAAAATCGTGCTATAATGGGAGCACCATACGCTAGGGGGATTTGCCCGCATGCGAAACCGGCTCGCCGTTCTCGTTCCCCACAGGCTGAAATATCGGTTGTTCGCGGTATTCGTTCTGGTTATTCTGCTGCCGTTCGGCCTGCTCAACATTTATAATTATCAGAGAATCGAGACGCTCGTGCAGAACAAGATCAGCGACCAGAGCCACGAGCAGCTGGACAATTTGCACCGCGCGCTGGAGGATCAGACCAGCATCGCCTTCAAGACGCTTATTTTCCTCGAGCAGGACGCGGACGTGCGGGATATTTTGCGCAATCCGGACAAGCGCAACGCGCTGGAAAATCTGGAGATGATGGAGAGCAAGTTCAAGGGGCTGAACAACAGCTTCTTTTTGTATAACCCGTCGGTTTATTTCACGCTGCTCGACGACAAGGGACACATCTATGCCTCTTACCAGCCCAAGTATACGCTGAACTACGACGAGGCGGCGTCGGCACCGTCGTTCGCGGCGATGCGGGGGAGCGTGGCCTCCTACTTCTGGGTCACCGACGACGCCAACTACGTGTCCCCGGACATTTCCAAAAGCCCGACGCTGCTGTCGCTCTATTCCGGGCTTAAGGACAATCGCAACGTCCTGTTCGGTTGGGCGAGAATCAGCATCGACGTCTCCTTCTGGTTTCAGTCGGTGCTGCAGAAGCCGTCAAGCGATCAGACGTATTTTATCGTGTCGCGAAAAGGCGAGCGGATCGCGGGCTCGGCGCCGGAGACCGGGCTGACGCCGGAGGCGATCCGCAAGGTGACGCAGGCTCCCGAGAGCGGATATTGGACCGACAACGGAAACGACGCGCTTGTCAATTACAGCTATTTGCCGACTTTGGACTGGTACCTGGTCAATCAAATTCCGCTTCGCGTCCTTTTCCAGGAGATCGAGAGCTTGAAGCGGCAATATTTCGTAACGTTCTTCGGCATTACCGCCGCTTTTGTCGCCCTCGCCTTTATGATCGCCCATGCGTTTACGAGGCCGCTCTCCCATATGCAGGCCAAGATGAAGGAAGCCGTGCGCAAGGATTTGAGAATCCGCCTCCCCGAGAAAAATTACAAGGGAGAGGTGCTGGAGTTGACAAGAACGTTTAACGCGATGATGGTCGAGATGAACGAGCTCATTCATCGGCTGAAGGCGGAGGAGCGGCAGCGGGACGCCGTTCATTTTCAAATGCTGCTTGCCCAGGTCGATCCGCACTTTCTGCTCAATACGCTGAACACGATGAAGTGGATCGGGCTGAGGAGCCGCAACGAGGAAATCGCGGAAATCTGCGTTTCCCTCGGCAAGCTGCTGGAGACCAGCCTGAACTCCGACGTCGATCTTATTCATCTGAAGGAAGAGATCTCGCTTACGGAAGCGTTCGTCTACATTCAGCAGATTCGCTACGGCAGCCGTTTCGAGGTGCGCTTTGCTTGCGACGAGGACGTCCAGTACGCGCTGGTGCCCAAGCTGAGCCTGCAGCCGCTCGTGGACAACGCGATTCGCCACGGCATCTCCCCTCTGGACGAGGGGGGGCGGATCGTCATCCGGGTGCGGCTCTCCGATACGGAACCGGAGCAGCTCGTGCTGGAGGTGGAGGACAACGGAATCGGCATGGAGCAGGCGGCGATGCGCCGCGAGGCGGGCCGCAAGCGCCCGGGAATCGGACTGGCCAACGTGAGAGAGCGGCTGCGGCTGCTGTTCAAAAACAAGGCGGGTCTGGAAATTCGGCAGCTGGAGCAGGGCGTATCGGCAAGGATGACGCTGCCGTTCCTGCTGTCGGAGCCTTACGACGGTTTGCCCAAAACGACGACGGAATAGAGAAGCGGGGGGATAGCCGATGTGGAAGGTCGTATTGGTCGAAGACGAAACGTTCGTTCGCGAATCGGTCAAGGAAATCATCCGCTGGGAGGAGCTGGGCTTCGCGCTTGCGGGCGAGGCGAGCAACGGAGAGGAGGCGCTTGAGCTGATCCGCCGGGAGCCTCCCGATCTGGTGCTGTGCGATATCGTCATGCCGAAGATGGACGGGCTGGAGCTGCTGAAGGAGACGAGGAAGGCCGGGATCGCTTCCAAGTTCGTGATGCTCACCTGTATCGGGGATTTCGAATCAGTCAGGCAGGCGATGGAGTACGGAGCCTCCAACTATATTTTGAAGCTGTCGATGAGCGTGAAGGATTTGCGGGAGACGCTGGGCAAAATCAGTGAGGAGCTCTGCGCCGCCAAGCCGGCGACGCCGCCTGCGCGCGAGATCGAACGGGGGCCGGACGTCCTGGCGGACAGAATCGCTCATCCCGAGGTGAAGAAGATTATTCGGTACATCGAGCACAACTACGATCAGGAGATTTCGCTGGCTTCGCTGGCCCGTCACGTGATGATGGGGGAGAATTACGTCAGCGCCCTGTTCAAGAAGAAAACCGGGGAGACGCTCATTCATTATTTGCACCGCATCCGCATCGAGAAGGCGATCGAATATTTGCGCTCGACCGACCTGCCGGTAAGCCAGATCGGGCAGAACGTCGGCTTCATGAACGACAACTATTTCATCAAAATTTTTAAGCGAATGACCGGAACGACGCCCAGCCAATTCCGGCAGAGCCGATAGAACGATTTGTTTCCGAAACGGACGGGGAAGGTCGCGAGATTGCGAAGTTCTGTTCCATTCGATGCGCGATTCTGTTACTTCTATCGTTCGCGAATGTCTTGCTATTCTGAATAGGCAAACCATTCAAGACATTCAAGGAGGTCGTCGTTTGTGAGGAAGCTTGTCAGCAAAAAAGGATTATGGACCGGCATGGCGTCGCTCGTTCTCGTGATGGGAGCGCTTGCGGGATGCTCGGGCGGCAATAACGGCAGCAGCGGTGCGGGGGATGCGGGAGCGCAGCCGTCCTCGCCGTCCTCGTCGGTCGGCTCCGGCGCGCCGGCCGCGTCCGGAAACCCGGTCAAGCTGAAGATGTGGGGAGGCGTTCCCCCGGAATCGGGACCGCAGGCCGTCGTCGACAACTGGAACAAGGAGCATCCCGACATCCAGGTGGAGTACGTGCGGTTCGTCAACGACGACGAAGGCAACCTGAAGCTCGATACGGCGATGATGACCGGCCAGGACGTCGACCTGTTCGTCAACTATACGATCTCGCAGACGGCCAAGCGCGTGGAAGCGGGGCTGGCTCTCGATCTGAGCGCGTTCGCGGACTACAATATCGGGGAAAAAATGGGGTCCGACGCGGAGAGCTGGACGATCGACGGCAAATATTACGGCGTTCCGACGACGAAAAGCCCGTTTTTCGTCGCGCTGAACAAGGAAGCGCTCGAGGCCGCCCATCTGCCGATCCCGACCGACTGGACGTGGGACGACCTGCGCGAGTATGCGAAAAAGCTGAAAACGGGAGACGGCTACGGCTTTATCCAGCATACGGAGCCGTACGTCGATCCGATCGATTCGGTGCTGTCCCAGGAAGGCTACACGAAGAGCGACGGCACGTCCAATCTGGACCATCCGCTCGTGCGCAAATGGCTGGAGACGTTAAACGCGATGATGCACGAGGACGGCTCGACGCCTCCGCTCGGCGAGCAGCTTACGTCCAAAATGCCGGTCGAGCAGGAGTTTCTCAGCGGCAAGGTACCGATGCTCAATATCGGCGCATGGCTGCTCCGCAGCTCCAACAACTTCACGGATTTCCCGCGCGATTTCACCGTGGCGTTCGCGCCCGTGCCGAGACTGGCGGACAGCGCGAGCGACTACGTCACAAGAGGCGGCCTTGGCGATTATATCTCGATTAACGCCAAGTCCAAAAACCAGGCCGCCGCATGGGAGTTTCTGAAATGGTACGCCGACGGCGGGATGGCGCCGATGGCGGCCGGAGGGCGGCTCCCGGCTTCCAAGGACGCCGACCAGGCGAGCGCGCTGGAAAATCTGCTCGGCGACAAGAGCGACACGTACGACCAGGCTTCGCTCACGTACGTCATGTTCGACAACAAGACGCCGACGTACGTCAGAAGCTTGGCGCAGGAAGTGATGGACGCCCGTTCCCAGGAGTACGAGAAATATTTCCTCGGCACCCAATCGCTCGACGACACGATCGCCGCGATGGCGTCCAGACACAACGATTACTTGAAGCAAAATCAATAGAACGATTTTGTGCGCGGAACCGCCCCTCGGGGCGGTTTTTTTGCATGAAATCGTTAAACGAATTCGATGGTTCTGTTCCTTATCGTTCGCCGCGGCCGTTGCTACACTTGATTTATTCCAAGAAGAAGCGAGGACAGAAAGCATGCACAACAACTGGATGAGAAGGCAACGGCTGCTCGGGTACGTCTTTATCGGTCCGAACATGCTCGGAGTGCTGCTGTTTTTCCTGATCCCGGCCGCGTACTCGTTCGGGCTGATGTTCACGAACTATAAGTTCTTGAATCCGCACGTCGCATTCGTGGGCCTGGACAACATCGCAAGGCTGCTGAAGGACCCGATGTTCTATTTGTCGCTGAAGAACACCGTGCTCTTCCTGCTGGCGGTGCCGGTCTCGATCGCGCTCGGTTTTGTCGTCGCGGTGGCGCTGAACCAGCGGCTGTATTGGAAGAAGCTGCTGCGCGGCCTTTATTTCATGCCGTACATTACGAGCGGCGTGGCCGTGTCGTTCGTCTGGATGCTGCTGTTTCATCCGAAGCAGGGTCCGATCAACGGCCTGCTGCGAAGCGTCGGTATCGACCATCCTCCGGGATGGCTGTCCACGACGACATCGTCGATGTACGCGATCGACATCATTTGGATCTGGTTTATGCTCGGCTACAACATGATCATTTACTTGGCGGCTTTGCAGGAGGTGTCGCCGGAGCTGCTGGAGGCGGCGAGGATCGACGGGGCGAAGCGGGGGCAGATTTTGCGCAAAATCATCTGGCCGCTCGTCAGTCCGACCACCTTCCTGCTGCTCATTACCGGACTCATCATGACGATCAAGACGTTCGGCATCATTCAGGCGATCACGCAGGGCGGTCCCGGCAACAGCACGACGATTTTGTCGCTCTACGTCTATCAGAACGCCTTCCGCTACTACGACATGGGCTACGCTTCGACGATCTCCTGGGCGCTGTTCGTCGTCATTTTGCTGATTACGCTGGCGCAGTGGGTCGGTCAAAAAAAATGGGTTCATTACTAACGAGACGAGAGGAAGACTGGACGATGACAACGAACCGAACCCTGTCCCGCGACGTGCCGGCCAGACTGCTGCTGACGGCAGTCATGCTTGCGCTCGCGGTCGTCATGATCGTTCCTTTTCTATGGATGATCAGCACGTCGGTCAAGACGCCGGCCCAAGTGTTCGACTACCCGATCCGCTGGATTCCGGCGAATCCGACCTGGGAGCATCACCTGAAGGTGTGGACAGGTCCGAAAAGCTTCGGCGTTTATTATTGGAACTCGCTCAAGATTTCGCTGATCGGGATGCTCGGAGCGACCTTCTTGTCGGCCCTGGCCGCATACGGCTTCGCCCGCATTCCCTTCAAGGGGCGCAACGCCGCCTTTATTCTCTACCTGTCGATGATGATGGTTCCTCCGCAGGTGCTGTTCGTGCCGAAGTTCGTCATGTTCGAATGGGCGGGCATTTACAACACCCATCTGGCGCTTATTCTTCCGGGACTTTTTTCCATCTTCGGCGTGTTTATGCTGCGGCAGTTTTTTCTGAGCCTGCCGCACGAGATTACCGAGTCGGCGTTTATCGACGGGGCCGGGCATTTCCGGATTTTCTTCCGGCTCGTTCTGCCGCTGGCCAAGCCCGCTCTGGCGACGCTGGCGATCATCGATTTCTCGTGGCAGTGGAACGACTACGAGAACGCGCTCGTCTTCCTGATCGACGAGAGACTGTACACGGTTCCGCTGGGGCTGCAAAATTTTATTCTGGAAAACACGGTCGACTACAACGGCATGATGGCGGCCACGTCGGCGGGCATTCTCCCGATGATCGTCGTCTTCGCGATCGGCCAGCGCTACATCATACAAGGCTTGACCAATTCTGCGGTGAAAGGGTGATCGGCATGCGGACGGAAACGGTACGTACGGATATTACGGTCGTCGGCGGCGGACTGGCGGGCGTGTGCGCCGCGGTGGCCGCCGCCCGGCTGGGCAAGACGGTGGCTCTCGTGCACAATCGCCCCGTGCTGGGGGGCAATTCCAGCAGCGAGGTCCGAGTGTGGGTGTGCGGCGCGACCGCGCACGGCACGAACCGCTATGCGCGCGAGACCGGCATTATGGGCGAGCTGTTCGTGGAAAACCAGTATCGCAATCCGGAGGGCAACCCGTATATCTGGGACCTGGTTGTCCTGGAGGCGGTGCGGACGGAGACGAACATCCGTCTGTTCTTGAACACCGACGTGCACGAGGTGGAGGCGGACGGAGGGGAGGAGAGCCGGACGATTCGCTCGGCGACGGGGTGGATGATGGGCTCGGAGCGGCGGATTCGCTACGAGAGCCCGATTTTTCTGGATTGTACGGGCGACGGCTTGATCGGCTTTCTGGCGGGAGCGCGCTATCGGATCGGCAGAGAAGCGCGCGATGAATACGGCGAAGAGTGGGCGCCGGAGACGGCGGATGGCATTGCGCTCGGCAGCACGCTGCTGTTCTACACGCAGGATGCCGGCCGGCCGGTCCGCTTCGTGCCGCCGAGCTTCGCCAAGGACATCGCGCAGACGCCAATCCCGCTCAAGCGCGTGATCCGCAGCGGCGATTCCGGCTGCCATTACTGGTGGATCGAATGGGGAGGGGAGCTGGATACGGTCCACGACAACGAGCGCATTCGCGACGAACTGTGGTCGGTCATCTACGGCATCTGGGATTATATTAAAAATTCCGGCCGGTTTGACGCGGACAACATGACGTTGGAGTGGGTCGGCTCGATTCCCGGCAAGCGGGAGTATCGACGTTTCGTCGGCGATTACGTGCTGAACCAGAACGATATCATCGGCCAGCGGCCGTTCGACGACCGGATCGCCTTCGGCGGCTGGTCGATCGACCTGCATCCGCCGCAAGGGATGTACGCGGCCGAGAGCGGGTCGAAGCACATGCACGCGGACGGCGTCTATTCGATTCCGTACCGCTCGCTGTATTCGGTCAACACGGACAACCTGCTGTTCGCCGGACGCAATGTCAGCGCCTCTCACGTCGCCTTCGGGACGACGCGGGTGATGGCTACGTGCGCGGTTATGGGCGAGGCTGCCGGAACGGCGGCCGCCCTTTGCGCCGGGCAAGGAATCTCGCCGCGCGAGCTGTACGAGACGGGGCTGGAGACGCTGCAGCAGACGCTGCTGAAGCAGGATGCCTCGATCGTCGGGCTGACGAACCGCGACCCGGACGATCTGGCTCGGCAGGCGGCGGTGACGGCCTCTTCGTTCCGTTCGACGATTGCCGTGGACGGCGGAGAGGAGGTTTACCGGCTGACGCAAGACGTCGGCTTTCTGTTTCCGGTCGACCCCGCGCTGGACGGCCTCGAGCTGCTGGCCGACGCGGACGAGAATACGGTGCTGACGGCGGAGCTGTGGGAGACGGGGCGCGCGGAGAACTACGTTCCCCGTTCTCTTGTCGCCAGCTCGACGGCCGAGGTCGCCGCCGGTCGGGGGCGGCGGGTCCGGTTCGATCTGAAATGGCAGCCGGAACAGCCGCAGAACGCATTCGTGATCGTGCGCGGCAACGACAAGGCGGGACTTCGCGCTTCCGACCGGCCGTTCACCGGCGTGCTGGCGTTCGAGCGCGGCGCGGCGCCGCATGCGGCGGCGGAGCTGGAGGATCACGACGCGAGCCAGCCGATCGTGGAATGGAGCATGAAGCGGCGGATTCGCCGGCCGTTCTGCTTCCGCGCGCTTTCGGCGACCGAGGCGTACGCGCCCGCCAAAGCCGTCAACGGCTGGAAGAGGCCGTACGGCGGGCCGCAGATGTGGGTTTCGGAGCCGCTGGAGGAAGGCGGAGAAGCCTGGCTGGAGCTGAGCTGGCCGCGGAGCGTCGACATTGGGGAAGTGCACGCCACCTGGAACGACGACGTAAACGAGGATTTGATCAATCTGCACCATCATCGGACGCCGTTCGAGGTTATTCCCGAGCTGGTCAAGCATTATCGGCTGGAGGCCCGGGTGGACGGGCGATGGGAGACGGTGGCGGAAGTGCGGGACAACCGGCGGCGGACGAACCGCATCCGGCTGGCGCAGCCGGTAACGGCGGACGCGCTGCGGATCGTCGTGCGGGAGACGAACGGCTCGCCTTGCGCCGAGCTGGCGGAGATTCGGGTATACGGGGAGTGAAAGCGCATTATTTTCGAAAATCAATTCCATGGAGGCGGATTGCCAATGTACGGATGGAGAAGGATGCGTCAATGGATGACGATTATGCTGAGCTTGACCCTCGCTCTGCCGCTTGTTTTCGCGCCCGCGGTCAAGGCGGGTCCGACGGACGACGAGTACGACGCTTTGCGGCAGCGGTGGTACGAGATGCTGACGGGAGGCGCTTATGATCCGATAGACGCCGACATTGCCGTCGTTATTCAGGAAATTTCGGACAAGGCGCAGACGAACCTGGCGGATATGCAGACCGGCGCGGGGAGAACGTACCTGTGGAGCGAGCTGGCCGCTCCGCAGACGAATCCGACCCATATTCGCCTCTCCTATCAGAAGCTGTACGAGATGGCGCTGGCCTACCGGACCGCGGGTTCGGCGCTGGAAGGGGACGCTGCGCTCGGGAGCGCCGTCATCGACGGGCTGGCTTTTCTGCACGACAATTATTATCATGCCGCGGCAACCCCTTACGGCAACTGGTGGGAGTGGCAGATCGGAGCGCCGCTGGCGTTGAACGACACGGTCGTGCTCATGTACGACGAGCTGCCGGCTTCGGCGGTGCTGGCGTATGCGAACGCGATCAAGCACTTCGTGGCGGGACCGAGAGATACCGGAGCCAACCGGGTATGGTCGTGCGCGGTGGCGATAGGCAGAGGCATTCTGACGAAGGACGGAACGACGATTCGCGGCGGCGTTAACGGATTAAGCCCGGTTTTCGGATATGTGACTTCGGGAGACGGCTTTTACCAGGACGGTTCCTTCATCCAGCATGAGAAGTTCGCCTATAACGGCTCTTACGGACTCAGCCTGATCGAAAATTTGAGCACCGTTCTGTATTGGGTGTCGGGCTCCTCCTGGGATGTGACCGATCCGCAATCGGCCAACGCGTACAAATGGGTCGACGACTCGTTTATTCCTTTTGTCTACAAAGGCGCGCTTATGGATATGGTGCGAGGACGCGATATTTCCGTATACAGCAGGCAGGATCATGCGACGGGCCACCGGATGGCCGCGGCGATTCTAAGAATGGCGCAGTCCGCTCCGGAAGCGGACGCCGCACGCTACAAGAGCACGATCAAGTATTGGCTGGCCAACGATGCCGGGCACAGCTTCTATGAAGGGCTGCCGCTCGATTTTATTCGCAGGGCCAAGGCCATCGCGAACGATCCGGCGATTGTTCCCGCTGCGGAACCGGTCGCCACGACCCTCTATCCGGCGATGGATCGCGCGCTGCATCTGCGTCCGGGCTTCGCCGTGGGCATCAGCATGTTTTCCAAGCGGATCGCCAATTACGAGACGACCAACGGCCAAAATTTGAAGGGCTGGTACACGGGCGCGGGAATGATGTATTTGTACAACGGAGACACCGAGCAGTTCGGCGGCAACTTCTGGCCGACCGTCAATTCCTATCGGCTGCCCGGGACGACGGCGGTAGCCGGCAAGCCGATGACGGCTGAAGCCAAGTCGACCCAATCCTGGGTCGGCGGAACGAGTCTCGCGGACGGTTACGGCACGGTCGGCATGGCGATGGAGCATATGGACGGGGATACGTCGGGCAGCATGCAGGCGAAAAAATCGTGGTTTCTGTTCGACGACGAGGTCGTGGCGCTGGGCGCGGGCGTTACGTCCACTTATCCGGGCAACAGCGTAGAGACGATCGTGGACAACCGCCGACTGAACGCTGCCGGCAGCAACGCGCTTACGGTCAACGGAACGGCGAAAAGCTCCGCGATCGGCTGGTCGGAGACGATGACCGGGGTCAAATGGGCGCACCTGTCCGGCGATACGCCCGGCTCCGACATCGGCTACTATTTTCCCGGGGTGGCTACCTTGGACGGTTTGCGGGAGCAGCGCAGCGGGAAATGGTTCGACATCTCGAAATATTCGGGCGTGCTGGAGCCCGGAGACCCGACGCATACGAACCGGTATTTGAATTTGTATCTCAATCACGGCGTCTCGCCAACGGACGCTTCCTACGCTTATGCGCTGCTTCCGAACAAGACGGCGGCGGAAGTGAGCGACTATGCGAGCCATCCGGATTTTACGATTCTGGCCAACAATGCCTACGTTCAAGCCGTCCGGGAAAACAAGCTGAAGGCGACGGGAGCCAATTTCTGGACGAAATCCGAGCAGACCGCGGGCCTCATTACGAGCTCCGGCCAGGCGTCCGTCATGTTCAGAGAGCAGGAGGACGGGCTGACGTTGTCGGTATCCGATCCGAATCAGCCGGCCTCCGGCACAGTGACGATCAGGCTGAACGCCAGCGCCGACTCGGTCGTGGCGGCCGATCCGCGCATAACGGTGACTCGGCTCAGCCCGTATATCGAAGCGATCGTCGCTGTCGGCGGCTCCGGGGGACGGGCGATCGAAGCCAGGTTCGCGCAAGCGGCGAATCCGGCCACGCGCGTCGAGGCGGAAAACTACAGCTCGATGAACAAGGTGACGAGAACAGTGACGACGGACGTCGGCGGAGGCTACCATATTTCCGGCTCGAACGAAACGTGGACCGCTTACAGCGATCTGGATTTCGGCACGGGGACGGACGAGATGGAGCTGAGAATCGCGACAGCCAATACGGGCGGAACGCTGGAGCTCAGATTGGACAGCGTAACCGGACCGCTGATCGGTTCCCTTGCCGTCAAGAACACCGGCAGCTGGTCGACGTGGACGAATGTTGCCGTTCCGCTTGACGGAGCGAGCGGTATTCACGATCTGTATTTGGTGTTCAAGAAGCCGGACACGTTGGGCGTCGCGGCGATCAACTGGTTCGAGTTCATTCCCGCCAGCGGCGAGTTGGACAAGGAACCGCCGTCGATAACGCTCGTTCCCGATACGACGGCTCCGACGGATCAGGATGTGACGGTTGCGGCCTATATTCACGACGATGCCGGGGTCGGCGTCAAGAAGTGGGCCTATGGAGCGCGGAACGCCGACGATTTTCGAACCGGGGGAACGCCGCTCGGAGATCGCTTTACCGCGGCCGCCAACGGGATATACACCGTCTATGCGCAGGATCTATACGGCAACGAGACCGTTGCGACGATCGAGATCCGCAATATTACCCGAGGCGAGCCGTCGATCGTGCTGGTTCCCTCGCCGACCTCGCCAACCTCCGGCAATGTCGCGGTAACGGCGGCGGTCAGCGTGCAGAGCGGGCTGGCAAGCTTAAAATACGATTACGGGCGTTACGATGCCGCGTATTTTGCCGCCGGGGGGATCGAGCTGGCCGACCCTTCCGTGACGATGTCGGTGTACGACAACGGCTGGCTGACCGTATACGTGAAGGACGGGAACGGCAACGAGCGGGTGGGGCAGCTTGAAGTCGCCAATATCGACCGCGACAAGCCGGTTATCGCGCTGAACGGGGACCCCGTCGTTCGCGCAGCTTACGGCAGCGTCTACACCGATGCCGGGGCGACGGCTTGGGACGGGGTGGACGGCGATCTGTCCGCGTGCGTGAAAATAACCGGAGATTCGGTCGTCTCGACCGTCCCCGGCGCTTATTCCATCTACTACGACGTTGCGGACAGCGCGGGCAATGCCGCCGAACGGGTCGTCAGAACCGTTATCGTAGAGGAAGGCGTCGATGCGGCTGCACCTTCGTGGCCCGTCGGAAGCGGCGCTAACGCGGCCGGGATCGCTCCGACAAGCGTAACGCTGAGCTGGCCGTACGCATCGGACGACGTCGGCGTGGCCGGGTATCGGATTTACATCGACGGCGTCGAACGGGCCGAGGTGCCGGGAGAAATCGCGGAATATGCCGCAATCGGCCTGACGCCGAACACGAGGTACGCTTTTAAGGTAACGGCATACGATCCGGAAGGCAACGAAAACGAAGGGTTGGCGATTGTCGTCTACACGCTTCGCAGCTCGGGCGGAAGCTCCGGCGGCGGAGGCGGAGGAAGCGGAGGCGGCGTTTCGCCGGCGCCGGATCAAGAGGTCGATCATGTGCCCGAACCGGTGGCTCCCGAAGACGACCAAGAGCCGCAGGAGCCGAAGCAGCCGGCCGAAGAGGCCGAGGAGGCCTCCGAGCTGCCGGACGTTGCCGGACATTGGGCGGAGCAAGCCGTTCGGCTTGCCGCGCAAAGAGGTTTTGTCGGCGGCTATCCCGACGGCTTGTTCAAACCGGACGCGCCGGTGACCCGCGCCGCGTTCTCGGTGATGCTGGCGCAGGCGCTCGGCCTCGAGAGCGATTCGTCCGGGCCGGCGTTTACGGACGGCGAGGAGATCGGAGCGTGGGCGAAGGAGGCCGTCGCCGCGGCGGCGCGGGCCGGGATCGTAACCGGCTACGGAGACGGCAGCTTCAGGCCGGACGCCCGTCTGACCCGGGCGGAGCTTGCGGTCATGATCGCCAGGGCGCTGAAGGCGGAATTCGCCGCCGAGGGAACGGCTCCCCGTTTCGCGGACGAGGCCGACATTCCGGGCTGGGCGAGGGGCGCGGCGGCGGCTGTTCGCGACCGAGGCATTGTGCAGGGGCGCTCCGGCAACCGCTTCGCCCCGAACGCTGCGGCCACGAGAGCGGAGGCGGTCGTTATGCTGCTGCGGATGCAGGACGGACCGAACGAATAACCGGCCGATTTTGGACATTGCGTGTTCTCCCCGTTCGTTTGCGGACGGGGAGTTTTTTTGCGGTCGGCCGTGTATGCTTGATTCGCATGGGTTGTCGACTCATTCGCCGGAAACGGATTGAAACCAATCTCCAACTTATTCCGTCATATGGTATAGTAGAAGATATCGAGAATGGTCGAATTTTGCAGAATCATAGATATGGCGTCGGAGGAGAAGGAAAGATGGGGAAACGAAAATCGTTGAGCATCTGGCCGGTTCTGGCGGTACTCTTGTTTGCGATGCTGCCGCCCTTGCACGCGGAAGCGAACATGTTGGATCGGATCAGAGACATTTATAAAGCCCCGGATAAAGTGGACGAGCTGCGCGAGCAGTATGAGGAAACGGCGCGAACGCTGGAGGAACAGCGTCAAAAGCTGATGGAGACGGAATCGTCGCTGGCGGAGCAGGGCCAAAAGCTGACGGAAGCGGAATCGTCGCTGGAGGCGTATTCGGCGGAGCAGGAGCGCATGCGGCAAGAGAACGAATTGTATCGGCAGCAGAACGAGGAGCTGCGGACGCAAAACGGGCTGCTGACGGAACGGCTCGAGCAATTGGAGAAGGACAAAGCGGACAAGCAGGCGATGTATCGCAAGTGGATAACGATGATCGGAACGGCCGTTGCGCTGATTGTCGGTTATGTGCTGTCGATTCGACTGTGGCGCTATTCCGAATGGCGGAGAAGAAAACGGCTGCGCGGAGGGATGAGAAATGCGGGTTGACGCGCCGCCGAATCTGGGACACGTTCGCATCGATCTGGACGAAGAGGAGACGCTGCAGCTGCTGCATCCGAAGGCGCTGCTCGCCTTTCATGGAGATCCCCGCCATCGCGAGGACCGGTTTATGGCGCTGTCGGGCATGTATCGCAAGCGCAAGCTGATCAAGTCGGAGCTGCGCGGTCCGGCCCGTCTCGTTCTCGGAATGATGCCGGGCTGCTTGATGGAGGTCGTCGACATTCCGGAGGACAGCAATTTGCTGTTCGACTTTCGCCATGTGCTCTTCTACACGGACGGCATGGCGATGAAAAGCCGGGTGCAGACGTTCAAGAACGCCTGGATTACCCGGGAGCTGGTGCGGATGAGATTTTCCGGGCCGGGCCGTATCGGGCTGCTGTCCTCCGGCTCGATCGCCACGCTGCAGCTCGATCCCGACGTTCCGTTGTTCGTGGAAGCCGGCTCCCTTGTCGCTTATCCGGAAAATGCGAACATTAAGCTGTCCGTCTACGGCAACCCTTTGGCCACCCAGCATATGAACGTGCAGTGGGAGATGACGGGCAGCGGTCCGATTCTGATGCAGACGGGCTTTCGCGACAGCTCTCTGGAGGACCAGCTTCACAAGGACAGCATCGTTCGGCGCACGCTGCGGGAGCTTCTGCCCTTCGGCGGCGTGTATATTCGGTAGACGAGGTCAAAATGGAGGGATACGTGTGAAAAAGCCAACACATCTGCTGCTCTGCGTCAGCCTGGTTGTATCCGCAGTTTCCGGCGCTGTCGGACGGGGACAAGCCGCAGCGGCCGCAACTTCGCGATACGAGCAGGAAGCGCAAGCGCTGTATGAGTTGGGCCTTTTTCAAGGCACGGAGAAAGGCTTCGAATTGGAGCGGGGGGCGTCGAGAATCGAGGCGCTCGTTATGCTGATTCGCCTGCTGGGCAAGGAGGAGGAAGCTCTGGCGGGCAGCGCCGGAGACCACCCTTTCCGCGACGTGCCGGCCTGGGCGAACCGGTATGTCGATTACGCGTACGAGTATGGGCTGGCGCAGGGCGTGGCCGAGGATCGCTTCGGCTCGACGAATCCCGTTACGGTTTCGCAATATTTCACTTTTATTTTGCGCGCCTTGAATTACAGCGACGCCGCGGGAGATTTCAAGTGGGATCAGGCGCCGCGCAAAGCGGAGGAAATCGGCATTGCGGCCGCCTCCGAGTCCGGCTTCGGCGATGTCGGGCTGGTGCGCGGGCAGTTGGCGCAAATCTCCTATCAGACGCTGCAAGCTCGGCTAAAGGGGAGCGAGCAGACGCTGCTGAAGAAGCTGGAAGCCGAGACCGCAATTTCTCCCAAGCGGCAGGAAGACGGGGCCCAGTCGGGCGCTTCGGCCAAGAGTGCGGAAATCGTCGTTCCGACAGCAGCTTACGAGCACGCGGAACGACCCGGCAGCCGCGTCATTTCCCCCGAGACGATTCGGAAGTTTTTGCCGCAGGCCGATCATTTTCTCAGCTATCTGAACTCGTCCCCCCAAACGCTGTCCAAGGAGTACATGGAGACGATGAGTCTCGGATATGCGTTGTACAGCCTCGGTGCAATCGATGGTTTTTTTTCGGGCAGCAAGTTTGAGGACGTTCCGTTTGTTTTTTATCCTCCGGAACCAAATACGTTCCCGGTCAATGTTATTTTCGATGCGAAAGGTCGTTTTCTTGCTTATGCGTCATGGGAGGATAGACGCCAGAATGGCAAGCAATGGGTGCTGCATACGGAGCTTCCGAAGCTGCTGAAGGAGTTGTATGCTCAAGCGGCGGAGCAGAGTGCGGGGGCGCGAGCTTTCCCGAGCGAATGGCTGTATCGTTCCGAGTATGCCTATGATAACAATTACTATTATGATGAGCAGGGCGTTAAGTACACGTATACCGGTCAGCGTTATGAGGGGCCGGAAGGGGAGGTATCCCAAACAACTCCGCCGACGGAACGGACGACTGTGCCGACAATGAGGCTGGATACGGGGCGGCTGCCGGAGACGGCGCGAAATTTCGTGAAACTGACCTGGATTTATACGAAGAAGATGGCTTCGGTTGAAGCGTACGGAGATTTGCGCAAGGTGCTGCTATGGAATCGGCTGGAGATGCTGTTTAATGGCCTGAAGGGAATGGACACAGACGGCTTTTTGTCGACTTACAACCCGGTTCTGGGGTTCACGAGTTTGGCTGCTTTGCCGGACAAAGGCGCGGGGGTAGCGATCATGATGCTGGTCGACGACCAGGACCGGATCGTTGCGTATACGCATTATACGAACGATCAGCGGCGGGAATGGAGCGGCGAAAGCAAGTGACAGTACAGGGAGACCGGTATTCGCTTTTTTGGGGCGGCTAGGTTTTCACCCGCGATGACCTTATAATAGAAGCAGATAAGATTATTGTCGGAAGGGATTGTTGGAATGAATTTTGCCAGCAGGCTTGTGCAGAAAGTAAAAAATCGGTTCGTTCAACATAAACTTAAAGTATACGCGGACAAGCTGAAGGCGATCTCCGAACGGGATTTGACGGGGTGGGAAGACGAACGGCTGCAAGCCGAGTCGGCGAAGCTGAAGGAAAGGGTCCGGACCGGCGCTTCACTGGACGACGTTATGGTCGAAGCGTTCGCCCTTGCCGGGGAAGCGGCGAGCCGGATGCTCGGCATGCGTCCGTACGACGTGCAGATGATGGCGGGAGCCGCTTTGCACGACGGCAACATGGTCGAGATGCAGACCGGGGAAGGCAAGACGCTCGCGGCGGTGATGACCGCTTATCTGAACGCGCTGCAGGGCAAAGGCGTGCACGTGCTGACCTTTAACGACTATTTGGCCGGGCGCGACGCGCAGTGGATGGGGCCTGTGTATCGATTTCTCGGGCTGACGGTCGCTTCGGTCAAGGAGGATATGACGACGGAGGAGCGGCAGCGGGCATACGGAGCCGACATTACCTATGTGACGGCCAAGCAGGCCGGATTCGATTATTTGCGGGACACGATCGCGATGACGGAGGCCGACATCGTGCACCGTCCGTTCCACTACGCGATCGTAGACGAGGCGGATTCGCTGCTGATCGACGAAGCGCGCGTGCCTCTGGTGATCGCCGGCGAAGTCGCCTCGGGCGGCAACGACGGCGGCCGGATGGCGCAGCTGGCGAAGGAGCTGACGCTGGGCGAGGATTACGACTTCGACGAGAACAAGCGCAATGTGTTCCTGACGGAGTCCGGCTCGGAGAAGGCGGAGCGGCGGTTCGGCACGGGCAACCTGTACGAAGCCCACAACAGCCATTTATTAACGTCATTAAATTGTGCTCTTCACGCGGAAACGCTGCTCAAACGGGACGTCGATTACGTCATTCGCGACGGCAAGCTGGAAATTATCGATCCGTACACCGGCCGCGTGGCGCAGAACCGGCACTGGCCGGACGGCCTGCAGGCCGCCGTCGAGGCGAAGGAAGGCATCGAGACGAAGTCGTCGGGCAAAATTCTCGGCACGATCACGCTGCAGCACCTGCTCAGCCTGTATCCGAAAATCAGCGGCATGACGGCGACCGCGCAGGACTCCGCGGACGAATTCGAGGAGACGTACGCGCTGAGCGTCGTCCAGATTCCGCCTAACCGGCCGCGCATCCGCGTCGATCACGAGAGCCGCATCTATACGCACAAGGAAGCGAAGCTCAAGGCGCTTGTGCGGGAGATCGCGGAGGCGCACGCGACGGGGCGTCCGATTCTGATCGGAACGAGCAGCGTCGAGGAATCCGACCAGCTGGCGGAGGAGCTGCGCAAGGCGAACGTCTCCTGCCATGTGCTGAACGCCAAGAACGACGAGAAGGAAGCGGAAATCATCGCGCGGGCGGGAGAGCTGGGCGCGGTGACGGTGTCCACCAACATGGCCGGCCGCGGCGTCGATATCCGTCTGGGCGCGGGCGACCCCGCGCAAGCGGAAGAGGTGGCCAAGCTCGGCGGCTTGTACGTCATCGGCACGCACATGAACGAGAGCGCGCGCATCGACAACCAACTGAGAGGCCGTGCCGGCAGGCAGGGAGACCCTGGATCTTCGCGGTTTTACGTTTGTCTGGAGGACGAGCTGATCAACCGCTTCGGCATCGAGAAGGCGATTCCGGCGGCTTACCGGACGGGCAAGCAGGACGAGGAGCTGTCCGCATCGGTGTTCAGCAAGAAGATGGACCACATCCAGCGCGTCGTGATGGGCCAAAATTTCGAGCTGCGCAAGACGCTGAACAAATATTCGGACATGGTGGAGGAGCAGCGGCGCATTCATCATGACCGGCGCGAAGCGGTGCTGCGCGACCGGAGCGGCATGAGCGAGCGGGAGAAGCATATCCGGTTGTTTTTAATGGACAAAGCTTGGGCGGATCATCTGGCCTACGTCTCCTACATTCGCGAAGGCATCCATCTGGAAAGCTTGGCGAACCGCAATCCGGCCGACGAATTTCATCACCGGATCATTCACGCCTTCGAGCAGCTTCCGGACAAACTGGAGAAGGAGACGACCAGAGCGCTCGGAAGGCTCGGCGCGTCCGACTCCTCCGATCGGGCCGAATGGGAGCGGATGGGCTTTAAGCCGCCTTCGAGAACGTGGACCTATTTGATCCAGGATCAGTTTATGGAGAAAAAGACGAGCATTTTCAACTTCTGAGCAAAACCGCGGGTAAGGAGTTTTTCGCATGAATGTCAGAAAGATGAGATTGTACGATACGGAGAACATCCATTCCGGCGAGGACCGCGACGAGTTCGAGAAGGATTACGCGAGGCTGATCCAGTCTCCGGCTTTTCGCAGGCTGCAAGGGAAATCCCAAGTGTTCGGAGCCGGCTCGGGAGATTACTACCGGACGCGGCTGACCCATTCGCTGGAGGTATCCCAGATCGCACGGGAGGTGGCCAGGCGGCTCGGCGGGCTGTATCCGTTCCTTGCGCTTAAGGAGCATCCGGGTCTGACGATCGATCCGGAGGTGGTCGAATGCGCTTCGCTCGCCCACGACCTCGGCCATCCGCCGTTCGGGCACAAGGGCGAAGAGGTGCTGGACCGCCTGCTGCGCGCCGAACACGGGCTGAAGTACGAGGGCAACGCGCAAAACTTCCGCATCCTGATGTTCCTGGAGAAACGCGCCGGCAGCGACAGCGGACTGGATTTGACGGCGGCGGTGCTGCTGGCGATCAACAAATATCCGCGCTGCATCGACGATGCCGGCAGGCATAAAGGCGTCTACCGCAAGGAATGGGAAGGCATCGAATTCCTTCGCCGGACGTGGGGGATGCCGGAAGGCTGCGCAACGCTGGAAGCCCAGCTGATGGATTTGTGCGACGATATCGCGTATTCGACCCACGATCTGGAGGACGGCATTCGAGCGGGGAAAATTTTGATGGACCGCGCCTTCTTCGAGGATGATCGCGTCGTCGCCCATGTGCTGCAGGAGATTACGGACGATCCGAACTATTCCGCGGACAACTGGCAGGGCGTTGATCAGGTGGCGATGGTGAAGCGCGTGCTGCTTGAATTTTACGAGCAGTGGGCGCAAATCTACGTGGAATGCGAGCGCGAGCCTTCGCGGACCCGCCGGGAAATGAAGGCGCGCTGGGTGCGCAAGTTCGCCAGCGAGGTTGGGATTATCGACGATGCGGCGAGCGGTTGGAAAAAGGTAACGTTCGTTCGCGACGGGCAGCGGGATTGGGAGCTGCAGCGGACGATGGAAATTTTGAAGAAGCTGGCCTGGGTGACCTTGATCAAGGATTTTCGCGTACAGCGGCTGCATAAGCGAAGCGAGGTTATGATCGAACGGCTGTGGGACAGCTTCAAATCCTACGAGACCGGAAGGCTGATCGTTCCGCCGGACTGGCTGGAGAACTACGAGCTGCAGAAAGCCAGTTGGCCCTGGGAGCGGCTCGCCGCCGACTACATTTCCGGCATGACGGATGCTTACGCGGAGAAGGTATATACCGAGTTTTACGCCAGCCGCTCCGGCTCGATCTACGAACGCGATTAACATTTGTCCTTGACCCTGACATTGATGTCAGGGTTTATACTTGCAGGGAATCGACCGTCAAGGAGGGAGCAGCCGTGCAAATCGGCGAACTGTCGGCCAAAACCGGAGTCAGCGTGCGCTCGCTTCGGTATTACGAGCAGCGAAAGCTGTTGACCTCGGTCCGCGGGAGCAACGGTTACCGGGAATACTCGTCCCTTGCCGTGGAGCAGGTGCGCACGATCCGGCTCTATTTGGCTTTGGGACTGACGACGGAGCAGATTGCCGGCTTTCTTCATTGCGTGCTGATCAACGAGGAGGCTTTCTGCCGGGAGGTGCTTCCGACGTACGAAAGCAAGCTGCGGGAAATCGACGCGCAAATGGTCGAGCTGAGCCAAATTCGCGCGAACCTCGAGGATCGCATTCGGTCGATTCGGAAACAGAACGAGCAGGCGGAAGGAGGGGAAGCGGAGAGATGATTCGAGTTAACGATGCGAGCTTGGCGGAGAGCCTTTCGAGCCACGGATTAGCTTTGGTTGATTTCGGCGCGGTCTGGTGCCCGCCCTGCAAAACGCTTAAGCCGATCATGAACGAGATCGGGGATGAATACAAGGGACGAGTGGCTGTGCTGGAAGTCGATTGCGACGAATCGCCGGAGACGGCCGCCAAGTACGGCGTCATGTCGATGCCGACGGTGATGCTGTTCCGCGACGGAGAAGCGGTCGAGAAGCTGGTCGGCTTCAGACCGAAAGCGGCTTACGAAAATTTGCTGGCGAAATACGTTTAAGAAAGTCTGCTGCGGCTTCGGCATTACGTCGCCGTCCCAAACGAGGGTTTCGGGGCTGCGACACATGCTTACTTTTGGTTTGCTGATCGTGGCGTTGCTGTCTACAACACGGAAATAGACCGTCCCCGTAGCAAGGAATGCGGTCTATTTCTGTGACTTAGATTTCGTATTCCGAAGCCGACCGCCTTTGGAGCGGCTACTGTGCTTGGAAGGAGTCGTGTTGACGCACGGCTCCTTCTATAGTTTTAATATACTTGCGCACGTATATACGTGCAACCGTCTTGAATTGCAATATAATTATTGAAAAGTTCCGATAGTCGCTGAATCATGGGTATAGAACGGAGTCACAACAACGCCTTCAGAGCTAAAAGCTTCAATTAGGGTATCGATATAGAGATTCTGGACAATCGCTTTGCTATCTGTACTATTTAATAATTGCAGCTTGGTTTTATATTGTTCCAACTCAAATATGGCGTCTTCTCTCTTGGCTAACTCCTGCAAGCCGTTAAAGGCGCCATACACCGTATTATAGCCTTGTTGTCTGGTATTAAATGCATACATGTTCACCATTAAAGGAGAATGAAGCACGGTTTCTACCAATGCCGAAGTCGTCAGTTTATTCAAAATAGCTGCCGGAATTTGAGAAGCTTTAACTTTCGCTGCAGTGGAATTGGAAATGCTCCATCCTGCAGTAATCGGTTGTACGGGATATTCATAGGCTTTGGCGATTGACTCGCCGCCGCTATCCGCTTTCAGTTTGTCGCCGGACGAATCCGTAAAGGCTGAAGGCAATCCAAGGCAGCATATCACAAGGAAGCATAGGAGTGACAGGAAGCTTTTCTTCATTAAAATCACCCTTCATTATAATGATATATATTTTACCTTATTTTCAACATTTGAACACGGGAAATTTGTATGGATAACCGCAGCGATGCAGAATCCCTGGGCTTTGTGGTATCATGGTGTCGAGATTTAAGTTGATAAAGAATAGCGGGGATAACCGATGAATATTCGTCATTTCGAGAGCGAGATAAATCGTACGATATTGGCAAGAGGTTATGATTACTACACGGAAGGTAACGTTCTGGAGGTTTTCGATCAGGGAAAGAATGAATACCTGGTGCAGGTTGAAGGAAGCGAAGTATACGAGGTAGAGGTAAAGCTCGACGAGAACGGAAGGATTAAGCGTTCGGTTTGTGACTGTCCGTATGACTTGGGCCCGATTTGCAAACATGAGGTTGCAGCTTATTATGAACTGCGCGAGATGATCGACGGCGAAAGCGACGGAGAAGTCGCACAAGAACAAGCGGTCAAGCATTCGGATTTGGCTGAGGTCTTAAACGACCTTTCCAAGCAGCAGCTGATTGAGATGATCGTAGAGATTGCACAGCAGGATGCCGTCCTGAAAAACAGCCTCATTTTCAAATACTCTCAAGGCAGCGACGTCGAGGAGCCTGATAAATGCAAGAAATTGATCGCTGCTATCGTCAAGAAACATACGGGCAGAGGCGATTTTATAGATTACCGGGGAGTCGGCAGATTTGCGCAAGAGCTGGGCAGGGTGCTGGAGAAAGCCGAGGAAACGGAAGACGTGCTTTTGACGGTGGATATTGCGTGTCTTGTTCTGGAGGAGGCCGTTAAAGCTTTTCAGTATGCGGACGATTCCAACGGTGACATCGGCGAGCTGGCGAATGAGGCGCTGGAGCGGGTCCATGAGGCGATAGAAGACAACGCGCAATGGGAGCCGGAAAAGAGAGAGCGGTTGTTTCTGAAATTGCTGCAGGAGAGCGAAAAAACGATTTTTGAAGGATGGGAAGATTTCAGGGTTGCCCTTCTAAGCGCGTGCGCTCAGTTTGCCGATGTTGAAGCCTTAAGAAATACGCTAAAAGCGAAAATAGAAAGCCTCGTACACAAATACGCAAGCCAGGAATATCAGAAGTATACGACGGAAACGTTACTCGGAATATGGCTTGATGTTCTTCGGGAATACGGTACCGCGGAGGAAACGGAACAGTTTATCGACGCTAATCTTCACTACAGTTCCTTTAGGGAAACTCTCATAAACCAATTTAAGCAAGATAATCATTATGATCGTGTCGTAAAGCTGGCTTTGGAAGGCGAGGAACAGGATAAGGATTATGCCGGGCTGGTGTTAAAATGGCAAAAAATCAGATATGCCGCGTACCACGAGCTGCAGCGCAAGGAAGAACAGAAGATGTTGGCCGAACAGCTGCTGCTCGCCGGCGAGTTCGAATATTATCACGAGCTTCGGCAGCTGGCGGGAGAAGAAGAGAGAGAATCGTTGTACGATCGGTTGAAGATGAGGTTGAAGCAGGAAGAGAGCTGGCAAGCCAATAGCATGTATCTCAAGCTCATTGCCGAGGCGGAAGACCTGGACGAGCTGATGGAGTATGTGAAGGAAAACCCGGCAGAGATCGAAGAGTACGCCGACAGGTTGGCGGGGAAGTTCGAGAATGAGATTAACGCCATTTATCGCGATCAGATCAAAAAAACGGCGCAATGGGCGACGAATAGAAGCAATTATAAGAAGGTTGGCTATATGCTTAGAAGATACGCTAAGATAGCGGGCCGCGACAATCAGACCGCCCTGATTAACGAGCTTCGCGAGCTATATCGGAAAAGGCCGGCTTTTATGGACGAGTTGGACCAAATATGAGCAATGCCGGAAGACGAATGATCAGGGGGAATTGTCCTATATCTGCCCAATTGCTTACGAAGCCAATTCTACATGTTGTGGCTGCAAACAATCACTTGTTTATGCGTTATCGTATATGTTAAAATCGCAGTAGAAAGACCGAGTGCTGTGAACACTCGGCCTATACAATTGGCTTGGATGGGATGTCCCTTCAAGTTAATGAGCGACAAAACCCACCTTCGGCGGTCAACCATTGGGTGGGTTTTTACTTTCTCTTGTAGTTAATCGCGATGTAAGTTAAAAGAGCAATGACAAAGGTAGAAAAAGCGATCATGATGAGGATTGCATCTTTTATTTCCATGGCTTCACCTCCTTTCGAAGGGAAACCAAGCCCACCCAGGTTCAATTGTACAATCTTATCTTAACGTTAACTTTCCATGCGATCAAGCGTTCTTATTCTCGTGCGCTTACAGGTATTCCGGTTCCGCTGCTCGGAACCCTCTATTGTTGAACACTTGGACGGAAAGAAAACGATTTTTTAGTTGTCAACGCAGGGGATGTTGCCTATGATGGAGGGGAATGGCGAAAGGGGAACAACGATGAAGATAGATCTTGGCAAACGAACCGCGCTCGTAACCGGAGCAACCGGACAATTGGGCCGGGTGATGGCGAGGACGCTGGCGCAGTGCGGCGCGAACGTCGCGATTCATTATCGCAGCAGCGAGGAGCAGGCGCTCGCCCTGCAGGAGGAATTGACAGCGTATGGTGTGAAGGCAGTCATCGTCCATGCGGATATTACCGACCAGCAGTCGGTTGCCGACATGAAGCGGGAGATTGAAGCCAGGCTCGCGCCGGTCGATATCGTGGTGGCCAACGCGGTTGTCCAGTATCAATGGACAAGCATTTTGGAACAGGCGCCGGAGGATTATGCCAGCCAGTTCGACTCCTGCGTCATGCAGAGCGTATACTTGGCCAAGGCGTTCGTGCCCGGCATGATCGAGCGAAAGTGGGGCAGATTTGTCGGCATCAATACGGAATGCGCGATGCAAAATTTCCCTTCGCAATCGGCGTACGTAGCGGGCAAACGGGGAATGGACGGCATCTATCGCGTACTGGCCAAGGAGATCGGCGAGCATGGTATCACGGTGAACCAGGTCGCCCCGGGCTGGACGATCAGCGACAGAGATCGCGAGAGCCACACCGAGCGCAACGAAGCGTACGAGCAGTCCGTACCGTTAAAACGGAGAGGCACGGATCAGGAAATCGCCAACGCGGTCGCGTTCCTTGCGTCCGATCTGGCGTCATTTATTACGGGGGCCTACATTCCGGTCAACGGCGGCAACGTCATGCCGGCCATCTAATCTGACGAACGGGCGGAGGAACGATATGGACATCGGGTCGCATCGCGCAAGCAACGGCAAGATCGAAATCCACTATCTCGTCTCGAACGAACAGGATTCGTCCGTTCCTCTGCTCATCTGCCCGGGTTTGTCGGAGACGGCCGAGGAATACGTCGAGCTGATGACATACTTGTCTCCGCGCAAATGCGTGGCGCTGTCGTTCCGCGGCCGCGGCCAGAGCGATACACCGGAGAGCGGGTATGACCTGGAGCACCATGTCTCGGATATCGCGGCCGTCGTAGCGGACGCGCAGCTTAACCGGTTCCATCTGTACGCCAATTCCCGCGGAGTGGCTTACGCGCTCGGTTATCTCGAGAAGCATCCCGCGGCGGTGCTGTCGGTCCTATTGCAGGAGTATCCCGCGGAGCATAGAGCGCTGCCGGAAGGCTGGGCCGAGGATTACCTGCTTACGTACCTGGTCCAGTTCTCCCGGCAGCGGAACATTCGTCCCGAAGCGGTCAGGGGGATCGAGCGGGAGTCGACGCAGCGCCGGCTCTCCAAGGGCATTAACAAGAAATTGCTCGTGCTGCGGGGCATGCTGGCCGACAGTCTGCTGGACGAAGAGGACTGCAGGCGGTACGAACGGCTATGCCCCGACGCGGCGTTCGCCGTGTTCGGGCGTTCCGGCCACGACTTGCGGCAAACGGAAAAGGAGCTTCTCTACCGCACGATCGGCGACTTCATCCTGTAGACGAACGTCCGGAGTTATCGTTCCGGCCGGATCGCGAACAAGTTAAGCAGCGTCGCGAGCAGCGCAGTGCCTGCCGCGACCAGGAACAAGGCGCCTCCCGATACGTCCATGAGCAAGGCGCTGGCGGGAGGCCCTGCGGCAACCCCGATAAAACGCATGCTGCTGTACAGCGAGGTCACGGTGCCGCGCTGATCTTTGTCGATGCCTCCGGTAAGGAGCGCGTCCATGCTGGGCAGCGCGGCGCCGATGCCGGAAGAGGACAGGGCGAGCAGCGCGGCGATCCACCAGGTGCCGTCGCGCTTCATAAGCCCCAACGCGAGCAGCGCGGCCGTCGCGATCGCGAATCCGATCAAGCTGGTCCACTTCATGCGCGCTTTGTTTTTTCCGATCCATTTTCCGCTCAAATAGGCAACCAGGCAGAGGCCCCCGAGCGGGATGGCCAGCACCAGCCCTTTGTAGATGGACTTCATGCCCCGTTCCTCCAGCGTCTCGGACAAATAGAACAAGCTGCCGAAGATCACGAACATGGCGATGCCGCCGATGGCGAAAATGCAGTAAAGCCACTTGCCTTCGGCTTTGATCAGGGCCAGCACCGAACGAACGAAAGCGCCCAGCCCGACGCGCTTGGACGAGTTGTCGTCGGAGCCGTGCGGCGTCTTGACGAAGACGAGTACGAGCAGGAAGGAAATGAGCCCGAACGCGGGAATCGCGAAGAAAGGGGCGTACCACGACCAGATTGCCAGCGCCGAGCCGAGAATTGGACTGACGACCTTGCCGAAGGTGTTCGCCGTTTCGATCAGTCCGAGGCCTTGGCTGACGTCTTGGTCTCGCTTGAACAGATCGCCTACGAGCGGCAGCACGACCGGGAAGCAGCCGGCCGAGCCGAGTCCTTGAAGCAGCCTTGCTCCAAGGATAAGACCGTAGGCGTTGCGGGAGCCGATCGCCGCGACAATGCCGGCGGCCGCTCCGGCGACGCATACGAGAAGCAAAGACGGAAGAATGACCGCTTTGCGGCCGTAACGGTCGGACAAGTAACCGGCAAGAGGAATAAACAAAATCGCCACCGTCGCGTAGGCGGTAATGATCCAGCTCGCTTGCAAGGAGGAGATCTTCAGCGCTTGCTGCATGGCGGGGAGGACGGGAATCAGCATCGAATTGGCCAGAGTCATCGTGAGCGGGACCGTGGCGATTGAGAGAATATCCCTTTTTTTGCGCGTTTCCATGCCAGACCTCCTGATTAAATCGGCCATTAGACATTTTGAAAGTTAAATTCTGGTTAATCTGGTCGATTAAGTGGGTAACGCACCTAGTATGATCTTCCGTCTGTCGCGTTACTCGTCGTCTACGGCGTAATGACGGGGTATAGCTGTCCTTCGCTGGCGAAGGAAGCTTTGCCGGTTTCTTCGGACACGACGAGGACGATGGCGTCGCATCGCTCGGACAACCCGACCGCCGCGCGGTGGCGCGTGCCGGTAATCCGCTCGTCGTCCTGGGAAGCGGCGAGCGGAAGCACGTGCTTGGCGGAGACGATCCGATCCGCGCGGATGAGCACCGCTCCGTCGTGCAGCGGGCTGCCGGGATAAAAGATCGATTCGAGCAGCGTATGGCTGATCGGCGCTCCGACCGGAATGCCGGGCTGCAGGAACGGATCGAGCGGGTCCTTGCGCTCGACGACGATCAACGCGCCGTGGCGGCGGTTGGACAAGCTCCGAATCGTAAGCGATAAGTCCGTATACCGTTCGATGAACGGGGAGAGATAACAATTCAAATAAAACGTCGCCGCGTTGGACTCGATCTGAAGGAAGTTTTTCTTGATCTGCTCCAACTCGCCGAGCAAGCAGTTCCCTTCATGATCGAGCGTCGCGGCCAGAACTTCGAGCTTGGATATCATTAGCCGGATGTCGGCCGTGATCATCCTTTTCATGGGCGAAAAATCGCAGTTTTGGGAAGCGGTCGTCATGCGGATTCACGGCTCCTTGAACATACTCCCGATTAGCATGCAGATTCGCGCGCCTATGTATGCAAGCTGCCATTACAAACTCAACGGAGGAACAATTCGAATGATACAGGCCTTTATTTTCGACATGGACGGAGTCCTTATCGACAGCGAGCCGCTGCATTTTGCCGGCGATATTGATACGATGAAGCATTTGGGCGAAGAAATTACGCAGGAGGAGCTGGAACGGTTCGTCGGCACGACCAATCCGGAGATGTGGGCGATTATTCGCGCCGAAAGAGGGCTGTCGCAGACGGTTGAGGAAATTATCGCATACCAGCTCGCCGGCAAAATCAAAGCGCTTGAAGAAAGCGCCTATGAGCCGATCGACGGCATCCCGGAACTGCTGGAGGAGCTAAAGCGGCGCGGCATTCCGGTAGGGCTCGCCTCTTCGTCCGCGCGCGAGTTTATTTTGGCGGTGCTGGCGAAGTTCGGCATTGCGTCTTATTTCTCCTGCGTGGTCAGCGGGGAAGAGGTGGCCAGGGGCAAACCGGCGCCGGATGTGTATCTGGAAGCGGCCAGGCAGTTGGGAGCGGATCCGAGGGGCTGCGTCGTGCTCGAGGATTCCCGGAACGGCATCCTTGCGGCCAAGGCGGCCGGCATGACGTGCATCGGTTACGTCAATGAAAATTCGGGCAACCAGGATTTGTCCGCAGCCGACCGGGTCGTCCGTTCCATTAGGGAGATTGCCGCGATAGCTTTATGAGGATGACGGGACGCGTTATAATAGGTAACAACGATCGGCAATCCGTTCCAAAGCTTGGAGGCTATATTCTCATGCAGCAGTCCTATGAAATCGTAAACGCCGAAAGGGAAGATCTTGAACGAATCGTCGCCATCTATAACACCACGATCGCCAGCCGCAGCGTAACGGCCGATCTGGAGCCGGTTACGACGGAGGACAGAATCGGATGGTTCGAGGCGCATTCGGCGGACAAATGGCCGATCTGGGTCATGAAGGACGGAGAAGCGATTATCGCTTGGCTCAGCTTCTCCAGGTTCCACAGCCGTGCCGCGTACGACGCGACCGCCGAGATCAGCATCTACATCGATCTCGCCTATCGTTCCAAAGGCATCGGAAGTCTCTTTTTCCGCAAAGCGATCGAGGAGTGTCCGCGTCTGGGCATCCGCAACGTCCTCGCGATTGTATTCGGCCATAACGAGGCGAGCCTGGCGCTGCTGCGGAAGTTCGGCTTCGAGCAATGGGGGCTGCTGCCGGGCGTGACAACGCTGGACGGCGTGGACCGGGACGTGGTTTACATGGGGCTGAAGGTTCCGACTCAGTAACCGAGCAAAGGGGAGAGACGTTTTGACGCTGTTTATCGCAATCGTGCTCATTATCGGATTGGCAGGCCTTATCGGCAACCAATATTCCGGACTGCAAAGAATGAGCAAGATGCAGCAGACGCTGGAGGAAATCCGGGACGCCGTTCGCGAGCGGGAAGGGCGCTGAGTATAATCTGATGAACCCCCTTGCAGGAACTGCGCTAAGCCGGTGTCTGCAAGGGGGGTTAACGTCTGTATGGTAAGGGCGAACGTTAAATAACTATGACCGGCCAATTCGCATACATGAACTCGGAGAAATCGCGACCCCCCCTACCCAACCAACCCTCTTTGCGGGTCGGCAGGCCGATTTGGGCAGTTGCCCGCTTTTAACGGTCTGGGGGGCCGTTACGCAGGCCAATTTGGGCAACTGCCCGCTTTTAACGGTCCGGGAGGCACTAGCCATGCAAAAAAGCTAACATCCAACACCCATCACAAAGCCAGATTTATAATTTTAATCATTTGTTCAATATTTTTACAATGGGTGTTTGATGACAT
>NZ_JBHMDN010000027.1:0-67875 GCF_042431195.1 Cohnella cellulosilytica
CGCCTCCTGATGGGTTTAGGACATTGATCCGTTCAACCCCCATCATACGAGGTGCTTTTTGCTTTGTCCAAGCGTAAATCTTAGACTCTACAGGAATGTTTAAGCAAGCCCATTCGGGCAGTTGGCCGCATTTAGCGGTCTGACAGGCCGTTACGCAAGCCCTTTCGGGCAACTGGCCGCAATTAGCGGTCTGACAGACCGTTGCGGTGGCCAATTCGTGCAGCTGTCCGCAATTAGAGGTCTGACCGACCGCTACTGGGCGGTTTCGACCGATTTTGGAGCCTGGGGGCTCGGCCTGCGTACGGAACAGCCCCTTACCATTATTCGTTCAACCGTTTCGCGAGCCAGTCGCGCACGACGGCGAATACTTCCTCCCGCCGCGTTTCGTTGTGCAGCTCGTGCTTGAAGTCCGGCCATTCCCGCCAATCGACGCGTTCCCCGGCTTTGCCAGCAAATTCCTTGCTCGCGTGAATCGAGGTGACCTTGTCGTCGCCTCCGTGCATGAGCAGCAGCGGCACCTGCAGCATGTACGCATGGTTGAGCGCCCACAGCCCGGCCTTCTGCACGCCGAAGAAAAACCGCGCCGTAATCTGCCCGTGTCCGAGCGGATCGTTCACGTACCGCTCGATCATCGCCGGATCGGTCGTCAGGTTCTCCGCGACCATCGGACGATTGTTCGTATAGGCCGGGTAGACCTGCTCAACGATTTTGCCGACGATCGCTTGCAGCGAAGGAGGCTTGAAGGCCAGCTTCAGCCATGGTCCCGTCACGATCGCTCCGCGAATGGCGGGCTGCCTCCGCAGCAAATAGTTCAGCGTTACGTTGCCGCCCATGCTGTGGCCGTACAGAAATACCGGCAAGCCGGGATATTTTCGCCGCGCTTCGTCCAGCAGCAGATCGACGCCCTCCAGCAGCGATTCGTAAACCGGCACATGCCCGCGCTTGCCTTCCGTCTTGCCGTGGCCTCTCTGATCGAAAGCCAGCACGGCGTAGCCTTCGGCGTTCAGCATCTCCGCCAGGTGGGCGTAACGCCCGGAATGCTCGCCCATGCCGTGGACGAGGCCGACGACCGCCCGCGGCTTCCCGCCGGCGGAATCCGGATTCCACGCGCAAGCGTGCATGCGGGTCTCATCCTTGCATCGCCATTCCATTGTGTTCATGCCCAACCGTCATTCCTCCTCGTTAGGGGAGCCTTTTTTTCCCTATAAACCCATCATATCCGAAATCGGTCCGGCGGGCGAGAGGGTACGAAATTCGCGGGAATGGAATCGAGCTACGGTTGGGGAACGGAATTGAGCTACGGTCGGGAATGGAGTCGAGCTACGGTCGGGAATGGGATCAAGCTACGATCGGGGAATGGGATCGGGCTACGATCACGGGAATGGAATCGAGCCACGATCGGGGAACGGAATCGAGCTACGATCGGGGAATGGGATCAAGCTACGATCGTGGGAACGGAATCGAGCTACAATCACGGAAATGGAACCGAGCCCTGATCGGGGGATTGGAATCGGGACCCGATATTGATTACAATAGAAACAGAACGCAAGCGACAATGGAATACGGAAGGAGCTTCGACATGGAAAATAGCGCGCAACCGTCGCTGCAAAAAGCGACATTCGCCGGCGGATGCTTCTGGTGCATGGTGACGCCGTTCGAGGAGCTGCCGGGCATTCACGGCATCGTATCCGGCTATACCGGAGGGCATACCGTCAATCCGACCTACGAGGAAGTGTGCTCGGAGACGACCGGGCATGCGGAAGCGGTGCAGATTACGTACGATCCGGGAGTATTCCCGTACAGCAAGCTGCTCGACATTTATTGGCGCTCGGTCGATCCGACCGATGCGGAAGGGCAGTTCCACGATCGGGGATCGTCTTATCGCCCCGTTATTTTTTATCACGACGAGCAGCAGCGCCACGAGGCCGAAGCGTCCAAGGAGGAGCTGCAGCGGAGCGGGCGGTTCGACAAGCCGATCGCGGTCGCGATCGAGCCGGCTGCCGAGTTCTATGCGGCGGAGGAGTACCATCAGGACTATCACCGCAAAAATCCGCTCAGATACAAGTATTATCGCCACGGCTCGGGCCGCGACTCGTTCATCGGGCAGCACTGGAATACGGCGAAGGACAAGGAGGAGCTGCAGAAGGAGCTGCGTCAGCGGCTTACGCCGATGCAGTTCGAGGTGACGCAGAACAGCGCGACCGAGCCTCCGTTCCGCAACGAATTCTACAACAATACGGAGCAGGGCATCTACGTCGATATCGTCTCCGGCGAGCCGCTGTTCAGCTCCCGCGATCAGTTCGACGCGGGCTGCGGCTGGCCGAGCTTCTCGAAGCCGCTGCACGGCGGCAACATTCAGGAGCGTCAGGATCTCACCCACGGCATGTACCGGGTCGAAGTGAGAAGCCGGGAGGCCGACTCCCATCTCGGCCACGTGTTCGACGACGGACCGATGCCGGGCGGGCTGCGCTACTGCATCAATTCCGCTTCCCTGCGGTTTATTCCGAAGGAGCGGATGGAGGAGGAAGGCTACGGCCGTTATTTGCCGGAGCTGTAAGTCCGACCGGGCCGGGCGACGGCATCCCGCCGAAGAACGCTCTGCCATGCCGGAGAGTGGCCGATCCGGGGAACCTCTTGCCGCAGAACGCCCGCCAGAGCGGGGATCGCCTGCCCTGCCGCAGAACGTCCCGCACGGCAAGGCGTTAATAAAGCACGCGCCATAAATAAAACGTCGCATAGGCTTCCCAGCCTCGCCAGCCGACCGCCAGCTCCTTGATCCGGGCCGCGGTCGGCTTTTGCTCCATCCGCAGTACCGCTTTGATTGCGTTGTGCAGGCCGACGTCGTCGATCGGAAAGGCGGACGGATAGCGCAGACACCTCATCAGCACGTAGTTGGCCGTCCAGGGACCGATGCCGCGGATCGAGACGAGCCTTTTTTCCGCGGAGCGGATATCGCCTTCCAGCAGTACGGCTCTGCCGAGCTCCCCGTCCGCGATCAGGCGGGCGACGCCGATCAAATACTCGGCCTTCTTCGTCGTCATCTTCAGCGCGGCGATATCGCCGACGTCCAGCCCGGCAATGTCGCGCGGCTCCGGAAACAGCCAGCAGTCGACGTCTCCGCGCCGGACCTGCCGCCCGAACGCCTCGACGAACCGGCGCTTGAGCGTATAAGCGAACGCCAGGTTGATCTGCTGGCCGATAATGCCCCAGCACAGCGCCTCGAACAGGTCGGGAATGCCCATGTTGCGCAGACCGTACAGCCGGGAAACGACGTCGCGCAGAAGCGGATCGCGGCCGGCCAGCTCGTAAAAAGGAGACAAATCGTTGTCGAGATCGAACCAGTCCCGCGTGTAGGCGACGACCTCCCGCTCGGTCTCGGGGCTCCACGGCTCGTCGTCCAGCGGAAGCACGAGCAGGCTGCCCGGCTCCGCCGCGACCTCGAAGAAGGGCGAGCGCGACCCGCAGGGGATCGTCTTGAACAGCCGGCCGTCGCGAATGCGGTACAGGCTCTCGTCGGGCGAGCGCGACAAGTAATCGAGATTAACGGAAAAGTCGAATTCGGCGGGAACGGGAATGCGAATCGTTCGGTTCATGGCGAGTCTCCTTCGGTTTGAATTCAGCTTCTATAGTTGTACCACAAATCGGAAGACGGCGAGTTGCGTAATCTTGCGGTTTTATTTCGGAGCAATGGCGAGGTAAATCTATCGGAATAGAGCGTGCTTTGTCTTGCTTCCGACGGCGCTTTTGCGGTATACTTTTCTCGCCAATATCATAGATGAGGAGCAAGAAAATGAGCAAAGTATTGATTTTCGGTCACAAAAATCCGGATACGGATACGATTTGTTCTGCCATTGCTTACGCGGATTTGAAAACTCAGCTCGGGGAAGAAGTCGAAGCGGTCCGCCTCGGCGCCGTCGGCGGCGAAACCCAATTCGCGCTGGACAAGTTCGGCTTCGCGGCTCCGCGCCTGGTCGAGACGGTCGCGGGCGAAGCCAAAGGCGTCATTCTCGTTGATCATAACGAACGCCAGCAAAGCGTCTCCGACATCGATCAAGTGACGGTGCTCGAGGTCGTCGACCATCACCGGATCGCCAACTTCGAGACGAGCGCGCCGCTGTACTATCGCGCTGAGCCGGTCGGCTGCACCGCGACGATTCTGCTCAAGCTGTACAAGGAGAACGGCAAGTCCGTTCCCGCCAACGTTGCCGGCCTGATGCTGTCGGCCATCATCTCGGATTCCTTGCTGTTCAAATCTCCGACCTGCACCGCGCAGGACGTTGCCGCCGCCAAGGAATTGGCTGCGATCGCCGGCGTGGACGCTGACAGCTACGGCCTCGATATGCTGAAAGCCGGAGCCGATCTGAGCGACAAGACCATCGCGCAGCTGATCTCGCTGGACGCCAAGGAGTTCAGCATGGGCCAGGCGAAAGTCGAGATCGCCCAAGTGAACGCGGTCGACGTCAACGACGTGCTGTCCAAGCAAGCCGAGCTGGAAGACGCGCTGACCGGCATCATTAACGAGAAGGGCCTCGACCTGTTCCTGTTCGTCGTGACCGACATTCTGAACAACGATTCCGTCGGTCTTGCCCTCGGCAAAGCGGCGGACGCGGTCGAAGAAGCCTACAGCGTGAAGATCGAGAACAACCGCGCGCTCTTGAAGGGAGTCGTCTCCCGCAAGTCGCAGATCGTTCCCGTTCTGACCGATATTTTCAACAAGCGCTAACGGTTGAGAGAGAGGGGGCTGTTCCGTAAGTAGGGGAGTACAGGATTATCGATGAGGAGAAGCGGGCATCCGGCCGCTGGAGACAGAGACGGATGTTCCGTCGCCCGTCGATTATCGTGAAGTGCGACTCCGCATACTTATGGGGCGGCTCCTTTTGTGCATGGATGCACGAACAAGAAGCATGGAGGCTTCGAGACATCATGAAACTAAGCGTACTGGAACACTCTCACATCAACGAAGGCAGGTCCGCAAGAGACGCGCTGGACGAGACGACGGCGCTGGCCCGGGAGACGGAGAAGCTCGGGTATTATCGGTTCTGGGTGTCGGAGCATCACGGAAGCGCCGCGCTGGCCTCCTCCAGCCCGGAAATTCTGATCGCCCACATCGCCGCGCACACCAAGTCGATTCGCGTCGGCTCGGGCGGCATTATGCTGCCGCATTACAGCGCTTACAAAGTCGCCGAGAACTTCAAGCTGCTGGAAGCTCTCCATCCCGGCCGCATCGACATGGGCCTGGGCCGCGCGCCGGGAGGAAGTCCGCTCTCGACCCGCGCGCTGCAGGAGCATAAGCGCTACGACGTCGATCCGTATCCTCAGCAGGTCGTCGATCTGTATCACTACCTGCGGGACGACAACGCGGCCAACCACCGGTTTTCCGGGCTGCGGGCCTTCCCCGAGACGGAGGGCATGCCCGAGCTGTGGCTGCTCGGCTCCAGCGACGGCACGGCCAAGATTGCGGCGCAGCTTGGCGCCCCGTATGCGTTCGCGCAGTTTTTCGGCGCGGCCGGCGACGAGCCGCTGCAGCATTACAACTCTTATTTTCAGCCTTCGTCCTACTGCGAGCGGCCCAAAGCGCTCGCCGCCGTCATGGCGGTGTGCGCCGACACGGAGGAGGAGGCGAGGCAGCTGGCGCGCAGCAACGAGCTGTTCTTCCTCAAGCTGCTTACCGGACAGGAGCTTCGCTTCATGCCTTCGGTGAAAACCGCGTCGGAGTATCCTTACTCGGCCGCGGAGCAGCAGGTGCTCGAACAGATGCGGACGCGCCGGTTTATCGGCACGCCGGGACAAGTGAAGGAGGCGCTGAAGCGCTACGCGGACCGGATGCATCTGGACGAGCTGATGATCGTCTCGCACATTCACGATTTCGAGAAGCGGGTTCGCTCCTACCGCTATATCGCGGAGGCTTTTCAATGAGCCGCCCCGGCAAAGCGCACGGAGGCCGTTCCCTTGGGCCGTCAGCGGGGCACGGGCTTGGAGGACGTGGACAGCAGGCTGGCTTCGCTTAAAATGTCGCGGAACATCTGCGAGAACGCGGATTCGCTCTGAACGGCGATGGAGCCTACGGACGCGGATACCGCAACGTTGTCGAGCACGACCGGCCGCGCCAAAAAATCGGTGAACGAAGCCACGCCGGCCTCGTCTCCCAAAGTGATCAGCACGAATTCGTCTCCGGCGTAGCGGCATAGATAATCGCGTTCTTTAACCGCGAGCGAGGAAATCCGGTTCGCGTATTCGCGGATGACGTCGTCGCCGAACGGATGGCCGTAGCGCTTGTTGATTTCTCCGAAGCGGTTCAGATCGACGAACAGCAGATGGAACGGCTGGCGCTTCTTCAGCATCGACTCCCCGACGGCGTGAATGTAAGGCGAACGGTACAGGCCGCACAGCGGGTCCCGCAGCTCCGACAGCTTCAGCAGCACGATCTCCCGGGTGAGAAGCCCGACAAGCGTTCCTTCGTCCATGACGAGCAGATGGTCGGAGCCTTGTTTGTCCATGATCTTCAGCGCATCCCAGACGAGCGTGTCGGGAAACACCTCGGAGGGAGGCGCCGTCATGGCGTCCGCCACGATCCGGTTCGGATGGGAGGAGCGGATATGGGGGGTCGTAACGAGCCCGACAATCGTTCCGTAATCGACGACGACTACCGAGTTCACGTTCCATTCGTTCATGCGTTCCGAAGCATAGGATACGCTCTTGTCGGAAGAGAGGGTACGCACGGAACGGATCATGGATTCCCCGACCTTCACCCCAATTCCACCTCTCTCTGAACGGATAACGCGACCTTCAGCTCGGAGCGCAGAACCATCGTATCGATGATCATGCGCTCTACCTCTTCCATCACGATTTTCATCAAAATGGTCTGGTCCAGCATTTGCAGAATCGAGCTGCGCACGAGCACCGCCTCGATCTTGGGATGCTCAATCTTCAGCAGGGTGAACTGCTCCGGAGACAGCGCTTCGGCCATTCTTCTCACGGCTTCCGGCCCGATCGGCGCCTTCTTGCCGATAATGAGCAGATCCTGCATGGGCGGAACCTCGAATTCCGTAATTTTAAGCGACAGCGTCGCTTTGCGCGAATGTACAGTTGTGTATTCCATCTTGCCTTGTTTCCCCCAAAATTCTAATTTTTCTACTCAAAAGCCCGGACGGCATCCCCAGGTGCAGTCTTGTTCGAACGGCGCTCGAGCCGAATGGCGCAAGCGGAATCCGCAATCCGCTCGATGTCTTCCGGATGAGGGAACTGCCCGTGCCGGCACGGAAATCCGTGCCGAGGAAATGGAAGGGGCGGAACGTCGGCGCCTTGATATCGATAATGCGTCTATGTACCTATATCGTAATTGATTCGTCAGAATCTGCTAAAATCCTTCATGGAACAACGTTTTTTTCTATTCGCTCTTCTTGGCGTCGGGGAGCCCCGTCGAAAAGTGGGCCTTATTGCTTAGGCGAAGGGGTCGGCGGAGCCAGACTCGCCGGTTCGCGGTTGACGTTGAGAATGATTATCATTAAAATAATTCCCATGGACGTCAAGCCGGAGGCGCGGAATCGGGAAGCCGAAATCCGGCGGTCCAGGGAGAGAGGGACGGAAATTGGGAGCAGATGTGAACGGAATCGCGGAAGAATTCATGCGGGTTCCGATGACGATATACGGAGTGCACCTGCTGGTGCTGCAGGCGGGCGCGGTGACGAAGGAGCACAAGGAGCGGCCGACGCGGCATTGCGGGCTGCTCTTCGCGCTGCGCGGCCGGGCGGGCATACGGATCGACGGCGCCTTTTACGGGATGAAGCCCGGAAAAATGGTGCATTGCGCCTACGGAAAAAAGCTGGAAATCGAGGTGGGGGAGGAGGAATTCGAAGGGCTGCTGATTCAATATTTGCCCGGCCAGGGGGAGGAGGCTCTTGCGGGCCTGCGCCACATGCCGCGCTCCTTCGAATTGGAGCCGGGAGCGGACGAGGAGCTGTTCGAGCAGCTTCGCAAGCTGTGCCTGCTCTCCCGGCAATCGGTGCCGGCCTCCGCCTCGAAGCTCGGCGAGCTGCAGCGGCGCATTCTCGGCCTGACGTTCCGGCTGTCGCGGCTCGAGCCGAAGGCGGCCGCCGGCGCGGACGACGGCGGCGGGACGGCGGACGTCGCGGTCGACGCGTTGGCCGACTTGTTCAACAAGACGGCTTTCGTGGTGGAGGACGTCATGCGCCTGTCCATCCTGCCGGGCCAGCGGCTGGAACGTTATCGGCTGCCGAAGAGCGGATTTCTGTTCGTCGTCCGGGGAGAGGCCCGAATGTCGTTCCGGGACGGAGACTACCGTCTGGAGCCGGGGGCGCTGTGCCACGGCTCCGAAGGGCAGCGAATGACCCTTGTTCCGGTCGGCGCGGAGAGCTTCGAATATTACGTCGTTCATTACCGGTTTTGCGAGGAGGGCAACGCGGCGGCGGACGGAACGCCCGGCCATTTCACGCTGCGCCCCGGTCCGCAGCCGCGCCTGCTCGAGCTGCTGGAGAGATTGCACCATACGGCGGTAATGCCGGGCAAGCTGACGAGCTTCCGCAAGAAGGAGCTGTTCCTGTCCGTGCTCGGCGAGACGTTCGCGGCCTGCCAGTCCGTGCGCTTCGGTCCGGGCCAGCTGGAAGCGGTCGAGCGCGCCGTCGGCTACATTCACGTCCACTACGCGGAGCCGCTGACGCTCGAGGAGCTCGCGCGCCTGCAAGGAATGAGCGTCAGGCAGTTTTCCTACCTGTTTCACAAAAATATCGGCATCCGTCCGATCGACTACGTCATCCAGTATCGCATCGGCCGCGCCAGGGAAATTCTGGCGATGAGCCGCACGCCGATCGGAGAGATTGCCGCCATGGTCGGATACGACGATCCGCAATATTTCAGCCGCGTCTTCAGACGGCATACGGGCCTGTCCCCGCGGGAAGCCCGCATGCTGACCCAGCCGAATGCCGGCGTAGACAATCATCCATCTTTTCTTGAATAATCGTGTACTCCTTTCGTTAACGTTCTCTGCTACACTTCTACTGAGAATGAAACTCATTTTCTTTGGAGGTGGCGCATATTCGCGACAAACGATCCGGCCCGCCGACTGGTCCTTACAGCGGCGGGCTTTATGCTGTAAAGCGGCTCTCGCTGTTTCTGCGGGACAGACGGCTGCTGATCGCCGGCTCGGCCGCGCTCGCCATCCTGTCGGCGGCGTTCGGGCTGGCGCCGTTTCTGCTCGTGTACGCGTCCATTCGCCTGATGCTGGAGCAGCCCGACGCGGGCGGAGCGTCCACGATCGCCTTGCTGGGCGGAGCGGCCGTCGCCGCCATTCTGCTCAAGACGTGGACGATGATCGGCTCGCACAACCTGGCGCATCGGACCGCCTACGAGCTGCTGTACGATCTTCGGCTGGAGCTGGCCCGCAAGCTCGCCCGGCTGCCGCTCGGTTATTTCCAGAAGCGGGATACCGGACAGCTCAAGCATACGATGCACGAGCAGGTCGAACGCATCGAGGAGGGGGTCGCGCATCTGATTCCCGATATCGCCGCATCGGTCGCCGTGCCGCTGGTCGCCTATGCCGCAATGTTCGCGATCGATTGGCGGCTCGCTCTGGCCGCTGCGGCCGCGGCTCCGCTGCTGTTCTTCCTGTACCGGACGGTGCAGCGCAAGGTGAACGGCTATCGCCGCCGGTACGGAGAAGCGCAGACGCGTCTCTCGTCGGCGCTGCTCCGCTACGTGCACGGCATGAAGGTGATCAAGGCGTTTGCTCGCTCCGAAGAGGCGTACGGGCAATTCGCCGAAGCGGTGCGGGAGAGCGAGCGTATGACGACGGGGCTGCATCTGCGAAGCCTGCCGCTCAAGTCGGTCACGGTCGCGCTGTCGCGTGCCCCGATGCTTCTCGTGCTGCCGCTCGGCACGGTGCTGTACGCCCGCGGCGAGCTGCCGCTGGAGACGCTTGTCTTTTTCCTGCTCGCGACGATGGGAATCGGCAAGCCGCTGCTTAAGCTGATGGGCACCGGAGGGATGGTGAGCTTCCGGATCGCCGCCGCCGTCCGCGAGGTCGGAGAGCTGCTGGACGAGGATGAGCTGCCCGAGCCGCGGGAGCCGAAGCGGCCCGCAGGGTCCGAAATCCGACTGGACGGCGTTTCGTTCGGCTACGGGGACAGGCGGACGCTCCGCGACGTGTCCCTGCGCGTGCCGGAAGGCAAGCTGACCGCCCTGGTCGGACCGTCCGGCGCGGGCAAAACGACGGTGGCCAAGCTGATCGCCCGTTTCTGGGACGCGGACGAGGGCACGGTGTCCATCGGCGGTGCGGACGTGCGGGAGATGGCCTCCGAGGAGCGGATGGGCCGGCTGTCCTTCGTGCTGCAGGACGAATTTCTGTTCGAGGAATCGATTCTGGAAAACATCCGCAAGGGCCGCGCGGACGCGACCGACGCGGAGGCGATCGAGGCGGCGAAGCTGGCCGGCTGCCACGACTTTATCACGCGGCTGCCCGACGGATACGATACTGTCGTCGGCGGGCAGGGAGGGACGCTGAGCGGCGGGCAGCGGCAGATGATCGCGATTGCCCGCGCGATCGTCAAGGACGCGCCCATCGTCATCCTGGACGAGGCGACCGCCTTCGTCGATCCGGAGAACGAAGGCCGGCTGCGCGACGCCTTGTCCGCGCTCATGCGCGGCAAAAACGGCAAGGGCGGCAAGAGCGGCAAGAGCGTCGGGGGCAAGACGATGCTCATGATCGCGCACCGTCTGACGAGCATCGTGCATGCCGACCAGATTATCGTCATGTCGGAGGGCGCGGTGCGCGCGACCGGCACGCACGCCGAGCTGCTGGAAGGCTGCGAGCTGTACCGGGGCATGTGGCAGGCGTATAACACGAGCCCGGCGATCGGCTCCGGGCGCGGGGAGCGGACCGCGCAGCCCGCGGCGGCTCAAGCGCCTACCCGGCGGCCGAACGCAGAGGAGCCGTCCGACGACGACGCGTTCGATCCCGGCGAGCTCGCGCCCGGAAGAAATCCGCGCGCGCTGTGGCAGGCGATCAGGCGGCTGGCCGGCGGCGCCTTCCCGCAATTTCTCGGCAGCCTGCGCTGTGCCGCGCTGGAAAGCCCGTTTATCGCCGCTGCTCCCTTGTCCGCGGCGCTGGCCTTCTACGGCCTGTGGGCGGAGCGATTCGCGCTCGCCTGGACGGGGATCGGGCTGCTGCTTGCCGCGTTCGCCGGGCAGGGCCTGCTGTTTTATCTCGGCCATCGTCACTCGCTGAGACTCGAGGGCGATATTCGCGTCCGGCTGCGCACGCGCCTCGGCGTTCATCTGCGCCGGCTGCCGCTCGGCTTTTACGACAAGTATCCGGCTTCGACCGTGGAGAGCCGGATGCGCATGGACGCGCACAACGGCGCGCTGTTTCATACGATCGCGACTTCGTCCGTCCGCGGCCTGCTGGCCGCGCTGCTCACAGCGGGGCTGCTGCTTGCGCTGGACTGGCGGCTGGCCTGCGTCGGCCTCGCCGGAGTGCCGCTGTCGCTGGCCGTGACCGCGGCGGCCGACCGCAAGTTCGCGGCGCTGCTGGCCAGCCAGGACGAGCCGCGCAAGGAGGCGAACCGCCGAATCACCGAATATATCCGCGGCGTGCCGCTGATCCGGGCGTTCGGCCTGAAGAGCGCCCAGCTTCGTCCGTTCATGGAGGCGATGGCGGCGTACCGCGACCGCAGCATCGCCTACAACCGGAAGCTGGCCGGTTATATCGCCCTGGACGGCGCCGTGTTCGAGCTGGGCTTCGCCGCGGTGCTGGCGGCCGGCGCGGGCTTGTACGCGCAAGGAGCGATCGAGCCGCTTACGCTGTCGCTCGCGCTGCTGCTGACGCTGGGGCTGTACGAGCCGCTGCCGCTGCTGGAGCTGGCCGGATTCAGACGTTTGCTGCAGCGCGCGCTGCGGAACCTGCGGGAGATTTTCGGCGCGGAGCCGCTTCGCGAGCCCGCGCCGGAGGAGGAGCTGCTGCCCCTGGACGGGGGAATCGCGCTGGAGCGGGTGAGCTTCTCCTACGGGGACCGGCCCATTCTGCAGGACGTTACGCTGCGCATTCCCGAGGGCCGGGTGACGGCGCTGGTCGGGCCGTCGGGAAGCGGCAAAACAACGCTGCTTAATCTGATCGCCCGCTTCTGGGACGTCGGTCAAGGCAGCGTCGCGGTCGGCGGCGCGGACGTGCGGCGGATGCGCTCGGATACGCTGATGTCGCGGCTGTCCATGGTATTCCAGGACGTCTACCTGTTCAACGACACGCTGATGAACAATATCCGCTTCGGACGTCCCGAAGCGACCGACGAGCAGGTGTACGCTGCGGCCCGGGCGGCCTGCTGCGACGACTTTATCCGCGAGCTCCCGGACGGATACGACACCGTGGCCGGAGAGGGGGGCGGGAAGCTGTCCGGCGGAGAGCGGCAGCGGATCTCCATCGCCCGCGCGCTGCTGAAGGACGCCCCGATTCTGCTGCTGGACGAGGCGACGGCCAGCATGGACCCGGATAACGAGCTGCTGGTGACCCGGGCTCTGCAGGAGCTTGCGCAGGGCAAGACGGTCGTAATGATCGCCCACCGGCTGCATACGATCCGCAACGCCGACTGCATTTTTGTGATGGACCAAGGACGTGTGGCCGATCAGGGCACACACGAAGAGCTGATCGACCGCTGCGAGCTTTACCGCCGTTTCTGGAACGAACGGCTGCGGGCCGAGACCCGCGCCTGGAACGAGCACGAACCAACTAAACCATTCGAACCAACTAAACCATTCAAGGAGCCCGTACAATCATGAGAACCGCTAACCGTTTATCCGTCATCCTTGTCCTTTTGCTGCTGACCGCGCTTGCCGCCGCCTGCGGGGAGAAGGCGAACGACGCCGCTCCCGCGTCCGAATCCGCGCCTGCCGCCGAATCGGCCCCGGCCTCCCAGCCTGCGGAGAGCGGCCCGTACCCGCGCACCATTACCGATTACAAAAACAAAAGCGTCGAGCTGAAGACCGAGCCGCAGCGGATCGCCGTCACCGACTACGTCATTTTCAGCCATCTTGTCTCGCTCGATTATTACCCGATGGCGGCCAACATGTACGACTCCTACATTTCCATCATGGAATCGATGAAGTCCCGTCTGCAGGGCAAGTCCATTGAGAACCTGGGCGAGTGGGACGCGATCAACCTGGAGAAAACGGCGTCGCTGGAGCCCGATCTGATTCTGTCCAGCACCTCCGACGCCGACAAGGCGTACGAGCAGCTCGAAGCCATCGCTCCGGTGCTCTTCTACGATCCGGTCAAAATGGGCAACACCGAGACGGACTGGAAATGGGGAGTCCGGGAGCTGGCCAAGGTCATCGCGCAGGAGGAGAAAGCCGAGCAGGTCATCGCGGACACCGAGCGGACGATGGCCGAGAAGAAAGCCGAGTTTGCCGCCCACGAAGGGAAGACGGTCGCCTTCTTCCTGTACTCCAAAGCCCGCGGCGGCTTCACGATGCAGTCCTATACGGCGCTGAAGGCGTATTACGAAGGACTCGGCCTGACGCCGGCCCTCCGCAACGAGGCGGTCGAGACGATCTCCATGGAGGGCCTGGTGGACCTGGACCCGGATTATATTTTTATTTTCGAGACGAACGGCTCGGTCGCCCAGGAGCTTGAAGAGATGAAGGGCGACAAAGTCTGGAACGGCCTGAAAGCGGTGAAGAACGATCAAGTGTTTTTCGCCAACTTCTCCATGGCCGTCATGTCGCCGGTTAATTTGCTCTACGGAATCGACGTGATCGACAAGGCGTTGAACCGATAGCGCGAGCGGGAACGAGAGAGAAGAAACCCCGGATGGGAACGACGCTTCGCGGCGGAAGTTTCCCCCGGGGTTTCTGTTTGTTGACGTTGATAATGATTATCATTTACAATAACGAATGTGGAGCTTTTTGTTATCGTATACGAGCGCTTATCGATTTTGGCCTGGAAATCCCGTTAACACGCGAGGAGGGCGCGCATTGGCCAAGCTGGACTTTAACTGGATGGAGAAAAGCTTTCATTTGATGATGGTGGAGCCGAAAGACAGCGTTTATTCGGCTTCGGTCGCGGAGCTGCTGAACGCGAACGACATGCAGACGTTTCTGGCCGTGTACGCGCTGCAGATCGGCGCGCTGGACTGCGCCGCCGCTGCCGCCTATTTTATTCGCCGCCTCGCCGGCGTGCTGCTGGCCCAGCAATATTTTATTTCCGTGCACAATACGATTGTCGATTTCTCTCTTGCCAATCTGAAAGTCTACTTGACCGATCAGGCGCGTGTCGTCTTTCAGCCCCAGGTATGGCGGGAGGAGACGGGGCCGCTCGACGAAGAGAAGCGCAATCGTTGGCTGCTGCAGACGCAGAGCTTTCTGTACGGCGAGGTGGCTTGGCCGATTATCCGCAGCTTGTCCGCTCTCAGCCATATGCGCGTCGAGGAGCTGTGGGGCCAGCTGCCGACCTTGTTTCTGTACCGGCTGCGCACGTTAAGCAAAACGATGAACAAATCGGAATATCGCAAGCGCCTGGAGCAGGACTTCTATTTTCTGAGGCAGGAGGTGCCGCCCTCGGTCTTCCACCTGTCGTCCAACCCGTTCGATCACCGCGCGCGGATGGTTCCGCATATCGAGAACCCCGGGCTGCAGGTGCAGCTCAAACCGGCGTGCTGCAGGTATTACCGAACGGAGAGCGGCGTGTATTGCTACACGTGTCCGCTGCTTGACGACGAGGACCGGGAAATCCGGCGGATGCTGCACAGAGCCCAACGCAGCTCGGGTTGATCCCGAATTCAGGACGCGAAGAGACAGGGGGAGAGGAAAATGAATCCGGAGGACAAGCGTCATCCGTTTTTCCATCGGACTTTGGCGACGATCAGACAGTGCGCGCAGGTGACGATCGATCCGGATCGGGAGCAGGAGGCGGTCGAGCAGAAGGGTCACGGCATTTTGCTGGCGCTTAAAGGCCGGGGACAGATTTACATCAACAATCGTCCGTCGCAGCTCGGCCGGAACAAGGTGTTCGTCATTCCTGCGGGGACCATTACCCGCATTACCGGCGAACGCGACCATCCACTGACGGTTTACCGGCTTTCCTTCGACCTTTACCGCATGAGCCGAGGCGGCGAGAGGGAGCTTCTGCTGGAACGGGAAGCTTCCTTCCCGCTGGAAGGGAAGCTTCATATCGCCGACCCGGCCGCAATGGCCGATCTGCTGCGCCGGCTGGAGGCGATGGGCCCGCATGCGGAGGAAGACGGCGATCCTTCGCTGTACCAGTCCGATCTGCGGGAGCTGTTCGATATGCTGCTGCAGGCGGGACCCGTTCCGCACGACGCGCACGATCCGATTCGGAGGACGATCCGGCATATGCAGCGCCATTACGCGGGCAGCCTTACGCTGCAAACGCTGGCGGACGTCGCCGGCTCGCATCCCACCTATTACTCGGCGCAGTTCAAGCGCCGGCTGGGCATAAGCCCGATCGATTATTTGAATCGTCTGCGCCTCAATCGCGCGAAGGAGCTGATGCTCTCCGCTCACGACAAGATGAAGGACATCGCCCGGCTCAGCGGCTTCAGCGACGAGTTTTATTTCAGCCGCAGATTTAAGAGCGGCTTCGGCATTCCTCCGACGTCTTATTTGAGAGACCATCGGCCGAGCCGCATCGTATCGTTGTCCTCTCCCTATACCGATCATCTGCTTGCGCTGGGCGTGCAGCCGTACCGGGAGGAGGCGCCGGAGGAGCTGGTCTCCGAGCGCAAATGGATCGCCGCCCGGAAGGACGGTCTGGCCAGCTGGGAGCTGCGAAGGCGGGAGCTGTTGGCCCTCAAGCCGGACGTTCTCCTCTGCAAGGAGCATATCCTCGCCGAGACCAGAATGTATATGGGCGACATCGCGCCGGTCGTAACCGTCCCGTGGCTGCGGCTCGACTGCTTTGACCACATGAGGGAAATCGCGAATCTGACCGGCAAGGAGCAAGACGCGCGGGAATGGATCGAGCGCTACGAGAGCCGGGCGGAGAAGGGCCGGCGCCAGGTCGCCCGGACAATCGGAGGCAGCTCCGCAGCCATCTGCGTCATTACCGACAAGCAGATCAGGCTGTACGGGGAACGCAATATCGGACACGTCTTTTACCGCTCGCTGCAGCTTGCGCCGCCGGACATCGTCCGCGCGGAGATGAACAAGCATCGCGCGGGCACGGTGTTTAACTGGATGGCGATTCCGCCCGAACAATTCGACCGTTACGAAGCCGACTATTTATTTGTGCTCGTAGAGCCCAAGGAAGGCGCGGCCGCCAACTTCGATCGGCTGCGGGCCGGCGAGAGCTGGCAGCGGCATCCGGCCGTCAGAAGCCGGCGGGTCTATTCGCTGGATTGGCAGGCGTGGATTCCCTATTCGCCTTACTCCATCAGCCGCCAATTGAACGGCGCGGTCGCCCTGCTCTCGAATACGGCATTGGCATAAAAAAATCCAAAGGTCAAATCGTAAGATTTGCCATGGAGCCGAGACCGGACGAGCCGTATAATCAATAACGATAATGATTCTCATTATTGACTATACGGTATGGAGGCACATCGGAATGAAGAAGGGTTATTCTCTCCTTGTTTTACTGCTGCTTGCGTTTACGGCCGCATGCGGCGGCAGCGGGCAGCAGCCCGCCGCGGAAGGCTCGCAGGGGGCCGCCGAGTCTGCCGGCGCGCAAACCGGCGCCCAAGAGAAACGCATCGTCTCGCTGTCGATGCCGCACACGAGCAACCTGCTGGCTCTGGGAATCAAGCCTTACGGAGCCGTTACGCAAGGCGGCAAAAATTTTCTGCCCCATGTGGCGGATATGCTGACGGGAACGGTAAACCTGGGGAACTCGCAGGAGCCGAATCTGGAGGCGATCGTCGCTGCGGCTCCGGATCTGATTATCGGTCAGGACGAGCTGTTAAAGGACAACCGGGAGGCCATCGAGAAAATCGCTCCGCTCTACTCGCTGCCCGCTTTCGGCGAGCTGACCTGGCGCGATCAACTGGTCAAGCTCGGGGAGGAGACCGGGCGTTCCGAACAAGCGGAAGCGTTTCTGGCCGAATACGACGAGAAATTGGCGGCGATCAAGGATAAAGTTCGGCAGACGGTCGGCGAGGGTACGGTAATGGTGCTGCGGGTAATGCCGAAGGAGCTGCGCTTGTACGGAATGGACCGCAGCTACGGCTCTCTGCTGTATCAGGATTTGGGGCTTAACCCGGTCCCGGGGCTGGAGAAGCTGCCGGAAGGGCCGCAGTCCATCTCGCGGGAATTGCTGCCCGAGTACGACGCGGATCATATTTTGCTGGAGGTATCGTCGTCCGACGACGCGCAGCAGCTGTACAAGGAGCTTCAAGGCAGCGAGATTTGGAAAAGCATGACCGCCGTCAAGAACGGCAACGTCCATATGATCGAACAGCAGCCGTGGCTCGATTATTCGGCGATGGGGATGATGAAGTCGCTGGAGCTGGCGGAAACGTTGTTTGAAAAAGAGGCCTCGGCGGGTACGGGATCATGAGCGGGCTGAAGGACACCGGCGATTACGGCGGACCGAGCAGCCGAAGCTGCCAGGCCGCGGACACCGTCATTCGGATCCGGGACACGGTCATCGGCGGGAAGTCGATCTCCGTAATCGGCGGACCCAGCGACAGCGTGCCCCGGGAGGAATTCGCACAAACGGCCCGTTTGCTGAAGCGGTCGGGAGCCGACATCCTGCGCGGCGAGTTCGTTCTGGGCGTCGAGGAGGGCATGGACGTCGAAGGGCTGAAGATGCTGCAGGACGTTGCCCATAGCTGCGGCATGCTGGCTCTGACGCCCGTTCCGTCCTCGCAGCATGCGGAAGTATGCGCGGAATACGCCGATATTTTGGCCGTCGGCGTGCGGAACATGCAGAATCGCGACCTGCTGAGTCATCTGGCCAAGACGGGAAAATGCATTTTGCTGAGACGGGGCTTAAGCGCGACCTATCGGGATTTGCTCGGCGCGGCCGATTTTATCTTAAGCCGGGGCAATCCCAACGTGATCCTGCTGGAACGGGGCATTCGCACCTTCGAGTCCTATACGCGCAACACGCTCGACATTGCCGCCGTTCCGGCGCTTCAGCGGCTCAGCCATCTTCCCGTATTCGCGGACCCTTCGCATGCGCCGGGAAGGCGAGAGATGGTCGACCCGCTCGGCAAGGCGGCGATCGCGGCAGGGGCCAGCGGCATTTTTATCGAGCTGGATCTCGACGAGGCAGGCGACAACCCCAGACGCGTGTCCCTGTCCCCGCGCCAATGGAGCGAGCTGGGGCGCGATCTGGCCAAGCTGGCCCCGATCGTCGGCAGATTATACGGCTCGGCTGGGGAATCCCGATAAATTTAAGAAATAAATAAGACGACAACTGTTCCGTTTTTCTCGGCGCAGGTGTCGTTTTTTTTGTGCCCGGAAGATAAGCAATAATTAGTGCAAAAAGCCGAAGTTTTTATTATTTTCAGCCTTCCTCGCGCCCATTACAATAAAGCGTAGCCAAGGATGGAAGCGTTAGCAATCGAAGCCGGCGCAACGTTTCCGAACGGCTTTGCAGAAGAGGAGTGGGAAGAATTGAGGGAAGGATCGGGATTAAAAGCGGCGGGGGTGCGCCTGTTTGGACTCTCGTTGCCGCTGCTGCTGGTTGTGTTTTTATTTTCGTATCTTCCGTTATACGGATGGATCTACGCCTTCTACGATTATCATGCCGGGATGAAGCTGACCGATACCGAATTTGTAGGTTTGCGGCATTTTGCGGAGCTGATAGAGAATCCTGCGATGGCGGACGAGATTGTGAGGGTGCTTCGAAATACGTTTGCGATGAGCTTTCTTGGCATCGCGACTTCGCCTCTGCCGGCGCTGTTCGCCATCTTCTTGCTGGAGATCCGCTCGGGAGCCTTTCGCAAGCTCGTGCAGACGTTGACGACCTTGCCGAATTTTATTAGCTGGATTCTCGTCTACGCGGTAGCCTGGTCCATCTTCTCGGTAGGCGACGGATTTTTGAACCGCTTGCTCGTCAAGCTCGACTGGATCGAGACGGAAATCAATTTCCTCGCTTCCTCCGATCACGTCTGGCTGACGATGCTCGGCTACTCATTATGGAAGGGACTGGGGTGGGGGGCGATTATTTTTCTGGCCGCGATCGCCTCGATCGATCACGAGCAGTACGAAGCGGCTACGGTGGACGGAGCGGGGCGATTTCAGAAAATGCGGCACGTTACGATTCCCGGCATTATGCCGACCTTCTTTGTTCTGCTGCTGCTATCGATCGCCAATTTCATCAACAGCGGAATGGAGCAGTATTTTATTTTCCAGAATCCGCTCAACAAAGACAGGATCGAAGTTCTCGATCTGTACGTGTACAACCAGGGGATGGTCGGACAGAGCGTTTCGTACGCCACGGTCGTCAGCATGCTCAAGTCCCTGGTCAGCGTGGCGCTGCTGTTTTTTGCGAATGCGCTGTCCAAGGTTGTGCGCAAGGAATCCATCATATAGCGGTTGGAGGTAAACGTCAGTGATTGAGAACCGGCAAACGATCGGCTCCGTCGCATTCCATCTGATCAACTACGGAGTGTTTGCAATATTTACGCTAGCGTGCATTTTTCCTTTTTACTATATATTCATCAACACGATCAGCGACAATTCTCTATCGTCGTCGGGGCAGATTTTACTGCTGCCGAGAGGCATTCATTTTACGAACTACGCCGAGGTTTTCAGAGTGCGCGGGCTAGGGAACGCCGCCCTGGTCTCCGTGGCCAGAACCGTAATCGGAACGGCGCTTACGCTCGTCGGAACCTCGTTTCTCGGCTATGCGTTCAGCAGGCCCGAATATTGGCGGCGCAAGCTGTGGTACCGGTTCGTCATCGTGACGATGTATTTCAACGCCGGAATCATCCCCTGGTTCGTCACGATGAAAAGCCTGGGCATGGTCAACAATTTCTGGGCGTACGTATTGCCTTCGATCGTCGCTCCGTTTTTCGTGGTGCTGTTCAAAACCTACGTGGAGCAAATCCCGGCCTCGCTGGAAGAATCCGCGCAGATCGACGGCGCCGGATACGGCATGCGCTTTTTCCGGATCGTCTTTCCGCTGTCTGCGCCGATCCTGGCCACGATTATCGTGTTCACCAGCGTGGGCCAATGGAACAGCTTTATGGACACCTTGTTTCTGATTCGGGATTCCAAGCTGTATACGCTCCAGTTTTTGCTCTATCAATATTTGAACGAAGTGAACGCGGTGGCGGCTTCGCTTAGAAGCTCCCCGCAAGGCCAGCTCATGGATCCGTCCCGGCTGCTGACCGCCACTTCCGTTCGCATGACGATCTCGATCGTCGTCGTACTGCCGATTCTGTTCGTGTACCCGTTCCTTCAACGTTATTTCGTGAAGGGGTTATTGCTGGGCGCAGTAAAAGGATAACCGGATGCAGCGCGCGCAGCCGGAAGTTCTTTTATGCCATAAATTCATTCGAGCAAGTAAAAAGGAGACAGGTCGATGCACAAAAAGATGAGAAAGTCCCCTGCTGCGATATTGCTTCTGGCGGTCGCTCTGACCGCGATTCTGGGCGGCTGCAGCGACAAATCAGGCAGCGATTCCGGCAGCGGTAACGGTTCCGCGGAAGCGTCGAAGGGCGCGGAAGCTTCGAAACCGGCGGAGGCCGTAACCTTGCAGGTGTTCTCCATGCCGTCGAACACTTCCGGTCTGCAGCAAGGATGGTATGCCGATATTTTGCGGGACAAGGCCGGCGTGAACCTGGAGCTGCTGCCGGCCGGAGACCACGGCGAGCAGAAGCTGCAAGCGCTTATGGCGGGCGGAGAATTGCCGGATATCGTCGTGTTCAAGACGAAGAGACAGGTTGAAGATGCGGTCCGTGCCGGCATGCTGATCAATCTGGACGATCATATCGACAAGCTGCCGAACGTCGCGAAGAACGCGCCGACGGCCCTGCAGTACTATCGGGACGCGGCGAGCAACGGGTCGGGCAAAGCCTTTGCGATTCCGAATCAAGTCGGCCCGAGCGAGGTGGGCGCCACCATCAACTATGGACCGTTTATCCGTTGGGACCTCTATAAGAAGCTGGGCTTGCCGCAGATCAAGGACCTGGAGGATTATTTGCCGGTGCTGAAGCAGATGCAGGATCTGGAGCCGAAGAACAAGGATGGGCAAAAGGTGTACGCGTTCACGCTGTGGCAGGATTGGGATTACATTCAGATGATGCTTGCCGCGCAGCCTTCGAACTTCATGGGCATAGATACGGGAGATCAGCTGGACGCTTCTCTTCCTTTCATGCAGGTGGATGTCGCTTCGGGGGAAACGAAGAGCGTTCTGGATCGGGACAGCCAATACATCCGGTCTTTGCGATTTTATTATGAAGCGAATCAGATGGGCTTGATCGACCCGGATTCGTTGACCCAGCGCTGGGACACGGCAGTCGAGAAAATGAACCAGGGCCGGGTGTTGTTCTCGGTATGGCCATGGTACAATAACAACAAAAAAGAGCTTGTCGACGCAGACCCGCCAACCGGCTTCGAATTCGTGCCGTTCGATTCGTACAAGGGAACCTGGTTCGGAGACAATCCGATCGGCAACACCTGGGCGTTCGCGATCAGCGCTTCGACCAAGCATTTGGACGCGGCGCTCAAGTATATCGATTTCATGTACTCTACGGATGGCTTGCAGCTGCTCATGAACGGGCCCAAGGGCGTCGTCTGGGACATGAACGAGCAGGGCGAGCCCTACATTACGGACCAGGGCTGGGATAGGATCGAGAACGGCAAGGAGCTGCCGGGAGGCGGCACGCTGAGCAGCGCCGTGAACGCGGTGAACGCGCAGGGCCTGTCGGGAGCCGTCGTTAACCCGGAGACGAACGCTCCGCTGAACTATACGTTATGGCCGACGACGATCAGCCGCAATCCTTCGAAATTAACTCAGGATTGGCAGAGCACGACCGGCTTCAAGACGCAGACGGAGATGCTGAAAGCCAAAAACATGTACACGCTGTCCACCTTGGCCATGAAGCTCGTCCCGACGATGCCCGAGGAGATCAACGCGAAGGTGTCTCGCATCGCCGACATCGTGAAGACGAATTCCTGGCTTGCCGTATTCGCGAAGAACGACGAGGATTTCGAGAAATTCGTGGGCGAGATGGCCAGCAAAGCCGAAGGGCTCGGCCTGCAGGAGGTTCTGGAGTGGGATGCCGCGGCCTGGAAGCAGGCGCAGGGCGACGCGGACAGGTACAAGTAGGCGGAAGGCCCGATATCGGGGCGACCCCCTGGAATAGATTTGACATAGAGGTTAAGACTGCAACCCCGGACAACTCCGGGTGCGGTCTTTTCCTTGTTTGCTTGAGGATGCTGCAGCACAAGCGGCGATAGCGAAGAGGAGGGGGTGCGCGATGGGAACGGGAAGCGGTCGATGGCGGCAATCCCGGCGCTTGTTTCGAATGCGTCTGCATAACCGGTTGATGCTCTACAACACGTTGATCTTTTTGCTCGTCGCTTATTCGCTCGCTTACGTCTCGACGCAATACGCGCTAAAGCTCAACAGAGTCACTCAACTGCAGCAAAGCCGCGACGTGCTTCATTCCTTGTACAATTATTACGATATCAAGCAGGACGAATTTCTGAATTTGCTGTTCCCGCTGTACGAAGTCCAGGAAAATTACGCCTCCATGAGCCGGCTGCTGGAATCGTCGTCCGATTTCGATTACGAGAACGATCCGTTCAACAAACAGGAAATCGTCGGCCTGGCTCAGAGCATCGCGACACGCGATCCCGACATCGCCGCGGTGCTGCTGCGCAAAAACCTGACCGGCGCCCAATACGTATACAATTCCCGGAGCCGAACGCTGTCGCTCGTCCCGGACAGCTATCCCTTCTTCAACAAGCTAAGATTTAAGGGAGCGGGGCGGACGCTATTCGGCACAACCACGATAGACGGCGGCTCATCGAGCATATCGGACCTACAGCTGTACGGGATCGCGGGGACGCTGGGGACGGCCGACATTCGGCTGAACGCGGGACAAATTCTCATCGCCTACAGCACACAGGCGCTGCAGCGCATCTACCAGGGCTCCAGCGACAAGACGCTTGGCCGGTTCGTGATCGTAACGGAGGACGGAGAGCTCGTATACGATTCCGAAGGGCGGTACGGGCAAGGCGGTTTCTCCGAGCTGGAAACGCTGAAATCGGGAGCGGACAAGGTTACCCTCGCGGGCAAGCGATATTATGTCCAGACGGTCAAGTCGGGCAACCGGAATTATATCGCGGCGAATTTCGTGCCGCGGGAGCTTCTTGACCGGAACGGTTCGCATTTGCCTTATTTGATTTTCGGAGCCGTGACGGCTATGGCTCTCGTATGCGCGCTGCTGTATTCCTTGGCCGGCTCGCTGGCGTTCCGCCGCGTGCGCGAGCTGATCCGGGCGATGAAAGTCGTGGGGTCGAACAATCTATCCTATCGGATTCCGCTGCGCGCAAGAACGGACGAGTTCGAAGAACTGGCCAAGCGCTTCAATGGAATGTGCGATGATCTGCAGGAGAGGATCAATCGGGAATACGCCAGCGAAATCCGCAAAAAAAACGCCGAGTTAAAGGCGCTCCAGGCGGGGCTGAATCCCCATTTTCTGTATAACACGCTGGAGGCTATCCGGATCAAGGCATTCGACGACGGCAACGCCAACATCGCCGAGATGATCGTTCTGCTGGCGAACCTGTACCGCAGCATCGTCCGGGATAACACGTTTATCCCGATCCGCAAGGAGATCGGCATGTGCAGCATGTATGTGGAAATTTTCGCGCTGCGCCACGCAAGCCGATTCGATTTCGAGGTGGACGTCGATCCGCGGGCCATGGAGTACGGAATTCCCAAAAATCTGCTGCAGCCGGTAATCGAAAACTATTTTGTTCACGGCATTCGGGAGCAAAGCGATAACAATCGGTTCGTAATCCGGGGATTCATGGAGGAGGGCGATATTTATTTTCACATCGAGGACAACGGAAAGGGGCTCCATCCGGACCGCTTGCAGGAGGTTCGCAGCGGTCTGGAATCGAGCGGCCCCGTCCATAAATCGAGCTATGGACTGTACAGCGCGCACGAGAGAATTCAACTCGTCTACGGCAGCGATTACGGCATACGCATGGAAAGCGAAGCGAACCGTCTGACGCGCGTGATCGTGCGCATTCCGGCAATGACGTGCGGCCAACTGAATCAAGCCTTAACGCATTTGAGCGTGCCGCCGGAATTCCACAGGTGAAATCCCGTGAACTTTTTTGAAGATCCGGTTAAAGTAGCTTTGATTGGGAATGCCGATCCGATTGGAGATTTCTCCGATCTTGAGATCGGTATCGAGCAGGAGCGCTTTGGAGGCCTGCAGACGAATCTGAAGCAGATAATCGTTGAAATATTTCCCGGTTTCTTCCTTGAACAATTGGCCAAGATAAGCCGGACTTACGTTGTAATCCGAGGCCAGCGTCTTCAGCGACAAGCCCGTATGATAATTTTGCCGCAGCTGCTCCAGCGTAAGATGGACCAGCATATGGTATGAAACTTTGCGGCCGTGAATGACGAGGAGGGCTTCGTTAAGGGTCGCTGCCAACCAGCTTGTCAGCTCGTCCTTCGATTCCGCCAGAGTGAACTCCGCCAGCCGAAGGGTGATGGACTCGGGCAGCTCGTCGGATACCCGGCCCGACTCGTCCATCGCGCGGACAAGGGACAGAACCAGCGGCAGCATCGCCGCCCGCATCTCCGCTAAACCGGCGGCCGCCGAAGACTCCATATAATTTTTGGCCCATTTCAGGGCCGTCTGCTGTTCGCCGTCTCTAAGGGCATTCTCGAAATGCAGGACCAGCAGCTGCCGTTCGTTCGGAACGCCCTGCCGCGGATCGCTCAGGAGTCCGCTAAAGGTATAAAGAGCCGCCGGATCGACCAGGCGGCAACCCAGATGGAAAAGGGCTGCGGAATAGCTCGCGTTGACGCCCGTGAAGGAGGGGGATACAGGTCCGATCGAAGCGAAGAACCGGGTATCGCTTGCCGCGGCCCGGGCTGCGATTCGCTGGATTACGCCAACCAGCCGTTCGTCTCCTTGGGCCAAATCGGAGCCGTGCAGGATGCAGACGACGCGTAACGCCGAGTCCATAAAAAACTCGCCGCGATATTCGGAGGACATCGCGGACGCGCACAGATCAAGCCATTGGGAAGCCAGACGAATCCGATCCGCCGACTCCGGCAAACGGTACAAGTCCATCACGACGACGCGGTACTCCGATTCCGACAATTCGATCTGCAGCAATTCCGCGCGCTCGTAGAGCTCGAATTCCTGGATAGAGCCGTTCGCCCAGCGTTCGAGGATGTTGGCGCGAAACACGTGGACCGCGGGAGGATACGGACTCGCCGCCGATCTGTCGCTATCCAGGTTGGACTGCGTCTTAATCAACGTGTCGCTAAGCTCGTCTCCGTTGATGGGCTTGAGCAAATAGTTTTCGACTCCCAATTGGAGCGCCGACTTCACGAATTCGAATTCGTTGAATGCGCTTATAATAATGCATCGCAGAGAAGGGGATTTGCGCTTGACTTCCAGGATCAGCTCCAGGCCGTCCATCTGAGGCATGCATACGTCGGCGATCAGCAGATCGATAGGGCCGTCTTCCATAGCCGCAAGCGCATCGACCCCGTTCGTAGCCGTGGCGGCGACGATCATATTGAAATCTTCCCAATGGGTCTGCTTGCTCAACCCGTGAACGATCTGCGGTTCGTCGTCTACGATCAGGACTTTATACATCTTTTTATAAACCTCTTATTTTCAATTGGACTGGGTCAAAATAAAGAATAAACCGTGGAGTATCCTGCGAATAGACGCTCCACGGTTCAAATTTTTCCTATCTTTATATTATAGGCGATCTCCGATGCTCGTTCAACGATTGGGTTAATTCAGACCGGCTTTCGTCAAGCCGAACGCCGCGTCGGCGGAGCCGGGTACGGTCTTGAAGGCGACATTAACGCGATTCCAGGCATTGATGGCCATGACCGAGAAGGTCAGGTCCGAGAGCTCCTTCTCGGAGAACTGCTCGCGAACGCGTTGATAGACGTCGTCGGGAACGCCGTGCTCAGGCAGCTTGGTCAAAATTTCGGTCCAGGCCAGCGCGGCCCGTTCGCGCGGTTCGAACAAGGTCGATTCCCGCCAAATCGGCAGATGATAGAGGCGAAGCTCTCGCTCTCCATGGATTTTGGCTTGCTTGATATGCATGTCCAGGCAGAAGCCGCACCCATTGATTTGCGATGCTCGAATATGAACCAGATGAAGAATGCTCTCTTCGATCGCTCCGGCTTGTTCCGTGTTGCTGAAGTCCAGCATTTTCTTGAAAAACTCGGGGGACTGCTGCATATAGTTGATCCGCTGCGCCATCGTTAATTACCTCTCTTTGCTTTGGTGTATGAAGCTCGAAAGCCGTTGCCGGTTATTCTCCCTTCGTACATATAACGATGACCGGATTTATTCTGTGACACGGACGATCCGGCTCAGGCGGCGTTCGCCGTCTTGCGCCGTCGCCGCAGGCTTCCCAGCATCCATAAGATCAAGGGGAGGGCAATGTAGAGAGAAGGATATGCCAGTCCGATCAGATATGCGTTCTTAAGGGTATTGGAAAGCTCAATGCGGTGCGCGCTGAACAGCACGAACGCCAGGCAGGCGACGGCGGCCAGCCAAGCGATCAGCCTCCAGTTTTGGAAGCCGGTCCATTCGGACAGCCCATAGCTGAGAATGAACAAGCATACCGATAATTTAATAAAAGCGCCGAGCAGCCAGAACGGGATGTAAAAGGCGTCGATATTTTGCACGAAATTGAGAATGGATACGAACTTGGTGAGCGAATAGACGGGAACGACCAATTCGGCCGCGATATGAGGGCCGGTTACAAACACGAGGACCAGGGTAGCCAATACGCCCCACAGCATCGAGATCGCGGTTCCCCACATAATCGCGCGGGAGGCGGCTCGTTTGTTCTCGGCGAAGAAGAACAGCATGAGGACGATCGAAGGGTCCACCATGTAGTTGAACGAATGCAGCGTACCCGTCAGAATGGCCGGCCAGCCCGAGTCGGCATAGATCGGCAGCACCCTTTTGACGTCCATATCCTGCGGATTCAGGAATAGCTGCACGTACAGCAGGAGAACGAACAGAGGACCGATCATTTCCGCGCAGCGGCTGACGGCGGTAATCCCGCCTTTGTGCACCGCATAAGCAACGAGAAACAGCATGCACACCAGGATCAAGACCATCGGCGTATTGTGGAGCATGACCAGATTTTGAAATTCCGCCATTCCTCTTACGATCGTGGCCATTTGCGTAAACCAGAGCAGAAAATAGAACGAAACGATGATTTTGCCCAGTACCGTGCCCAGCAGGTCTCTGACGAAGCCGACCAGCGTTTTGTCCTTGTTCTGCATGCAGACGCGCAGCGTGATCCAGGTAGCCGCCAGCATGATCATGCCGCCAAGCAGAATGGAGATCCAGCCGTCCTGGCGCGCCTGCTCTACGGCCAGATGCATGGGAAGGAAGGAGAACACGATCAAGGAAGAGATGCTGATCAGCCAGAACATCTGATAACCGCTCACTTTCATGCTTTGCCGCCATCCCTTCCTTGGATCAATTAAACGACGTTCCGCTCGCTCCGACGGACCTTAGTTGAATGTTCGACCGGACGGTAACGTCGAGATCCTCGAATTTATGATCCCAATCGTCCTTTTGCGACTTCCACCAGTAGGGGGAGCTGCGGTGCAAGTATTCGCCGATTCCGAAGACATCGGATCCCCATTCCTGGACTTTATCCATCGTAAGCTGCAGGTCCTCGCTAATCTTGTCGTTCATGTATTTCTGGACTTCCAGCATGTAATGCGTCTCGGACAAATCGAGCGAGGTCGTGTTTTCAAGAAGATAAGCTTGCGCCATAACGGTGAGTACGACGCGCCGCGAATCAGGACCGTCCGTCGAGTCGATCCGGCGTCGAAGATGAGTGAGCCGGAACGACAGGGTGTCTTTGCCATTTTTCCAAGGAAGCGTAATGGCATGGAACGTGCCTTTTCCCGACATCCAGACAGCTCCGGCTCCTTCTGCATCGTTCAGGAAGCCCGCGATTTTAAGCTTCTTGTTCAAGGCGGCGAAGCCGGATAACGCGGCAATCGGCCCCGTCTCCTTGCTGCGCACTTTGACCTGTTCGATTTGCAGCACCGGCACGAGAGGGCGGGTCCCTTCGGACAGGCTGTCGATGATGAATTGCCTGGTCGAGAAGCGGTTCATCCCGTTGATCTCCATTTCTTTTCCGGTGGCGATGCTGGACAGATGCTCCATCGGATGGTCGAGCAGGAGGAAGTTTTTGGCGAGATCGCCTTTGACCAGGACGGTAATATCTCTTAAATTGTTGGCAGGGTCCCGGTTGAGTTTATCGAATAACGTACTTACGTCATTTTTTTGAAAATACTGTTCGCTGATGGCGATCAGTTGGCGGTGACTCGGCATCAATCGGCGGGTCATCTTCTTCTGGACTTTGTGAATGGCTTCGAATACGTTTTTCCCTTTGGCCGACATCACGACGAAGCTGTCCGAATCTCCCGATCCTCCGAACGGGCCGCTCTTCTGCGTCGGGATGACGATCTGATGGCTGACTTCGACTTCTCCGTCGTCGGCGTGATCGACGGCCGTGCCCATGACGAAGGCCAATTGATTCGGCTCGATAAAATCCGTGCATCCGGAGGCGGCGCAAGCAAGCAGCATCAAGACGCTCATGCGGAGAAGGAAGCGAATCATCTGCCCATTCCTTTCTTGTTCCGCCCGCTCTTCGGGGCGAAAGGGTAGCGGATCAAAATGTCTTTGATCCGTTTGCCGTCGAACGGAGCCACCGGGCTCAAGTAAGGCGTGCCGAAGGATTCCAGCATGACCAGATGGATCAGCAGGAAGATGATGCCGAACGCGAAGCCGACGAATCCGAGCATGCCCGTAACGAACAGCAGGAGGTAGCGAATCAGGCGGAACGGTAGTGTCGCGCTGTATCTCGGAATCGTGTAAGTCGCAACGCCCGTCAAGGAAATGACGATAATGATCGGCGTCGAGATGATGCCCGCTTCGACGGCGGCTTGCCCGATCACGAGCGCTCCGATAATGCTGACGACGGGACCGAGCTGGTTGGGAAGATGGACGCCGGCTTCCTGCAAGCCGTCGAAGATGAACATCATGAGGAACACTTCGACGACGGTGGGGAACGGCGAGCTTTCTCTGGCCGTCGCGATGCTGATCATAAGATAGCTGGGGATCATCTCCGGATGGAAAGTCGAAAGCGCGACATAGATGGCGGGCAGGGCGAAGGAGATGAAGGTCATGATGTAGCGGATCGTTCGGATCAGCAGGACGAAGACGAATCTTTCGAAATAGTCGTCCGCCGACTGAAGACCCGACCATAGAGTGATCGGCAGGATGAGGACGGAAGGCGTTCCGTTCGCGATCAGAGCGACTTTGCCTTCCAACAAGCTCGCGACCACGACGTCGGGACGTTCGGTATTTTGCACTTGCGGGAAGATGGAGAACGAGTTGTTTTCGAGCCATTCTTCGATATAAGCGGAATCGATGATACCGTCGGTGTCGATCTTGTCCAGCTTGTCGCGGACGACCGACAGCACTTGCTCATCCGCCATTCCTTGCATGTAGGACAGGACGACTTCCGTTTGCGTATATTTGCCGACCGTGTACGACTCCATTTTCAACTGCGGATGAACGATTCTCCGTCTGATCAACGACGTATTGGTGCGAAGATGCTCGACGAAGCCTTCCTTGGAGCCGCGCAAGGTCGATTCTTTCTGCGGCTCTTCGATGCCTCGCTTCTCGTAGCCCTGCACTTGAGCGACGAGCGCGGAAGCTTCTCCGTCGACCAATATTCCCAGACCGCCCTGCAGAACGCAGGCGACCAAGCCGTCCAACGAATCCTCCGTCTTTATGCTCGTTAACGGAAGCCATTCGCGCCGGAACATTTCGACGAGCGACAATATTCGGTCTATGCCTTGCGGTAATCCGTCGAACAGGAGGGGCTTGAGGAAGTTGTCTTCTACGCTTTCGGATCGAATCATTCCATCGAGATATACGAGTATAAGCCGGGTTTGGTCTTTTAACGTGAAAGAACGCAGCACGAAGTCCGAGCAGCGTTGGAACTGAGCCCGCAGATAAGCTTCATTGATTTCAGCGCTTTGGCTTACGGCACCCATGAACGATCACTCCGGCATTGTCGTATGGCTTGCTGGTAGTATGTACAATGCCCAAAACGGGTATGCGGATGCGGATATTGTCCGTATCCCGAAGACATATTCGCTTGGAAATTGGAGAGGTTAGGATACGCGAAGAGGAGCCAAGTCAGCGGGCAATGTCACAAAAACGGCCCCTGTTTCGTTTCATTTATAGGGCTATCTATAGGCGAAAAAAGCAAAGGGAGTCGGTAGGAGATGCAGCAGGGATACGCGCAGGAGTTATATATGCAGTATAAGGGGCTTCTGTTTAAGCTCGCTTATCAATTGACCGGATCGGTATCCGATGCGGAAGATGTGGTGCAGGACGTTTTTCTGAAAATATACGACGTGCCTCCGGAACGACTGGGCGAACCGAAAGCCTATCTGTGCAAGATGGTCGCGAACCGCTGCAGGGATTTAAATAAATCGGCGCGCAAGAAACGGGAGGAGTATTTCGGAGAGTGGCTTCCCGAGCCGCTCTTGAGTTCGGACGAGGATTTGTCGGAGGCGGTCGCCCGCGACGATCTTTTGTCCTATGCCATGCTCGTCTTGCTGGAGCGGCTGTCTCCGACGGAACGAGTCGTATTCGTCCTTCGCGAGGCGCTCGGCTTTGAATATCGGGAGATTGCCGAATTGATCGACAAGAGCGAGGTGAACTGCCGCAAGCTGTTCAGCCGCGCGAGCGCCAAGCTTGGACGGGACGACGACAAGAACGTTCCTGCCGAAGCGGCTGATCCCGAATGGGCGCACAGCTTTATGGACGCGCTCAAGCAGGGGAGCATGGACCGAATGCTGATCTTGCTCGATCCGGACGCGGTGCTGGTCGCCGACGGAGGCGGCAAAGCTACGGCGGCCGTCAAGCCGATCAAGACGGGGGAGCTCGTCGCGCGTTTCCTTCTGGCGACGCTGGCCCGATTCGTGTCGGACGAAGGCCATTCCAGCCTGGAAGTACGCCGTCTGAACGGACAGTACGGCATTCTGTTCCGGTCAGGCGAAGGCGTTCATACCGTCGGGATGCTTCACGTCGAGGGCGGGGCCATTCGCAACCTGTACATTGTCCGGAATCCCGACAAGCTGGCGCATGTGGGAGACTAGGGCGTGTATGCAACCTCCGAGGACAGCAGATGTTGCCGAATTTTCGTTCCATGCAAGGAACTTTTGTGAAGGCGTACCGGAGGTACGTCAAAGGGTCGAAGCAGGGGGCGAAAAGGCGGTGATAGATGCCCCTGAGCGGGATTGCATACACGCCCTAAGAAACAGGATTTGCAACGCGAAAGGATTCTGCCTCGTCCTATCCAATTACAATAGTTATAACGATCGAAGGAGGGGGAATGAACGATGCGAGTTAAACGAATCGTAGCGAATATTGAGACGCAGAGAATAGAGGAAGCGCGCAGCTTTTATCGGGACGTGCTGGGGCTGGAGCCGCTCATGGACCATGGCTGGATCGCCACGTACGGATCGGGCGAGCGAATGGGCGTGCAAATCAGCTTTGCCTCGCAGGGCGGGTCGCAGACGCCGACGCCCGACTTGTCGATCGAGGTGGACGACGTGGACGAGGCACATGAGAGAATGAAGGAGGCGGGGTTTGCGATCGAGTACGGCCCGGTCGACGAGCCGTGGGGCGTCCGCCGCTTCTACGTTCGCGATCCGTTCGGCAAGCTGGTCAACATCGTCGCGCACCTTTCGGAGTAGGGGCACAATAAGGGGACTGTCCCGTAAACGACGCTTCTTGGGAATCTTTTAAGCCCGTCCCACATACCTATTGGCACGTCACCGGCTGCGGCGGCACGTTTAAGCTCGTCCCACGTACCTATCGACCCGCCATCTGCTCCGGCGGGTCGTTTAAGCCCGTCCCACATACCTATTGGCCCGTCACCGTCTCCAGCGACACGTTTAAGCTCGTCCCACGTACCTATTGACCCATCACCGGCTTCGGAGGTTCGTTTAAGCTCGTCCCACATACCTATTGACCCGTCACTGACTCCGGAGGCACGTTTAAGCTCGTCCCACATACTTATTGGCCCGTCACCGGCTGCGGCGGCTCGTTTAAGCTCGTCCCACGTGCCTATTCACTCGTTACCGGCTGCGGCGGCACGTTTAAGCCCGTCCCACGTGCCTATTCACTCGTTACCGGCTGCGGCGGCACGTTTAAGCCCGTCCCACATACCTATTGACCCGTCACTGACTCCGGAGGCACGTTTAAGCTCGTCCCACATACTTATTGGCCCGTCACCGGCTGCGGCGGCTCGTTTAAGCCCGTCTCACGTGCCTATTCGCTCGTCACCGTCTCCGGAGTCACGTTTAAGCCCGTCCCACATACCTATTGAGCCGTCCCCAGCTCCGGCGGTTCGTTTAAGCTCGTCCCACGTGCCTATTGGCCCGTCACCGGCTTACACCTTCAGCGTCACCGACTATTTTTCAGAGAAACTTGAAGCGCTTATGGGACAGCTTCTTTGTCGTTCCGCAAGATAGCGTTAGCAAGAAACGCGGCGCCTCATTGTCCGCAAGGAGGGCCGCCGTAGCCGAGCTTGAGCGAAATTTCGTGGGCCGCTTGCTTGACTTTGCGAATCAGCTCGGGCCGCCAATCTTCGCCGAAACGGCCTTCGGGTCCGGCGATGCTGAGTCCGGCCGCCATCCGTCCGGTATGGTCGAAGATGGGGGCGCACAATTCCGCCGTGTAGTTTTCCAGCTCGGATATGCTGAAGCTGCAGCCGCTTTCCCTGGACGCGGCCAGCGTCTCGCGCAGCTTCGCGAGGCTGACGATCGTTCCGGGGCCGATCGGCTTCAGCTCGACTTCGCTTAAGTATTCTTCCCGTTCCTCTTCCGGCATGAAGGCCAGCAAAATCCGCGACGAGGCGCCGGCGTAGAGCGGGGCTCTTCTGCCGATCTTCGTGAACAGGCGCACGGGATGGTCGGTGTCGAGCTTCTCGATGTACATGGACGAATCTCCGTCACGCACCGCAAGGTGGACGGCTTCCCCGATCTCGTCCCGAAGCCGCTGCATCTCCGCTGCGGCGACATGTCGGATATCGAGCCTCTCCGCGACCAGGTTTCCGAATTGCAGGAACAGCAGGCCCAGCTCGTATTGTCCGTCCTGGTCCTTGTGCAGCAAGCCCATGTCCGCCAGCGAGGCGATCATCCGGTGAACGGACGACTTGGGAATGCCGGACAGACGAATCATGTCGTTCACGCTGAGCTTCGTATGGACGAGAAACAGGTTTAGCAGATCCATCGATCTGATCACGGTTTTATTTTTGTTTTTATTCTGCACGTTTTCCTCCCGATTGCGGTTCTCCGCTTAAAGGGATTGTCCCGCAAGCAAAAGAACCGTACCGAACATGACCGACGGACGGATGCCCGCCGCCTTTTTCATCGATCATGCCGTACGTCCCTGCTTGGGGGATATCCCCTGTCCTCGAATAAGTATACTCCGAATGCGGAAAAGATTGAATAGCCGTTATTTTGGGCGTATTACTCGGTCTTCTCGGATCTTTCTTTGTGGAGGTTGCGAAAATTTTTCTTGATTTTTATGAATTGCCTACTATAATGATCGTATATATTGGATTTGAAATTCGGGATTATTGTCCCGAAATTCGGGACTACTATAAAGAGATGAGTTTGAGAGAAGTGAGCCGTTTGACAGCAACAAGCTACGAGAAATACGGAGAGGTAGAGGCCAAGCTGCTGCCTCTGGGCGACGCGGCGATTGTCGTTCAATTCGGCGAGACGATTTGTCCGGAGACGCACGAGCGGGTGAGACAGCTGTCGGAATACTTGGAGCGGCAGCCTTTTGCGGGCATGATCGAGCACGTTCCGTCCTTTTTGTCGGTAGCCGTCTATTACGATCCGTTCGAATTGGCGACGGGCGGGGAGCATGCCGGCGCGCCGGAGAACGCCGACCCGTTCGGCATCGCCGCCGAACATTTGAAAGCGGTGCTTGCCAAGCTGGAGCATACCGGGCGCAAGCAAGCCCGGGTCGTCGAAATTCCCGTCTGCTACGGCGGCGATCTGGGGCCGGATTTGCCGGAGGTGGCCGCTCACCACGGCCTGTCGGAGCAGGAAGTGATCGAGATTCACGCTTCCGCCGACTACCTCGTCTACATGCTGGGCTTTGCGCCCGGGTTCGCCTATTTGGGCGGTTTGCCGGAGCGTATTGCAACGCCCCGCCGAGCGACGCCACGGCTGACAATTCCGGCCGGAACGGTCGGCATTGCGGGCGATCAGACGGGCGTCTATCCGATCTCCACGCCCGGTGGCTGGCAGCTGATCGGCCGGACGCCGGAGCCGCTGTTCCTGCCGACGGCCACGCCGCCGACGCTGCTGCGGGCCGGCGACATCGTGCGCTTTCGCCCGATCGCCCGGGAAGAATTCGACCGGCGGGAGGCGAAGCGCCGATGAATGCGGTTATGCTTAAACCGGGCTTGCTCACGACGGTGCAGGATTTGGGCCGATACGGCGTTCAGCAGTACGGCGTCATTGTCGGCGGAGCGATGGACGCCTTCGCGCTCCGCGTCGCCAATCTGCTCGTCGGCAACGCGGAGAACGCGGCCGGCTTGGAGATCACGATGCTCGGTCCGGAAATTTTTTTCCCCGAGCCGACGCTGCTCTCGATCTGCGGCGGCGATCTGTCCCCCGTCCTGAACGGAAGGGATATCCCGCTGTGGCGAACGGTGTACGCGCCGGAAGGCAGTCGGCTCCGCTTCGGCCCGCTTAAGCTGGGCTGCCGCGCTTACCTGGCCATCGCCGGAGGCGTGGACGTGCCGGAGCGGATGAACAGCCGCTCCACGTATTTGCGAGCCGGGCTCGGCGGCTTCGAAGGACGCGCGCTGCAGGCGGGAGACCGGCTGCCGATCGGGCTTCCGTCCGAGGGCGGCCGCCGTCTGGCCGAGCCGCTCGCGGACGAAGCGCGGGCGGAGGGAGCGGGCGTCAGCCGCTGGTCCGTCGCGCCCGATCTGCTGCCGGCCTACTCGGCGAGTCCGGAAGTGCGGGCCATCGCCGGGCAGGAGCTGGAGCTGTTCGACGAAGCGGACGCGGATCTTTTTTTTCGCGAAGAATATACGGTGCGGACCGAGTCCGACCGGATGGGCTACCGGTTGTCCGGCGCCGAGCTGCGGCTGCGGGAGAAGCGCGAGCTGATTTCCTCGGCGGTCACGTTCGGAACGGTGCAGGTGCCGCCCGACGGACAGCCGATCGTGCTGATGGCCGACCGCCAGACGACCGGAGGTTATCCGAAAATCGCGCAGGTCGCTTCCGTCGATTTGCCGCTGCTGGCCCAGGCGAACCTGGGAAGCCGCATCCGGTTCCGCCTCGTCTCCCTGGAGGAGGCGCAGAGGCGGAACCTGGTCCGCGAGAGCGGCATTCGCACCTTGCGCCGCGGGTTGGAACGCATCATACAGACTAGCACACATACGGGAAGGTGAACGCCGATGGCAAATGACAGTCAGCCGAAGCTCTCGATTCGGGATCTGGCGGTGGAGTATAAGTCGAAAGGGCGGCAGACCGTCGCTCTGGAAGGAGTTCGGCTGGACGTCCGGGACGGGGAGTTCGTCTCCGTCGTCGGTCCGAGCGGCTGCGGCAAGTCGACGCTGCTGAAAGTGGTGGCCGGCCTGCTGCAGCCCGCGGCGGGAACGGCGTCCATCGACGGCAAACCGATCGAAGGGGTTCCCGATCAGATCGGCATGGTGTTTCAGAACGACGCGCTGCTTCCTTGGAAAACGGTGACCGACAACGTTCGCTTGCCGCTGGCGATCAAGGGGCTGCCGGAGAAGGAGCAGCTGCGGGAGACGGAACGTCTGCTGAAGATGGTCGGACTGGAAGGCTTCGGAAGCTTCTTCCCCAAGCAGCTGTCCGGGGGCATGAAGAAGCGGGTGGCGCTGGCCCGCACGTTCGCTTACGATCCCGAAATCTACTTGATGGACGAGCCGTTCGGGCCGCTGGACGCGCAGACGCGGGTTAAAATCGGCGAGCAGTTTTTGCGGATGTGGGACGCGGTCGGCAAGAGCGTGCTGTTCATTACGCACGATATCGAAGAGGCCATCGCGATGTCCGATAGGGTCATCGTCATGTCGGCCCGTCCGGGACGGATCAAGGCCGAGTTCGACGTCCGCCTGGCGCGTCCGCGTCCTTTTTACGACATTCGGTTCGATCCGGTGTTCAAAGAGCTGCAGAAAGAAATATGGGCGCAAATGGCCGACGAGACTACGGGAGGGGATAGCTGATGGCGGCGAAAAAGAACAAAGGCGCGGCCCGCTCGGCCTCTTTCCGGGAGCGCGAATATTCCAAAACGTCCGTCTGGCTGGGACGGCTCGTCGTGCTCGCGCTTGTGCTCGGGCTGTGGGAGGTGCTGTCCGGCAGGGCATTCAACTCCTTCTGGCTCAGCAAGCCTTCGCTGATCGGCGGACGGATCGTCGAGATGATCGGCGACGGAGACTTGTGGTTCCACATGAGCGTGACGCTGCAGGAGGCGATCGGCGGTCTGGCCATCGGGATGATCGGCGGTACGCTGCTGGGCGTCGGCCTGGCGTTCAGCGGCATTTTCGAGAAATGGATTTATCCGTACATGATGGCGCTGTACAGCCTTCCCCGCGTCTCTCTGGCTCCGCTGTTCATCGTCTGGTTCGGCATCGGCCTGACGTCGAAAATCATCATGGTCGTGGCGATGGTCATTTTCGTCGCCTTCTACAACGCTTTCGAGGGCATACGCAACATCGACAAGGACCTGATGGACATGATGAGCACATACAAGGCCAAGTGGACGCACAAGCTGCGCTGGGTCGTGCTGCCGTCGATCACCGTCTGGCTGCTGACCAGCGTGCGGCTGAACATCGGCATGGCGCTGATCGGCTCCGTAATCGCCGAGCTCGTCGGTTCCAACCGGGGGCTGGGGTACTACATTACGTATTCTTCGAACATGCTGGATACGACGGGGATTTTTACCGGCCTCGTGCTGATCATGGCGATCGCGGTCGTTCTGGAGCAGCTCGTGCTGCTGATCGAACGGCGGCTGCTTCGCTACCGGTAACGCAGAATCACGCTCCAACCCGACAACGGGAGCGGCTTGATATACAACTAAACGCAAAACATCAAGGAGGATATGTTCAAATGAAATCGGTCAAAACAGTTGTGTACGCGCTTCTTGTGCTTATGGTTGCCGCGCTCGCCGCCTGCGGCAAGTCGTCGTCGGAGCCCCCGGCGGGCGAAGGGTCGTCCGCCGGAGGAACGGCGGCCGGGACGATCCGGCTCGGTCTCGTCGGCGGCGGGATGACGCCGATGGTCGCGCAGATCGGACTGAGCGACGGCTCCTACGAGCAGGCCGGCATTCAAGTCGAAGAGAACGACTTTACGGCAGGCGCGGATATGGTTCAGGCGCTTGTCGGCGGCAGTCTCGACGTCGTGCTCGGCTCCTACGAGCACGTGCTCAGACAGCAGCAGAACGGGCTTGGCGTCAAGGCGTACGGAGAAATCTTCAACGGCGTCGGCTATGCGCTGATCGTCAAGCAGGATGCGCCGTATCAGTCGCTCGCGGATTTGAAGGGCACGACGCTGGCGGTGACCAAGGTCGGAAGCCTGTCCGATACGGGCCTGCGCGAAGGGCTTAAGGAAGCGGGAATCGACCCCGAGAAGGAAGTCCAGCTGATCAACGGCGGCAGCGGCGCGACGATGCTGGCGGCGATCGAGAGCGGCCAGGCGGCCGGCGGCATGGTGTCGGAGCCGACGATCTCGCAAATGCTGGCGACCGGCAACTACCGCATTCTGTACGATCCGCCGTTCGACTACGCGGGCATCGTCATTATGGCCAAGTCGGATTGGGTCGCCAAAAACGAAGAGCTGATGAAGCTGTTCCTGAAGGTGACCGCGGAAATCAACGATCGCGCGCAGCAGGATGCGGCCGGCGCGGTCGAGGCGATGGCGAAAACATTTAACCAAATTCCGCGCGACGTGCTGGAATCGGCCGTTCACAACCAGCTGGTCAAAGTGCCGGCAGGACTGGAAGTCACCAAGGACGGCGCCGCTTACGTGCAGAAGACGCAGCTGGACCAAGGCATTTTGAAGAAGGAAATTGCTTACGACGAGACGGTCGATCTGTCCTTATTACCTTAATAGTGAATGTTCAAAAAGTCCGGTTTTCAGCACCGAGAATGTTGGATGAAGACCGGTGATGAGGAACGGAGTGTAGGAAAACCTACATGAGTACCGGAAGATCCGGCTGAATTCAAGATTCGACGTCGAAACCGCTCCTTGCATCGCTTCGTGATCAAAATTGGACTTTTTGAACTACCTTATATAGAACAGGAGTTGGCAACATGGCCCAGGATTTAAGAACCTACCTCCGTCAGCTGACGGAGCTCGACGAACGCAGCGTCCGGCTTGTGGACAAGGAGGTCGATCCGAAATTCGGCATTACCGCCTACGCCGCCGCGCTGGCGGAGAAGGGAGATTACCCGGCCCTGCTCTTCGAACGCGTCAAAGGCTCGGAGTTCGCCTGCGTCTCCAACCTGCTGACCTCTTACGAGCGCATCGCCCTCTATCTGGGCTGCGAGGTGTCGGACATCCCGCGGGTGTACGGGGAGAAGCTGAAAAAGCCGGTCGCCCCGGTTGTCGTCGAACGCGCGCAAGCGACCGTCAAGCAGAATGTCATCGCCGAAGAGGACGTCGACCTGGGTAAGCTGCCGATTCCCGTTCACAACGAGATGGACGGCGGGCCGTACCTGTCCGCCGGCGTCATGATCATCCGCGATCCGGACTCCGGTCTGATCAACGCGGGCATTTACCGCCATCAGATTTTCAACGAGCGCGACATGGGCGTCTGGTTTCTCGGCGCCCACCACGGCGGACTGATCTACAAGAAATATAAGAAAATGGGCAAGCCGGCGCCGATTGCGATCGCGCTCGGCCACCATCCCGGCTTCGTGATGGGAACCGTGTCCCGGGTGCAGGGCATCGGCGGCGAGTACGAGGCCGCGGGAGCGCTGATGGGCGAGGCGCTGGAAGTCGTGCAGGCGGAAACGTCGGACCTGCTCGTGCCGGCTCACGCCGAGCTGATTCTCGAGGGCGAAATTTTGCCGGACGAGGATCACGTGGAAGGGCCGTTCGGGGAATGGCCGGGCCACTATCTGGGCGGCGGCTCCGTGCCGAAGATCCGCATCAAGCGCATTACGCACCGCAATCATGCGATTTTCCAGGACATCGTGGCGTCGGGCCGCGAGCACCTTGTCGTCGGCGGCGTACCGCGCTCCGGCAGCATCTACCAGACGGTCAAGCAGGTCGTGCCAAGCCTGAAAACCGTTCACGTGCCGTTCTACGCCCGGATGCACTGCTACATCTCGCTGCACAAGGAGCGGGAGGCCGACGTGAAGAAGGCGGCGTTCGCCGCGCTGAACACCGAGCAGGAAAATCTGCGGCACATTGTCGTCGTGGACGACGATATCGACGTGTTCAACGGCGAGGAGGTCGCCTGGGCGATCGGCACGCGCTTCGACGCGGAGCGGGACCTGCTGGTCATTCCGCGCTGGAACGGACCGGGCGGCCTGCTGCCGACGAACTGGGAGTATAACGCCGAAGGCAAGAACACGCCGCGGATGTCCAGCGCCGCGATCGTCGACGCCACCAAGCCGGCGCCGCCGGTCGTCTTCCCGAAGCGCGCCCGCGTGCCGCGGGAGTTCATCGAGCTGGCCGACCTGCAGGCGCTGCGCGAGCCGGACAAGGCAGCGCACGACAAGTGGTTCTAAGCGGTTCAAGCCGCGCGGCAGCGTCCGGGCGGCCCTTCGGGGCCGCGGCGCCGCCGCGCGGCTTGGCGTCCGCCTGACAAGAATGCGGGATCACGGGTTCACAACTAGCAACGGGAGGTAAACGAACATGAAAGCTGTAGATTTGAACTGCGATTTGGGAGAAAGCTTCGGCGCGTACAAGCTGGGGCGGGACGAGGAAATTTTGAAGCACGTGACGTCGGCGAACGTCGCCTGCGGCTTCCACGCCGGCGACCCCGCCACGATGCGCCGGACGGTGCGGCTGGCGCTCGATAACGGCGTGGCGATCGGCGCGCATCCGGGGCTTCAGGATTTGATCGGCTTCGGCCGCAGGGACATGGACATCAGCCCCGAAGAGGCCTACGACCTGGTCGTGTATCAGCTCGGGGCGCTGTGGGGCTTCGTGCGCGCGGAAGGCGCTTCTCTCCAGCACGTGAAGGCGCACGGCTCGCTGTACAATATGGCGTCCCGCAGCGCCGGCCTGGCGCAGGCGATCGCCGAGGCGGTGTACCGGGTCGATCCGTCGCTCGTGCTGTTCGGACTGGCCGGGGGCGAACTGATCAAAGCCGGTGAGCGGATCGGCCTGCGCACGGCCAGCGAAGTGTTCTCCGACCGGACGTATCAGAACGACGGCTCGCTCACTTCGCGCAGGCTGCCGGATTCGGTCATTACCGACGACGATCGCGCGCTGAAGCAGGTCATCCGCATGGTATCGGAAGGCAAAGTCCGCACGCAGCAGGACGCGGATATCGATATCCGGGCGGATACGATCTGCGTTCACGGGGACGGCGTGCGGGCCGTCGAATTCGCGGGACAGATCAGAAGCTCTCTGGGCGAAGCCGGCATTGCCGTACAAGCGGTCGGCGCGACTCTGGCAGGGAAGCCATAAACGAAAGAAAGGAGTGGCGCGCGTGAATACGTTGCAGTTGCAGACCGACGTGCTGATCGTCGGAGCGGGAGCGGCCGGGATGATGGCCGCCAGAGCCGCGGCGGACGAAGGCGCCGACGTCATTCTGACGGACAAAAGCCTGATCGGCCGCGGAGGGGCGACGATTCTCGCCCAGATGACGGTGGCGGTGGCGCTTGGCGAAGCCGAGGAGGACAGCCCGGACGTTCATTTCGAGGATACGATGAAGGGCAGCCGCGGTCTGGCCGATCCCCGCATCGTGCGGGCGATTGTCGACCGCGGGCCCGAGGTTATTCTGGAGGCGGAAAGCTACGGCGTAAGATGGGCCAAAACGGCGGACGGCCGCCGCTCGCAGGCGTTCGCGCCGGGACATTCCCGCGCCCGCTGCGTATACGTGGACATTCTCAATACCGGCGGAGCGACCGCCAACGGCCTCAAGAAGGCGATCTGGAAGGACACGCGGATTCGCCGTCTGAAAAACATCATGATTACGAAAATCGTCGTCGAGGACGGCCGCGCCGTCGGCGCCGTCGGCTTCGAGATGGAGGAGCTGCGTCCGGTCGCGATTGCCGCCGGCACCGTCATTGTGGCGACCGGCGGACTGACGGAGGTATACGAGCGCAACAGCGCTTCGACCAACATGACCGGCGACGGCTACATGCTGGCCGCCGAGGCGGGGGCGGAGCTGCGGGACATGGAGATGGTGCAGTTTTTCCCGATCGCGCATCTGTTCCCGCCGCTCGTCGGCATCGATCCGATCATGTGGGACCCGTTCCGCTACAAGCTCGGGGGACGGCTGCTCAACGGCGAGGGCGAGGAGTTCATGCATCGCTACAACGGCGAGGTGGCGGGCAAATATACGGCGGCGCGCGACCAGACGACGCTGGCGATTTTCCGCGAGGTGGAGGCGGGACGGGGCACGCCGCACGGCGGCGCGTATCTCGACTTCCGCATGGTTCCGGAGGAGAAGCTGAAGGAGGCGTTCGGTCCGGTCATCGGCATTCTGGCGAACCAGGGCCTCGACTTGACGCGCGACATGGTCGAGGTGGCGCCGATGGCGCACTTCATGCTCGGCGGCGTGCGGGTGGACGAGCGGATGCGCACCCGCGTGCCGGGGCTGCTGGCCGCGGGCGAGCTGATCTACGGCATGCACGGCGCGAACCGGCTGTCCGGCAACGCGATTACCGAGGCGCTCGTGACCGGCCGGATCGCCGGGGAGACCGCGGCGCGCGCGAAGGCCGACGGCTCCGCATCGGCGGAAGCCGAAGCCGCCGTGCTGCGGTCGCTGGAGGCGGAGTGGAAGCGGCTGGAGGCGTTCTGGCACCCGGCTCCGACAGAGCGCGACACCGCTTCTCTGCTGACGTTCAAGCGCAAGCTGCAGCGGATCATGTGGAAGGGAGCCGGCCCGCTGCGGACCGAAGAGAGCTTGAAGGCGGCGCTGGCCGACGTGCGGGCGCTGTACGGCGAGCTGGACGCGATCGCGCTGGCGAAGCCGGGCAGGTACGCGCTGCCGCTCGTCGAGAAGCTGGAGGCCGCGAACATGCTCCGGGTCGGGGAAGCGATCGTTCTGAGCGCGATCGAGCGCCGGGAGACGCGCGGCGCGCACGTGCGGCTCGACTACGAGGAGACGCTGGAGACGCCGCAAGGCTCAAGCTTGTCGCTGGACGGCGACAACGGCGGCTGGAAGCGGACGACGACGGCGCTGCCGGGCGCCGAAGAGGAAGGAGGCAAGCCCCATGTCCACCGTTAAATTGCAGCTGACCCGCGGAGAGATCGGCGAGGAGCCGTCCGTGGAGACGTACGAGGTGCCTTACCGGGACGGCATGAGCCTGCTGGACGCCTTGTTCTGGATTCGCGAGCACGAGGACCCTTCGCTTGCCGTGCGGTATTCATGCCGCTCGGCCAACGCGTGCAAGGAATGCTCGGCGGTCGTCGACGGCAAGGCCGGTTTTCTGTGCAGCATCCGCGCCCGATCCGGGAGCGAGGTTCGCGTCGAACCGCTGTCCGGAAGATCGTGGATTAAAGATTTGGCGACTTCGCTCGACTGACAGCGAAGCCGACTGCAACGAAGGAGCGATGACGAATGACGGAACCCAAGCTGACGACGGCGATGTCGGAGAGCGACCGGACGCTGAAGCTGCTGTCCGGCGCGCGCCGCCTGCCGGGCTTCGAGCTGGAAGTCCGCCGGGAAACGGTGGAGCAAATGTTTATCAATCAAATCTCGCAGGCGTCGTACGACATTTCGGAGCTGTCGCTTGCTTCTTATCTGATTGCCAAAAGCGGAGGCGATACCCGTCTGACGGCGATTCCCGTATTCCTGTCCCGTTCCTTCCGCCACAACGCCATCTACGTGCGCGCGGACAGCCCGTGGCGTCATCCTTCTGAGCTGAAGGGACGGCGCTTCGGCTTTCCGGAGTTTCAGATGACGGCCGCCGTCTGGGTGCGCGGCATGTTCCGGGAGGAATGGGGCCTCGGCCAGGGCGACCTGGAATGGTTCACCTTCCGGCCCGAGCGGGTTCCGGTGGACATTCCGGCGACGCTGACCGAAGGCGATCTGTTCGAGGCGCTGGTCGAGGGCCGGGTGGACGCCGTCATGTCGGCGCGCCGGCCGCCGGAGGCGCTGTTCCCGGCTTCGGGCGAAGGCGGCGCGGTGCGCCGGCTGTTCCCGGACGTATGGGACGCGGAGCGGGAGTATTACGGGCGCACGGGCATTTTCCCGATCATGCATCTCGTATCGCTCAAGGCCGATGCCGCGCAGCGTTATCCCGAGCTGCCCCGGCAGCTGTACGAGCTCATGCTCGGCGTCAAGAACGAAGGCATCGCCGGGCAGCTCGAGACGATCAAGAACAACACTTCGGACCCGTGGGCGTGGGAATCGGTCGAGCGTTCGTCGAAGCTGATGAACGGCGACATCTGGCCTTACGGAACGGCCGCCAACTGGGCGCAGATCGTCAAGTTCATGGCGTATTTGCGCGAGGACGGGCTGCTGAAGCGCGAGCTGGCACCGGAGGAAGTGTTCCACGCTTCGCTGCTGGATACCTGAGACATTCGCGGACGGACGTCGCCGCTTAGAGCGGATCGACGTTCGCCGACCCATTTTTACGGATAGGAGCCAAAAGACATGAGCGCATCCCAACAATCGCAAACGCCGCTCTGGACGACGGAAGAACCGCAAAACCATCCCGACAGCCCGCTGTCCAGAGCGTTCGCCCAACCGCTGATGCTCGGCCTGTTTTTGCCGCTGCAGACGGGAGGGTGGTCGCAATCCACGCTGCCGCGGGGCACGGACTGGACGTTCGAATACAACGCGAGACTGACGCAGCAGGCGGAGAATCTCGGCTTCGACGTCGCTTTCGGACTTTCCCAATGGCTGCCGAAGGGCGGCTTCGGCGGAGAGACCGGCTACCGGGAAAACTTCCTCGATCCCTTCGTCTCGGCGGTCGCGCTCGCCTCGGTGACGCGCCGCATTTTGCTGATGGGCACGATTCACATTTTGTACGGCCCGTGGCATCCGATGCATCTGGCCCGCTTTCTGGCGACGGCCGATCATATTTCCGGAGGGCGGTTCGGGGCGAATATCGTGACCGGCTACGCCGAAAACGAACCGCGCATGTTCGGCATGACCCGCGCCGAGCACGATTTGCGCTACGCCCAGTCGTCCGAATTTACGCAAATCTGCAACGCGCTGTGGTCGGGCGTCGACAATCTGACGTACCAGGGGCAATTTTACGCTCTTGAAAATGCCTACGTATCGCCAAGACCGCGTTACGGCCGGCCGGTGCTGGCTACCGCGTCGGGCTCTCCCGCCGGCTTCGATTACGCTTCCCGCTATTCCGACATCGTGTTCGTGTCCAGTCCGGCCGGGGAGAAGCTGGCCGACGCGCTGCCCAAGCTGCCGGCGCACGTCGCGACGGTCAAGGAAGCGGCGGCCGCGCGGGGCCGCCAGGTGCGCGTGATCATCAACCCGACGATTATCGTGCGGCCGACGCGCGAGGAAGCATACGCCTACTACCAGTCGATCATGGACCACGCCGACCTCGGCGCGATCCGCAATTTCAGCTCGCGCCACGCCGCCGGAGACAGCCAGTCGTGGCTGGAGCATTCGGCCAGAGGCCGGGCCGTCGGCGGACATCTGCACATCGTCGGCTCGCCGGAGGAGGTCGCGGAGCAGCTTCGCCAGCTTCACGCCTCCGGCATCGACGGCATCCAGATCACCTTCTACGACTACGAGCCGGAGCTTGCCTACTTTGGCGAGAGCGTCATCCCGCTGCTCGAGCAGATCGGGCTGCGTCATCCCGTCGTTCCGCTCGACTGAATCCGAGCTCGCTTCGGGCGGGCTTGCGGCCGCAGACAGCAGGGGCTGTTCCCCAAGCAGGGACGTACAGGATTATCGATCGCCGATAATCGTTCGGTACGTCTCTTCTTGCCTGGGGAACAGCCCCTGTGCGTTTTAGCCCGGGAATATCAGTAAATGTCCGCCGGATCGACTCTAAGCTGTCCGGAGGAGACCGGAGGGGCCGGCTCGATAGTCGGCTCGGTTTCCCCGGCCTCCCGCATCCTCCGGATCAGCGTGCCGCGCAAAACGTCCGATACCTTGCGGTGGGAGGCGAAGCCGGCCAGGTTGGTCAGCTCGTACGGGTCGGCGTACAGATCGTATAAATACTGTTCGACGTAGCGGTCCGCGGAGGCTGCCGGCGGAGCGGAGCCGTCCGCGGCCGTGACGCCGTATTTCCAGCGGCGCGTTCGGATCGCCCGGCCGGTCTGCGACTCGCTGATCTGCACGAACACCTCGTCGGGCCACGACCGGTCGCGACCTCCCCGCAGCAGCGGCAGAACGGAACGGCCCTGCATATGAGAGGGTACGGGAAGCGAGGCTCCGTCAAGCAGCGTCGGAGTCAGATCGACCAGGCTGACCAGCTCCCGGATACGGCCGCCTCCGGTGAACGGGCCGCCGTACAGGGCGGCCGGAATGCGGATGGAGCTTTCGTGGCAGGAGCGCTTGTATTCCGCATTGCGCGTCTTGAAATGCGAGCCGTGATCGGACGCGAACAGCACGATCGTGTCGTCGGTCAGCCGCAGGCTGCGCAGCGCGTCCCGAATGCGGCCGAGCGCTTCGTCGAGCCGCTTCACCATGCCGTAATAGCCGCCGAGATGCTGATGGGCGGTTCCGCCGAGCGCGGCGAGATCGGGCGGTATCCATCTGCCGGTGTACGCGTCGCGGTAAATGTCCGGCGCCGGATAATCGTCGCGGCGGTTCTGGTGATGGGGCTCGAGGAAGGACAGAAACAGGAAAAACGGCTTGTCCTTGCGCTCGTCGATAAACCGCACCGCCGCGTCCGTCAGCGCGTCCACCCGGTAGCCCGGCAGCTGGACGGGCCGTTCGTCGTTGTCGTACAGCCGCGTCTCGTACGCGTCCGACGTATGCTCGAGGGCGTCCGCCGCCAGCCAGTAGCGATAGCCGCCGCGCAGCGGCTCGGGAACCGGCCGGTCGCGGGTGACGGCCAGATGCCATTTGCCGATATACCCGGTGTCGTAGCCGGCTTCGTTGAAGCTGTGCGCCAGCGTGGGCAGGTCCTGACGCAGCGGGATGCCGTTGCGGTAGCAGCCGGTTTCGGTGGCGTACAGGCCGGTCTGCAGGCTGGCGCGCGCGGGCGTGCAGACCGGCTGGCAGGTGAAGGCGAACTCCAGATGCGTGCCGTCGCCGGCCATCCGGTCGAAGTTGGGCGTCAGCCCCAGCGGATTGCCGTGCGCCCCGGTCGTATCCCAGCGCTGCTGGTCGGTGAAGAAGACGATTACGTTGGGCTTCCCGTCGGGCCGTCCGGCGGTTTTCGCAGTTTGGTTCGTCATTTGCGTTCCTCCTCCATGTGAAAAATGAACAACCGGGTCAGCCTTTCAACCCGGTCGTGGAAATGCCTTCGACAAAATAGCGCTGCGCCAGCAGAAACACGAGCACGCAGGGCAGAATGGCGACGACGGACATCGCCATCACCTGATTCCAGTGCACCGCGCCTTCGTTGTCCAGCGTCAGGCGCAGCCCGAGCGACACCGGAAATTTGGATACGCTGTTGATGTAGATCAAGGCGTTGAAAAACTCGTTCCAGGTCCAGATGAATTGGAACAGCCCGGCCGTAATGAGCGCCGGCAGGCTCAACGGCGCGAGCACCCGGATCAGAATGCCGAGCGAGCCGCAGCCGTCCATGACCGCCGCCTCGTCCAGCTCGCGGGGGATGCCGCGCAGAAACTGGACGAGCAAAAAAATAAAAAAGGCGTTCACCGCCAGCAAAGCCGGAATGTAAAACGGCAAATAGGTGTTCAGCCAGCCGAAGTCGCGGAACAAAATGTATCGCGGGATAAGCACGACCGCGTCCGGCAGCATCAGCGTCGAGATCATCAGCGCGAACAGCAGGCGCTTGAGCGGAAACCGGAAACGGGCGAAGCCGTAGGCGACCAGCGTGCTGGACAGCACCGTCAACGCGGCGACCGGGACGACGAGCCGCAGCGTGTTGCGGAAGAACGTTCCGAAGCTGTTCGGGCCGATGCCGCGCCAGCCGTTGACGTACGAATCCCAGACGAACGAGGACGGCACGAGGCTCAGCGACGAGAACACTTCCGCGTTCGGCTTGAACGAGGCTGAAACCAGCCAGACCAGCGGATAGACGAACAACAGGCCGAAGGCCGAGAGCAGCGCGACGATCGTCAGATTGCGCCGGAAGGTCATCGTCATAGTCGTCCGCCTCCGTCCTCGTAATACGTCCAGCGTCCCGACAGCTTCATCAGAACGTACGTTACCGTCATCAGAATGAGAAACAAAATCCACGACAAAGCCGACGCGTAGCCCATTTTGAAGTAGTGAAAGGCGTTGTCGTAGAGCATCAGCCCGTACACGTACGTGGATTTCACCGGCCCGCCGCCGGTAATGACGAACGCCGCGGTGAACTGCTGGAAGGCGCCGATCGTCTGCATGACGAGATTAAACAAAATGACGGGCGTAATCATCGGCAGCGTAATATGGAAGAACATGCCGATCCTGGACGAGCCGTCCGCCCGGGCCGCTTCGTACAGCTCCTTCGGAACTTGCTTCAAGCCGGCCAGAAAAATAATCATCGACGAGCCGAACTCCCAGATCGGCAGCAGCGCGATCGTGAACAGCGCCAGCTTCGGATCGCCGAGCCAGTCGACAGGCGGGACAGAGGCGGATGCCAGCGCGCGGTTGACCAGCCCGTCGCGCATGAACAGAAACCGCCACAGCACGGACACCGCGATGCTGCCCCCCAGAATGGAGGGCAGATAGTAGACGGTCCGGAACAGGGAGATGCCGCGCACCGGCAGGCTCAGCACGAGCGCGACCAGCAGCGCGAACGCGAGCTTGCCGGGGACGGCGATCGCCACGTAGACGGCCGTCGCCTTCAGCGACTTGTAGAAATCGGGATCCTTGGCGAAGATCCCGACATAGTTTTGCAAACCGGTCCATTGCGGCCCCCGAACCATGCTGTAGTCCGTGAAAGAGTAGAAGAGCGAAGCCGCGAACGGATACAGCGTCAGCACGAGAAAGCCGATCAGCCATGGACTGATGTATGCCAAACCGATATATTTCTTCATCGTTCTACTTGATGTCCTTCAGCTTGTCGGCCAGCCGGCCGATCAGCTGCTGCGCGGCTTGCTCCGGCGCAAGCTGCCCGAACCCGACCTGCTGCAAATAATCGGTGGCCAGATCGGCCAGCTCCTGGTTGCCGCTGATGCCGTTCACCGGATCCCCGGGATTATCCAGCGCCAGCTTGACCGCCTTGGCGACCGTCGGATCGATCTTGTCGTTTTGCACGAGCAGCTCGGCATTGCTTTCCACCGGAGGCACGCTGTAGACGTCGCCGAGCAGGAGCGCGGCTTCGGGATCGGTCAGCAGCCAGTTGGCGAAGCGGGCCGCCTCCTCGGGGTGCTTGGACGCTTTGCTGATCGCCAGCGGATTGCTCGGGTTGACGAGCACGGCCGACGTCTTGGCGTTCGCGGGAATCGGATACGCAGCGACGTCGATGCTCGGATGGACCGATTTCAGAGCGACGAGCGTGGAGGCGAGGCCGAAGCTCATGCCGATGTCGCCCTTCTGCCAGCTTACGTTTTGCGTAATATCCGGATACAGGCTGCTCTCCGCCAGCGGCTGGAGCACGCCGTCGTCCAGCAGCTTCTTGTAGTAGGCCAGCGCGTCGGTCAGCGCGTCCTGATCGAAGCCGAGCGTTTTGTCGTCCTCAATCCACTGCTTGTCGGTTTGCTGGCGCACGTAAGGCTGGAGAAATCCGCGCACCTCCAGCGAAGCCAGCAGGTAGGCGTTCGGGTCCTGCTCGTGAACGCGCTTGCCGATCGCGTGAATCGTCTCCCAATCCCATTTCGTGTCCTCGGGAATGCCGAACCTGTCGAAGAAATCCCGGTTATAGGCGATAACCATGCCGTTGACGCCCATCGGCAGGCCGACCAGCTTGCCGCCGAACACCGTATACTTGTTCAGGAAGTCGGCGTCGAAGGCATCCAGGTTCAATTGTTCCCGCAGCGTGTACAGATCGAGCACCAGATCGCCTTTGACGGCGATATCGTCGATCCAGTCGACCGACAGCGGAGTCAGATCGGGCGCCGTGCCTCCCGAGAACTGGGTGACGAGCTTCTGATAATAGCCGTCGAAGCCGCTGTATTCCGGCTCTATGGTGATATTCGGATATTTCTGCTCATACGCATCGATAGCCGCCAGCAGCGCTTTATGCCGGTTCTCCGAGCCCCACCAGGAGAAGCGCAGCGCTACTTTCTCTCCCGCGTTGCCGGCGTCCGCCGTCTGCGTGCGATCGGGAGACGACGCCGAGCCGCTCGGAGCGGCGTTGGAATTGCTGCCGTTGTTCGCGCCGCAGCCCGCCAGCGAAATCGCCAGCGGCAGAATGAAACACATAAAAGCGATCTGTTTAATTGGTTTTTTCATGGCCGATATCCTCCTCAAGTCGAATCATGCTCATGTAAAAATATAATCGGAATAGTCGGAAATAAAAAGGGGCACAAGTTGACATTCGGGGGCGGCGCGCGAGGTTTTTCGAGGGAAAAGGTATCTTCAAGCGGGGAATGGGCGGATTCGGAGTCGTTTTCCCGCTTGGGCAGTCGGTAGACCGGAACGAGCGGAGAAGCCGGAGGCGCAAAGCATTTTTCTGTACAAGGCCGAAAAAATTCGCTATCTTTAATATATCCGATAGGATTACTTTTAATTGATGCGGCTGACAGGCGGGAGTGGAACGACGATGTACAAGCTGGTAGTGGTGGACGACGAGAGCGAGATTCGCGAAGGCTTGCTGCGCTTTTTCCCCTGGAAGCAGCTCGGCTTTACGGTGGCGGGCGCGTTCGGGAACGGCGCCGAGGCGCTGGACTATATTTCGGCCCATCCGGTGGACGTCGTGCTGAGCGATATCGCGATGCCGGTCATGGACGGACTGGAGCTGGCCCGCCGCTTGCACGAGAGCGGCCGCGGTATCCGCCTTGTGCTGCTGAGCGCGCACAAGGAATTCGAATATGCGCGGCAGGCGCTGGCCTATGAGGTCAAGAGCTATATCGTCAAGCCGACCGGGTACGAAGAGCTGCACGAGGAGTTCTCCAAAATCCGCGCCGAGCTGGACGAAGCGGCTGCCGGGCGGGAAGGGGACTCGGCTTCGCCTGACGGAGCTTCCTTTCACGAAAAAGTGATCGATACGATCAAGCGCTACGTGGAGGAGCATTACGCCGAGGCGTCGCTCGACGAGGCGGCGCGTCTCGTGCGGATGAATCCGGACTATGTCAGCAAGCTGTTCAAGACGAGAACGGAGCGGAACTTTTCGGATTACGTCGTCGAGATCCGGATGAAGAAAGCGGCTGAGCTGCTTCGGGACATTCGCTACAAGACGTTCGAGGTCAGCGAGAGGGTCGGCTACAGCTATCCGAAGAACTTTACCCGTACGTTCAGAAAAATATACGGAATGAGCCCCAGAGAATACCGCAACGGCGGAGCGGACGAGAGCGACGAAGAATGAAAACCCCTTTTTTCTTGAAAAATTTGCTGTTGTTCCTCGCGCCGCTGCTCATTCCGGTCATTATTCTGGGTACGCTGTCGATCGTCGTGACCAAGCAATACATTCGGGGCGAGATGAACAAGAGCAATCTGGCGCTGTTCAACCAGATCGACCGTCAGATGACGGCGCTGACCGACGAGCTGGATTCGCTTTACGTCGGCATGGGCAACCCGGAAATCGTCTTCCGATTGGGAGAAATGATGAGAACGCAGAGTCTGAAGCTGGAAAACCTGCGCTTGATGAAGACGATGCTTAACTATTTGAACGGTCCCGCCAATGCCAAGCCTTATATGGAGTCGATCTACGTATACGTCAATAACGACCACGGCCAGTTTCTGGCCAGCGGGGAAGGGCTGGTGCGGCTGGAGGGATTCAGCGACGCCGCCTGGCTGGACGGCTATGCCGCCCACGCGGAACAAACGGACGTCTGGACGGAAGCCCGGCGGATCAGGCGCTATGCGTTCGAAGCGCCGACGGACGTCATCACGCTGTACCAGAACCTCGTATCCAACGTGAACAATCGTCCCGGCGGCGTTATCGCGATCAATATCGACACCGGCTATATCGAGAGGCTGCTGGCCGATCTGACCGTCTATGCCGGCCAGGAAATCCGCGTGCTGGACGGGGGCGGAGAGACCGTGTTCCGCACGCCTTCGCGGCTGGAGACTCCGCTTCCGCCGCCCGGCGGCGGGGCGTATTCAGAGCGACCGGAAGCGTGGCGCGCGGAAGGGACGTCTTACCTCATTTCCCGGTTTCAGGCGAAAAGCGGATGGACGTACGTCTCGATTACGCCCAAAAGTTCGCTTAACCGCATCCCGTTCCAGCTGAGCGCGCTGACCGTCTTTTTCGTGCTGCTGTCCTTCTCGCTCGGTCTCGCCCTGACCTGGCTGCTGACCAAGCGCAATGTCAGGCATATCCGGCGCATCGTCTCGCTGATCCAGCACGCCGAAGCGGGCGCGCCGCTGCCCGAGGCCGCCTCCGGCCGCCGGACGGACGAATACGGCTATATCGCCCAGGGGATCATCAAAAACTTCATCGAGCGAAATCATCTGAGCGTGCGGCTGACGGAGGAGAAATACAAGCTGCGAACGGCCGAGCTGCTGGCGCTGCAGGCACAGATCAACCCGCATTTTCTGTTCAACACGCTGCAGACGATCTACTGGAAGGTGCTGCGTCTGACCGGCAGGCCCAACGAAGCGAACGCCATGCTGGAAAGCTTGTCTTCGCTGCTGAAGTATTCGTTGGACACGCCCAACGAGATTGTCCCGCTCGAGCAGGAGATCGAGTCCGCCAAAACGTACATCAGAATTCAGAAAACGAGGTACAAGGAACGGTTCGAGACGATTTGGCAGTACGACGCCGAGGACCTGCGCGGCGCCGGAATCATCCGGCTGCTGCTGCAGCCGTTGATCGAGAACTGCATGAGTCACGGGCTGCGCGAGGAAGGCAGGCTGCGGGTCAAGATCAAGCTGATCCGCCTGTCCGGTCAGCTCCGCATCGTCGTCATCGACGACGGTCCCGGCATGGAGGCGAATCAGCTGGGGGAGCTGCGCGCGCGGATGGAAACGGAGGACGAAGTATTCCGCCATATCGGTCTGTTCAACACCTCCAGGCGGATCAAGCTGACTTATCCGGCCTCCGCAGGCTTGACCATCCTCAGCAAGCGTGGCCGGGGGACCGTCGTGGCGATTACGTTGCCTTTGCGGCCGGTTCCGGGCTAAAATCAAATCATCATTAAAGGCTTGTCGGACCTAACCGCAGACGGAAGGTGTTACGAACATGGCTGATCCCAGTCAGTCGCTTTACGCATTTCAATCGATTGCCCGCGTCTTTTGCGGTCCTCGCCAGCCGGAGCGCAAGCTCCGGTCGGCGTCGGCCTGGATGCTGGTCGCCGCGGCCGGAAGCGGCGCCGTTTTCGCCGAGGGGCGGCGCTATACGCTCGCCTCCGGAGGCGCTTTGACGGGCGGCCCGGGCAGCATCGTCCTGCAGGCGGAGGACCGCGCGGAGGGAGAATGGAAGCTGTATTTTGTCGAGTTCGTTCCGATTCGGCTGACTTTCCCGTCGCCCGAACGCCTGTCGGCGAAAGTCGAGGAAGGTGGCAGTCCCTGGACCGGCTGCAGATTCGCTTCGGACGCGAACGAATTGGGAACGCTGGCGGAGCGTCTGCACACGGCCGTCCATATGAATCTGGATTCTCCGCAGCACGGCTTGAACGCGCATGTGCTCGTGCAGCAGATGGTGCTGTGGTGGCTTGGCGAAGCGGAGGAGAGCGGCGGGCGGCAGCGCACGACCGATACGGCGGTGCTCGCGGCGCTGCGCGACATGGAAAGCCGTCTGGGCGAGCCGTGGACCCGCGAGCAGCTCGCCGCGAAGGCGGGAATCGCGCCCGCGTATTTCTCCGTTTACTGCCGCAAGCTGACCGGCCTGTCGCCTTCGGTGTACCTGGAGCGGCTGCGCGTGCATCGCGCGGCCGAGCTGCTGCTGCAGAACCGGGACCGCAAGGGAGATATGGCCGACATCGCCCGTCGTTCGGGTTTTCGGGACGCCTGGTATATGAGCAGAAGGTTTCGCAACATGCAGGGCGCAGGTCCGACTTCCTATCGGCGCGATTTCGTTCCGGAGCGGGTTGCGACGCTCGAATATCCGTATACGAACCATCTGCTTGCCCTCGGCGTCAAGCCTGCGGCGGCCCGCTTCGGAGGCGCGGGCGAGGCGATCCGTCCCGGGGACCGGGAAGGAATCGCGGAAATTCCCGCGCTGCTCTCCGAGGAAGGCCGCAAGCAGCTGCTGCTGCGCCATGAGCCGCAGCTCGTCGTAACCTACGGCTCCGAGCCGCTCCGGGACGGCATGCGTTCGGTGGCGCCGGTCGTTCATCTGCCCTGGCTACCTATGAACTGGCGGGAGCATATGCAGGCGTTCGGACGACTGCTGCGCAGAGAGGCCGAGGCGGCCGAACGGATCGCCGCGTTGGACAGACAGGCCGAGACGATTCGGGATCAAGCGCATCGCCTCTTTCCACCGGAAACGACGATAAGCCTGTTCAAGATCGAAAACAAGCGCTGCTATTTGTACGGCATCCGGGACATGGGCTGCATTTTCTACGAGTTCCTCGGTTATTCCCCGCATCCATACATGCGGCGATGTCTGGAGCAGGATACCCGTCTGCACAGCGTGGAAATTTCCCTGCGGCAGATGGCCGACTACGCCGGAGATTTGAACTTTGTCGTGCTGTATCCCGACGAGGGCGGGCAGGGCGACTTCCTGCGCGCGAACGAGCATTGGCGGGATTTCGAGGTCAAGGCGGGACGGGCGATAGCGTATATGGATTACCGGGAATGGCTGCACTACGACCCGCTCAACTTCGCGCTGCAGTTGGAGAAGGTCGTCCCCCTCCTGGAACAGCAGTCGCAATGGATTTTAACAATATGACCAGCAACTTTTAATAATCGGTTATAGCGGACGGACTTTCTTCCTTCTACAATGATGATTATGATTCTCATTATCAACATTGGCGGAGGGAACAGAAGATGCGCAAGAAAATGATCGCGATCGCGGCGCTGCTGCTTACGGTCGCGTTAATCGCGGCTTGCGGCCGCGCAAATGAAACAAGCCCGCAGCACTCGGCAACGTCGGCGGAGGAAAGCGCGCCCTCGTCAAGCGCTCCGGCGAAGAGCTCGCCCGCGGCCGCCGAGGAGCAGCCGGCGGAGAGAACCGTCGCGACGGTGAACGGCGACGTGACCATTCCGGCCGAGCCGCAGCGGATCGCGGCCACGTATTACGCCGGAGAGCTGGCGGCGCTCGGCATTCGGCCGGCCGGCACAGTTACGCGGCTGCTGGGGGAGGCCAGTCCGAATCTCGCCGCTTATATGGAGGGATCGGCGGATATCGGCAATTTCCCGCCGAGTCTGGAGGCGATCGCCGCGCTGGAACCCGATCTGATTCTGGCGACCGATTTTGACGGCATCGAATACGCCGATTATGCCAAGATCGCCCCGACGATCGTCCTTCCGTGGAGCAACGACGACGTCTGGACGAAGCTGCGCACGATCGCCGGGCTGCTCGGCAAAGAAGCCGAAGCGGAATTGTTTATCTCCGGATATGAATCGCAGGCGGCCGCGGCTAGGGAGAAAATTCAAGGCGCGATAGGCGCGGACGAGACCGTATCGATTATCCGCTTCTTCGGCAGCTCGATCCGCGTGTACGGCGGACGGGATATCGGCCACGCCTTCTACAACGGGTTGCGGCTTGCTCCGCCGCCGACGATCGCCGCGGCGATGGCGCAAGACCCGAACTTCACCAGCACGGAGAACGTAACGTTGGAAGAGCTTCCCGACTATGCGGGGGACCGCATCTTCGTAGTCGTGACCGACGAGGACGGAGACAAAGCCTACAAGGAAGCGCAGAAGCTGGCGCTCTGGTCCGCGCTGCCCGCGGTTGCCAACGGCTTCGTCTATGAGCTGCCTGCGAACAAGTGGTTCGCCTACGATCCGATATCCGTGCAGGCCACCCTGCAGGAGGCGGTCGACTTTCTGACCGCCGGCAAGCGGGAATAGGGAGGCGGGCGAGATGACAGCGGAACTGGAACTGTATGACGTAACCATAGTCGGCGGCGGGCCGGCCGGTCTGTACGCCGCGTTTTACAGCGGCATGCGGGACATGAAGACGAAGCTGATCGAAGCGCAGGACGAGCTGGGCGGCAAGCTGTTGATCTACCCGGAGAAAATGATCTGGGACGTCGGCGGCGTGACCCCGATCCGCTGCGACCGATTGATCGCGCAGCTGATCGAGCAGGCGCGGACGTTCGAGCCGACGATCGTGCTGGGACGCCAGGTGACCGGCTTGCAGCGGCTGGACGACGGAACGATGACCCTCGAGACGGACAACGGGGAGAAGCATCATACGAGAACGCTCATTCTGGCCTTGGGCTACGGCGTGCCGCGTCCGGCCAAGCTCGAGCTGGAAGGGGCGGATCGTTACGAGGTGACGAACCTGCACTACACCGTCACGAGTCTGGAGAGCTTCCGCGGCAAACGGGTGCTGCTGTCGGGCGGCAGCGACGCGGCTGTAGACTGGGCGATGGAGCTGGAGCCGTACGCCGCCGGCGTGACGATGGTGCATCGGCGGGAACGGCTGGGCGGCCACGAGAAGAACGTCAGGTCTGTCATGGAATCGACGATTCGCGTCATGTCGCCGTACGTCATCGAACAGCTGCACGGCGAAGGGGACAGAATCGCGGCCGTGACCGTCCGGAGAGTGAACGCGGTGGGCGAGCCGACAGAGGAGACCGAACGTCTGGAGGTGGACGCCGTTCTGATCAACCACGGCCACCCGGGCGACTTCGGCCCGATCGCCGACTGGGGGCTGGAGCGGGAGTACGCCAACATCCGGGCCTACGAACGGATGGCGACGAGCCTGCCGGGCATCTTCGTCGCCGGCGACACCGCCAGCTATCCGAACAAGCTGAAGCTGATCGCCGGCGCGTTTAACGACGCGGCGGTGGCGGTCAACGGAGCCAAGCTGCTGCTGGAGCCCGGAGCGCCCTCGATGGCTTACGTGTCCTCCCACAACGGCTTGTTCAACGAGCGGAACAAGGCGCTCGCGGCGAAGCAGCGGTCATAAACGACGAATAAGAACGGGACTGTCCCGCATCGGGGCAACAGGTATTATCGAGATAGAACAGGGGGATGTATCTCCGCTTTGGGGTCCCCGGAAAGCAATCGGAACAAGCTGCGAAGCTTCCCGTTGCTCTCCGGGTACGCTGCGGCGGCAGGAGATACATCCCCCGTTCGCGTTCCTCGATCATTCTATCTGTTGCCTTTTGACGTTGCGTGGGAAGCCCCGGATTTATTTTAGGCAAGAAAAACACAACATAGTAGAGATAACGACAAGCGGGGGCGGGAGGAGCGTCGTCCCGGGCCGCATGCGCCGTGTTATACTGTAAGCGTTATTTCGGAAGGCGACGCATCTTGGCGAGGCTCGGGAGGAGATGGGCGGTGGCTTATTTTCGGGACATGTCCCTTAAGCTGAAAGTTTATTTGCTCATGCTGGCGATTTCCATCATCGTGGTGGTTATGGGCATGTTATGGTATACGATTTCGGCCAAAGCGATCGAGAAGAACGCGATCGATTACACGAATCAGGTCGTCGAGCAGGTGAATTCGCATCTGGACACCTATTTCGAGAATATCCAGGAGCTGACGTTCCCGCTGCTGGCCGCGCCGCTTACGCAGAAGTTTCTCAGCTCGACCTTTGACGATCCGTACGTGCGGTACGAGCTGTCCGTGGCCATCGACAAAGAGCTGCTGACGCCGATTCTGATCAACCGGGAGAACATTCACAGCATATCTCTCGTATCCGGGCAGGCGGTCGCCAGCTCCAGCACGAGCTACCTGTCCGCGGAGGAGCGGTACGCGGATTACATGTCGCGTATCCCGGAGACGGGCAAATATCAGATTATGGGCCAGGAGACGATGATCAACACGAACGTCATCGCCATGGCGATCCGGTTTCTGGACATTCAGAAGGAGAAGGCCAGCGGTCTGCTCATCGTCGACCTGAAGCTCAACGAGATCATCCGCATCTGCCGCAGCGTCACCTTGGGACGAACCGGCTTTATGTGGATCGCCGACGAACAGGGCAACATCCTCTATCACCCCGACGACGTTCTGATGAAGGGCCGCAAGCTGCCGGAGTACGTCTCCGAGGTGTTCAACAAGGAGAGCGGCTCCAAGGTGATCGACTCTCCGGACGGCAAGAAGCTCGTGCTGTTCAATTACTCGGCCAAGACGAATCTCGTGCTCGTATCGGAGGTCCCGATCCGCGAATTAAACGCGCCGCTGGTCCGGTTCAGCCGCATGTCGATTCTGATCGTGATCGTGCTGATGCTCGCGCTGTCGCTGGTCATCCTGGGGGTCATCGTCCATCCGCTCACCAGCTCGCTGCTGCTGCTCAAGAAGCTGATGTTCCGGGCCGAGCGGGGAGATCTCGACGCCATGGCGCCGGAGGATCGGAAGAACGAGATCGGCAGCCTGTTTCTGAGCTACAACCAGATGGTCAGGGAGATCAAGCATCTGATCAACATCGTGCAGCATGCGCGGCTGAAGGAGAAGGAAATGGAAGTCAAGCAGAAGGAATCGCAGCTGCGCTACATGCAGTCGCAGATCAACCCGCATTTTCTGTACAACACGCTCGAGGTGGTCAATTCCAACGCGATCGTCGAGGGCAACTTCCGAATCAGCAAAATGATCGTTTCGCTCAGCGAAATTTTCCGGTACAGCGTCGGCAATCCGGGCGAACGCGTATCCTTGCGGCAGGAAGTCGAGCATACCCGCTTTTACCTGGAAATTCAGCAGGAGCGGTTCGGCAGCCTGCACACGGACGTGCTCATCGACGAGCCGGGCCTCACCTCCGTGCCGGCCATTCGGCTCATGCTCCAACCGATTGTCGAGAACAGCTTTAAGCATGGCTACGAGCGGCATCGGCTTAAACCGGTTTATATCGGCCTGTTCGGACGCGCTACGGCGATCGGCTACGAGCTGCTCGTCACGGATCGGGGCGGAGGCATGAGCGCGGAGACGATGGAGCGGTACAACGCGTTATTCGACTGCTCCGAGAGGGAGGCGGCGGAAGTCGAGCGGCATATCGGGATGTGGAACGTTCACAACCGCATCCGCATGACCTTCGGCGAGCCGTACGGTCTGCATATCGTGCGTTCGGACAAGAACGGCACGGTCGTTGCCATCCGTCTGCCGATCGCGGCGGGAGAGAGCGGAGTCAACCACGGGGAAAAGGGGAATTTCTATGCTTAAAGTCATTACGGTGGACGACGAACGGGCGGTGAAGCAGGGGCTGCGGAAAATCATCGAGCTGAACTGTCCGGGCTTTACGGTCGTAGGCGAGGCGGAGGATGGACAGGAGGCGCTCGAGCTCGTCGACCGCTGCGACCCGGATGTCGTCATTACGGATATTATGATGCCGGTGATGAGCGGACTCGAGCTGATCTCGCGCATCCGGCAGCGAAGCGAAGCGATCGAGCTGATCGTCATGTCCGGCTACGACGATTTCAAATACGCGCAGGAGGCGCTGCGCTACGGCGTCAGAGACTATTTGCTCAAGCCGATGAACGTCGAGGCGGTGAGCAAGCTGCTGAACGGGCTGCGGGATTCGCAGCTTCGCCGCAGCGCCGATCTGGAGCGGTACAGAAGCTGTCTCTGGGAATGCACCGCGATCGTCGAGCGGCTGGCAGACCAGCTGTGGCAGCTCGACGAAGCGGGCAAGGCGCGCAGCTTGGCGGCCATAGCGGAGCGGATCGGGGAGGCGCGTCTGACGGACGGCGAACAGGCGCAGCTGCACGGCGATCTGGCCGCCTGCTTGCGAAGATTGATCCGGGAGCGCGGACTCGAGACTCAGGAGACGACAAGGCCGTTCGAGGGCGGGGCCGAAGGACTCGGGCGTCTGGCCGGCTTCTATGCGGACGCGATCCGCTCCGGGCGCAACTGGGGCCAGCGATCGGCGATCCGCGCCGCGCTCGCTTACATTCACGAGCGTTATCCCGACCCCGACTTGTCGCTTGAGGAGATCGTCGCGCTGACGGACGTGTCTCCGGCCTACTTCTACAAAATGATGAAGGAAGAGACGGGACGCAACTTCAAAACCTATTTGATCGAATATCGGATCGCCAAAGCCAGGGAGCTGCTGCTTGGCGGCGACCTGAAGACGTACGAGATCGCCGAGCGGGTCGGCTATCCGGACTATCCGCATTTCGCCAAGCTGTTCAAAAAATACGTCGGACTGTCTCCGAGCGATTTTCGCAAAAATATGGGCAACTACTGAAAACGCTTTACGACGGGTAGCGAAAAGCGCAACTTTTCGAAGGTAACGACATGTTCCGATGGGCCGGCGCCGTCTACAATGGCAATTACGAGGCGGATGGCGAAGACCGGTCCTGCCGAGGCTATCGCAGAAGAGGGGAGTTTACGCGAGTGAAAAAGACATCGAGCATCATCATGACGGCAGCGCTTGTCGTCGGACTGTTGGCGGGCTGTTCGTCCGGGAAGGAGGAGGGACCGGCGGCGTCTTCGGCGCAGCCGTCGTCTTCCGGAGCGGAAACGACGGGAGAGACGAACGCGTTCGGCTGGGTCAAGCCGGGACAGACGACCGTCATCGATTTCTACCAGGCGGATCGGGACAATCCGGACAAGGTGGCCCGCGATACGGTGCGACTGCACGATTACTTGCTGGCCAATTTTAACGTGGATCTGAAGAAAACCGTATACGACGTCGATCCGAAGGAACGGCTCAACCTGATGCTCGCCTCCGGCGAGTACCCGGAAGTCATCGCGGCGATGGACGACGATACGGTGGACAAGTGGAAGGCCCAGGGCAAAATCATCGACTTGACGTCGTATGTCGACCAATACGGGCAGAACATCAAGAAAGCGCTCGGCGACAAATACAAAACGTATCTGGACGAGGAAGGCAAGCTGTGGGGCCTGCCCCGCGGCTGGGGTTATCTTCCGGGACCCGACTTTACGGCCCATATCCGCTTGGACTGGTACGAGGAGCTGGGCTCGCCGAAGATCGAGACGCCGGAGGATTATTACGGGGTGCTGAAGCAGATGGTCGCGGCGCATCCGACGAACGCCCAGGGCGAGAAGGTGTACGCGCTCTCCTGGAACGACCAGGTCAACATCAACAACGTCATGGGCATCTGGGGGCTGAAGGACGGCTACAAGGAAGACGCCGACCACAACCTGACGCACTGGCTGAACACGTCCGAAGGCCTGGAGGCCGCGCGCTTCTACAACCAGGTATATCGCGACGGGCTGCTCGATCCGGACCTGTTCATCAACAAATTCGACGATTGGAAAACGAAGTTCACGAACGAAAGAATCATCGGCCATATCGGATCGTGGTGGCAGTCCTGGAACGCCGGACACGAGATTTGGCGCAATACGGTCGCGGATTACCAGGACGACATGCGCTACGTCCAGATCGCGATCAAAGCGGCGGACGCGGAGGCGGCGTATCTCTCGCCCAAGGATGCGAGAGGCTGGAACTACACCGTATTGACCGACAAAGTTAAAAATCCGGAAGCGATTATTAAGTTTCTCGATTTCACGATGTCTCCGATGGGAACGCGCCTGCTCGGATGGGGGGTGCCGAACGAGGAGGATTCGCTGTGGAACTACGAGGAAGACGGCAAGTGGAGCTTTAACGAGGCGCAGAAGACCGCGCTGCTCGACGGCACGTTCGATTACGAGAAAGCCGACCAGCTCGGCGGCAACCGCTACTGGCTCGTGCACGGGCAGGGCCTGCTGGACGACGACAACAAGAGCACGGCCTGGTACGACCAGAACTTTATCGAGGAAGACAAGTGGAAGAAGCTGATGTACGACAATACGAAGGACACGATCTACGACAATACCGCCCGCCGGGTCGTCTTCTCCGTCGACAATCCGTACACGCTCGTCAACCAGCAGATCGAGGACCTGGTGAAGAACGGCTTCGCCCAAGCGGTTACGCGGAAAACGGAAGACGAACTGGTCAATACGTTTAACGATCTGAGAGACAAAGCGAACAAGCTCGGCCTGCAGGATCTGGAGAAATACAGAACCGAAGAGTACAAGAAGCAATTGGCAATTTTGAATCAATAGGCCGTCCGCAGCAAAGAGGAAGAGCGCCGGAAGCGCGGCCCTTCCTCTTTTGCTTCGTTAAGGCCGCTAGGAGGCAGCTTGGCATGAACACTTGGCTACGGCGGATCGCGAAGGAACGGCAAATTTGGATCATGGCCGTGCCCATGATCGTCTGGGTGCTCGTCTTTTCTTATTATCCGATGTACGGCATGATTATCGCTTTTCAGAACTACGTGCCGGGGCATTCTTTTTTCTCGGGGGAATGGGCCGGCTTTACGCATTTCGAGCGCTTTTTCAACTCTCCCGATTTCGGCACGATTATGAGAAACACGTTTGCGATCAGCGGCCTGAATATTTTGTTCGGCCTGCCGGCTCCGCTGATTCTCGCGCTGCTGCTTAACGAGCTGAAGAACAAAGCGTTCAAGCGGTTCGCGCAGACGCTTTCCTATATTCCTTATTTCATCTCGTGGGTCGTCGTGGCGAGCATTCTGTTTACGCTGCTCGGCAGCGACGGTCTGCTCAACAAGCTGCTGATCGACTTCGGCTTCATTCGCGAGCCGATCTCCTTCCTCGGGGAGGGCAAATATTTCTGGGGCATTCTGACGACCTCGAATATCTGGAAGGATGTCGGCTTTAACTCGATTATTTACTTGTCCGCGCTCGCCAGCATCGACCGCGAGCAGATCGAGGCGGGCAAGGTGGACGGCATCGGTCGGTTCGGCATCGTCTGGCACATCTATTTGCCCGGCATCCGCACGACGATCATTTTGCTGTGGATTCTCGGCCTCGGCGGCATTCTGAACGCCGGCTTCGAGCAGCAGCTGCTGATCGGATCGCCGACGACGGCGGAATATTCCGAGGTTATCGACACGTACGTCTACAAGTATGGCGTCCAGCTCGGCTACTATTCGTTCGCCGCCGCCGTCAACCTGATGAAAGCCGTCGTCAGCGTGCTGATCGTCATCAGCATGAACCGGATCGCCAAAAAGTTTTTCGATACTTCGATTTTGTAAGGAGGGAACGAGAATGCGCGACTATTTGAAACCAACGCTCGGGAGCCGGGTATTCGATACGGTTAACGTCGGCTTTATGCTCGTCTTCTGCGCGCTCATGATCTACCCGTTCCTGAATCTGTTGGCCATCTCGCTAAACGACGGGGTCGACGTGGCGCGCGGCGGCATCTACCTGTTCCCGCGCAAGCTGTCGTTCTCCGCCTACGAGCTGTTGTTTCAGAACAAGAAAATGCTCAACGGCCTCATGTGGTCGGTTCTGCGCGTCGTCGTCGGAACGGTCGTCTGCCTGCTGGCGACGGGGCTGCTCGCGTATTTGGTGAACATTCGCCATTTTTCCGGACGGAAGTTTTTGCGGATTTTGTTTTTCATTACGATGTATTTTAACGGCGGCTTCTTCCCGGTCTACCTGCTCATCGTCAACCTTGGGCTGACGAACAGCTTCCATGTGTACTGGCTGCCCGCCATGTTTAACGTGTACTTCATGCTGCTCATCTCCTCGTATATCCAGAACCAGCCGGACGCGCTGTTCGAATCGGCGAGAATCGACGGCGCGAGCGAGTTTCGCATCTACTGGCGGATCGTGATCCCGATCTGCGTGCCGGTGTTCGCGGCGGTGTCCGTCTACTTGGCGGTGTCGCATTGGAATTCGTGGTTCGACGTCGTGCTGTACAATCCGAGCGGCAAATTCGATACGCTGCAGGTGTATTTGCGACGGCTGCTGCTGGAGATGGAAGGCTTGCAGCAAATCCGCGACCAGCAGGTGCTGTACAACCGCTATCGGGACTTGTCCCCGCTGACGCTGCGGGCGGCGACGACCATCGTCGTGACGGTGCCGATTCTGCTCGTGTATCCGTTCGTGCAGAAATATTTTATCGGCGGCATTATGCTCGGGTCGGTTAAAGGCTAATATTCCTGTTGATCCAGAGAGGGATCGGAGGCAAGTCCATCTCCTGTCGTTTGTCGGGACATGCGGTCCCGCAGCGGATAAGGACGAGTCCGCGATTCCGACTGCTCTCCTTTCCCATGTGAAGCGCTATCCGCAAAATCCAGCGGCTGGCGCTTCATTTGCAATCGTTTTGTGAATCGGAGGTTCGGGAATGAAAACCCGGGGAGAGCAGTTTGGAGGGGGATGATCAACGAAAATTTCACAGGTTAATTCAGCAGCAGCAAAAGCAGCAGGAGTCCATTGCCCGCGGCGGTTGCAAACGGACCGATCGTCTTAAATGCATTTTTCACTCTAAGGCCTACGAACCCGTCAAAAAACTGTACGCCAATCATTGCAGCCGCAACGGCCAACAGATAAGAATACGTTTCAAAAAAGATCGGAATAAGACAGGCTAAAACCAGAGAAAAACTTCGGGACATTGCGTACATCGCGTTCGTCAAGGCGCTTTCACCTTGCCTTTTCGCCTTGGAATAAGCATCGAGCGAGAACCCGAAGCTGACGATTGCACTGATCAAAGTGACAGAGGAACATAAATAATAGTAAACCACCGATTCTTCCTCCAATCCATTTATTTGCAGACTATACGATTAGTTAGGCTAAATATAATTTTGAAATAAACCTTGATTCCCCGCTTATTTTTACGATAAATTTCGCTGGATTTTTTTCATCCAGACTAGCAATAACGCAATTTCTTCCGGCGACAAGCCTTGTCTGGCGACTTGTTCAAGTTCCGTAATGATCTCCATACAAATCTTGCATTGCGCCTTGCCCCGCTCTGTCAGGAACACTCTGTTCGTTCGGGCGTCCTGCAGATCCGGCTTGCGGAATATCCAATTTCCCGCAACAAGGGTATTCAACAGGTTCGTAAGCGAAGCCGGACGAATTTTGAGCCTTTCGTGCAATTCTTTCTGGGTTACTCCGTCACCGTGAATCCATAAGAGCTCCAACACGTTGACCTGAGCGGCGGTAAGGCCATAGTCTTCCAGTCTTCGTTCATATTCATGATTGAAATCCTTGAATATCTGCTTCACCAAATATCCGACATTATTCCTGAACGGATGAATCATATGTATTTAGCCTCCCTAAGTAAATATAGCTTGTTTTTTTCCAAGTGTCAAAACCAATGCGCTTTTGGACAATCAATATGAGGACTGCTGAAGGTTGATTTTGGAGGGGGGCGAAGAGGGAATTGGCACTTGAAATTGTAACGTCTTCGAGCTGACCGTCATGATATTGGACCGCGTGCGCCACGAGTCGACGATCAAGACGCTGCGCAAGGCAGGAGTGCGCATCAAGTTCCTGACCGACGGGGATGTCGCCGGAGCGATGGCGCCGACGTTCCCGGAATCTGGAAGGACGTCGGCTTTAACGCGATTATTTACTTGTCCGCGCTGACCGGCATCGGGACTTGTCCCTGCTGACGCTGCGGGCGGCGATGACCATCATGTTGTGCGGGGTGGGGAGTAACTTGCCGAAGAGCGGTTTCTTTTTGTTTGAAAAAATGAAAAGAGGGGCGTCCCCTGTCATCTTATGATGACTTTTGGGCCCCCTCTCCACGCCAAACCGGGGAACCACGAGAGTGGTTCCCTTATTTTAGTTTACTTGTAGTAGGACGCAATAAGGGGAACGAACATCGCTCCGCCATCGACTAAGTCCGCATTGATGTACAAGGCCTCGATTCCGCCGATGTCCACTTCGATCGTTTTCAACCCTTCATCCATCGTTACTGAGGTTTGCAGCAGCTCCTTCAAAGAACCGCTCTCCTGAATCTTCAGTTCTTCAATATCTTTACCGACAGCGGCGACCTGAAGATAGAGTTTCTGATATTTCTTTTTCGGATACAGCATGAAAGAGCCGGAGCGCGAGCCTGCAGCGTTATTAAAATAGACTTCCTTATAATCTTTGCCATTGTAGGACGTTTTGGACGGGTCCTTCGTCTGGTACATATCTTCGAAGCCGTCTACAATCGATACGCCCTCGGACCTTTCGCCAAGATGCACCGTGCCGGCTTTCGCATCGTAATTTACCGCGACGCCCAGCGCATCGGATACGGCCCGGACGGGAAGATAGGTCGTTCCGTTGTAAGTGATCGGCAGAACCGTACTGCCGTTGCCGTCTCTCAGTTGAACCGGCACTCCGTCCACTTTGAATTTAAGGCCGCTATTCAAGTAAGCTTTGATCTCTTGAAGATTGGATGCGGCGTAAGCTCCCGCTCCCATGCTGGCCAGCATGGACAATCCGAGGGCTCCCGCGAGCAGTTTCTTTTTCATCATCTTCACGCTCCTGACTCCAAATATGGTTTTGCCGAGGTTCCGACTAGGGCGTGTTTTCATACTCCGAGGACAGCAGAGAATGCCGAATTTTCATTCCATGCAAGGAACTTTTGTGAAGGCGTACCGGAGGTACGTCAAGCAAAAGTGACGAAGCAGGGGGCGAAAAGGCGGTGATAGATACCCCTGAGCGGGTTTGAAGACACGCCCTAACGCAATTATCATATTAAATCTCCTTGCTTCGAACAACACAGAAAGGACTATTTGATTATAAAAATAAGCCTTAGCGACCACGTGAGACGATACGGAAGAGAGAATATTGCCATAGTTTGGCGCAATAGGCGACAAAGGCTGCCGTATCGTTTACAGTGTTATACTTTTTCCATTTATGATGCACTATATTGGAAAAATGATTTCTATATATTGTGTCATATATAATATTATGATATATTAACCGCGATTGATATTGATGTGGAGGGGTCAGCATGGAGAGGGAATTGGCACTTGAAATTGTTCGCGTGACGGAATTGGCGGCGCTGGCTTCGGCTCCGTGGATGGGACGGGGCGACAAAATCAATGCGGACGGGGCGGCGACTTCGGCGATGCGGGCGATGTTCGACTCGATTTCGGTCAGGGGCACGGTCGTCATCGGAGAAGGGGAAATGGACGAAGCGCCGATGCTCTATATCGGGGAACAGGTCGGCAGCATGAACGGTCCGGAGGTCGATGTGGCCGTCGATCCGCTCGAAGGAACGGAGATCGTGGCCAAAGGGCTGAACAACGCAATGTCGGTCATCGCGATAGCGGGCAAAGGCAATCTGCTGCATGCGCCGGATATGTATATGGAGAAGCTGGCGGTCGGACCGCAGCTCGTCGGCAAGCTGAGTCTGACGGATCCGCTGGAGCTGACGCTTAAGAAAGCGGCCGAAGCGCTGAACAGGAACGTCTCCGAGCTGACCGTCATGATTCTGGACCGCGTGCGCCACGAGTCGACGATCAAGATGCTGCGCAAGGTAGGAGTGCGCATCAAGTTCCTGACCGACGGGGATGTCGCCGGAGCGATGGCGCCGGCGTTCCCGGAAGCGGGCATCGATTTGTACGTCGGGTCGGGAGGGGCTCCCGAAGGCGTATTGGCCGCCGCCGCCCTGAAATGCCTCGGGGGAGAGATCCAGGGACGCCTTATGCCATCCGACGCCAACGAATATTCGCGGTGCGTTCAGATGGGCATCGAAGATCCGTACAAGGTGCTATCGATGGAGGATATGATCGGCTCGGAAGACGTTATTTTCGCGGCGACCGGCGTCACGCCCGGCGAATTCCTCGGAGGCGTGCGCTACTTGCCGGACGAACGCGCCGAGACGCATTCGATCGTCATGCGCGCCAAGACGAGAACGATTCGTTTTATTAGAGCTTTGCACTACTTACCGAATAAAAAGCTTATTCATCCTTAAACTTAAGCGGCGTTGACAGCCGTCTCATTCCGGGAACTGTCGCCAAAGCTGCTTATCAAGCTGTTCCAAAGCATCCTGAACGTGTACCGGCTGGGCAAGCTATCCATCTTGCCATCCGGTCGGTCAGGATGCTTTTTCGGTGGGCTAACGCTCGTGACTCAGCCGATAGTACCGTCCCGCGAGCTAATTCGCCTCTGACCAGGCTCGAAGTAAGCATTAACGGTGTGACAGGCCGCTAAATGGAGGAAAGTGGGCAACTGGGGGCATTAGCGGTGTGCCAGGCCGCTAAATGGGGGAAAGCGGGTAATTGGAGGAATTAGTGGTGTGCCAGGCCGCTAAATGGGGGAAAGCGGGTAATTGGAGGAATTAGTGGTGTGCCAGGCCGCTAAATGGAGGAAAGTGGGCAATTGGAGGAATTAGTGGTCTGTCAGGCCGCTAAATGGAGGAAAGTCGGCAAATGGGGGGATTAGCGGTGTACCAGAAGCCGTCGATTAACTGTGGAAAAGGCATGGTCATTGCGACCGTGCTTTTTCTCCCCCTCCCCGCCGCTAACCTTGGTATAATTTCTATATCAAATTGTCC
>NZ_JBHMDN010000028.1:0-177064 GCF_042431195.1 Cohnella cellulosilytica
TTATCCGTCCAATCGACCAAGGAATCTGTCTCGCTTCCTCGAAACAGAAAGCCCCGATTACCGCTAGCATCCTCCAGCGCATATCCTACGAATCCCGATTGCGTATCGTGAGTCGTATCTCCGGTCCGATTGTGGTTCTCGTAACCGATGACTCGAATATCCTCAAGCCCGCCGTGCTTTTGTGAAAGTTCATTGTACTTATCGATTAAATCCTTGATTTTATCTCTCTGCTCGGTTTCCATTGACCGAACATCCCACGCATCGTTCAAGACCTGCAGAATATTCATATTTTCTTTTCTATAGTCAACGACACTATTCAAATCCACGTAGGAGAGCTCTAGTAAAAAGTATTTCTCTTCGTCGGTCAGATCGTTTCTCTGAACAGACATCACATCATCCCTTTCATTTTCTATTTGTTCTTGAGAAGGTTTTGAAAGTATGAAGGGTCTGAGATTGGGGCGCTTTGCCTAAAATAAACATCATTAAGACGGCCCTCCCGGATGTAGTTCCAGCTAAAATTGACGGCGAATGCCACTCTCATTGCCTCAACGGCATCCTGGTAGTTCTCTTGCTTTACATAAGCGACGGATACAATAAAATTGCGGTCGGTCAATTCCTTCATCTTCTTGTACAAGTTGATAAAAAAAACAGAGTCATCCTCGGGTGCCCGTTCTCCTTCAACTGGAACAGCTACATACAAAAAAATGCTACCCTCTCTGTTTTCATCGGCAACGAACTCTTCGACTGGGGTTTGAAGAATTTTTGAGTCTTGTGGCACTTCTCTGAACCCTAGGGCGAACTTTACAATTAAATCGCGATCATCGAGCTCTTCAATCTCTCGCTTGTTTTTTTCCGTGTAGTGATAACTGAAATAACATAGCGGGTAATCGTCATTAAACTCTTCCGAACTCGTGCCCTTAAATACATAAAAGGGAAGATCAGGCTGTCCAACCGGATGCATCATCATTTTCGCTCCGCCGTACATATCCGGAAACAAAGTGCTGCCTTTTTCAAAAATTTCCTTTTCGTATGTACCGCCGTACTTCTCTTCCAAATAGTCGAACATGCGTTTCGTCATTTGCTTCTCACTCGTGAACATGCAGCCGGTCACTCCCAACATCATCAGGATCGATACGAATAGCCAAGCGATGGGCTTCAGCCCGCTCTTCATCGAAACGCCTCCTTGCTTCTGCTCTGCATACTCCTCGGGCATCTATCGTCGCAACTGTTGAAAAATCCTTCTTTTATCAAATTAGTAACAACTGCCCAATCCACACTTCATTATAAGCTTAGAAATATATTCCATAAACAATTTTCGCCAAAAAGCTCGGTAATTTGCCTAGAGAAGCTGAAGGGGGCAGCATCTTCCAACAGCAGATCGAATTTCACCGGAAAGCCTCCTCGAACACTTCTACGACCTCACGGCTATCGAAAGGCCTTACGCGATTGAGCGAGCACATCCGAATATGCTGAATACGAGGAAGGATGACAAGCTTCGTCAGCAAAGGATCGGCACCTAATTCCGACAGCATCTGAAACGGCTCGATCGGTGGATCGATAAGCACGACCTTACGCGCGATGTTGATTTCTTGGAAAGAAGCTATTGTTTGTTTCATTAACTCTGTGCCTCGCGGCGAGCAGTCGGCGATGAAGTGAACGGAAAGCGCAGAAGCGGCAAGCTTGTCCAGAAGCTCCGTCTGCGACGAATCGACAAGCACGTTCAAATAGGCGTAGTAATTCAGCCGTGTCTTAAGCTCCGCCACTACCTCATCGACCTGCTCCAATTCCAGACGCCCTTCAACGCATAAAAACGGGCGTTCCAGCCGATTGGCAAGCAATTCGTCGAGCTGCACGGAATCCATGCCGTATTGGGCGAACTTCGAGCTGCCCGTCAGATCGAGCAGAAGCGTATTATGTCTGCGCGCAAGCGTTCCCGACCAAGTGAGGGAGGTTGCCGTTCTTCCCGTATCCGGCGCCCCGACGAAAATGCGCAGAGAGTGCTTGAGCAAGTTATCGACGACTACGACTTCCTCAATCCGCTGCGCCCTCAGCAGCTTGATCAGACGCTGTTGGTAATCGATAATTGTCGCATCTTCCTCGCAGAGACGGAAAACGAGCGTAAGCAGTTGTTTGACCTTGTCTTCCATGATCGAGAGCGTCACGCGATTGCGCTGCAAGTCTCCAAGCAGCCTGCTTGTAACGGTTGCGATGTTCTGAGGGATGAACATCGCCCGAATCGGTTTCATAACTTCATTAATATAGTCGTTGTTGTACGGGAGCTCCTCGTCCATCTGCGCAACGAGATCGGTAATGCTGCGATCCATGGCCATGTACACTTCGATAACGTCCTTGGAGAGCTCCATCAGCTCGGCCTGCATGCCGAGCCGCTTCTCAATCAGTTCATCAAGGCGGGCTTGGTCGTGGTAAAGCAGCTTTGCGCCGGAGACAACGCCGAGCGCTTCACGTATTCTTTCGACTCGCGCTTCGACTGTCGCTTCGGCCGACTTGACGATCGCATCCATGACCGCGCCGAACTTGTCGGCGAGCATTTGGTTCTCCAGTCCGCTGTAAGAGGCACGCTCCATCCCGATCTGCTTCACCAGCGCAAAGCGCTCCTCCACCGTGAGAGAAACGTTCTTAAATACTTGGGCAACGCGCAGATCCAACGCTTCCAGCACATTCACCAATTCTGCGTATTGTGTATTTTGTTGAAGCAAATCGCTGAGCACTTCGTCCCGGGACAACGCCTGCTTGAAAAAATGAAAGTCGGCGAACTGTCCCATTTCCAACAATTTTTGTTCCAGCGACTTGGGAAGTTCCCGCTCCGGCTCGATCGTCTCAATCGGAAGCTCCGCTTCCTCCGTTGTCGTGGCGACTTCTTCCTCTACAACCTCCGTGCTTGCGCCACGAAGCTCCAAAGCCTCTCTTTGACGGGCTTTCGCGTCAGCCGATTCGAGAATGCGTCCGTCTGTACCGATTTCATTCAGATCGATGACCGATGCAACGGCTTCCTTGATTGCTTGTGGAGTTAATTTCGGCAACATGATTTTCGTCGCTTCATCGCCGAACAAGTCGTGTTCCTTATCTTTCATATACAGGAAGATAACGCGAACGGACGGATGCTTCTTGCTTATGGTTTCGGCAATTGCAACGCCGGATGTTCCGCGCACGTCCTTAGGTCCCAGTATCACGGCATCCATGTTCGAGACTTCCGGCGCCAACGACAGCGTTTCGACAATTTTGCCGACGTTGGTTTGGAAAGCCTTGTCTTCGAGCGCTTTTTTGATGAACGGTCCTAACGACGCCCCGTATATCATTTCGAACCCCTCCCGGTCAGATGATCCTTATAATCGTTAAAAAAACGGATATTCAATTGCGCGTTCCGGTTATGGTTGTACATGAAGGGATAATAATAGCCTTCCACCGCTTTGAGCTGCTCCACGAAATGAGAATCCCATTGGTACGTTCCGATGAGATAGTTGTGCAGATGATTCATATAGGATTGGGAAGCTTCGAAAACAAGCTGCGAAGGATCCGTTCTGGAGTCGGCTTTTGTTTCGGCCGCCTTCCGAATTTGCTCATAATCCTGCGAGAGCTGCATCAGCATGTCCTCTTGTTTCTGCGAAAGCGGCTTGCTTAAATGTTCGATCTGCTTCTTCATCTCCTTGATCTGCGCGTTCTTATCGGCCACGTCCGCTTCGAGATTCGCAACCTTGAGCTTTAATTCGTCGACGGAGACGCTTGGCTGCGACGAACCGGCCTTGTTGATGAAGTCTTTAATAGAGCCGAATGCGAAATAACCTCCGATTCCCAAGCATCCGACGATTGCGGATATCGTTGCGATTCTCCTCATCGAGGAGAACCTCCTCCTGTTTCTTTCACGGCTTTCGTTCTGTTTGATATCCTGCTTGGCGGTCAGACTCTCGAGTGCGATCGCGATTTCCTTCGCCAAATTCGCGTTCGGGTTTCGCTGAAGGATGGAGCGATACACGTCCATGGCTTCAAGGTACTTGCCTTTCGACTCGTATTGTCTTGCCCGCTTCAACTGTCCTTCTTGAGCGGCTGCGGCCATTTCCTCTTTGGCGCCCGATCCGATTGCCGAAATGGCCGCTGCGGATGCCGCGATCCGGGACGTTTTGCTTCCGGATTCCGTCTTCGCGAGCTCGATCATCCATTCGCCGAACGTCGGACATTGGGACAGTTCATTGCTGTCCCAGGCCCGAATGAACAGCGATACGATCGCTTCGCCCCATTCCGACCGAATAAACTCGACTAATCGCGCGTAACGCTCGCCGTAGCTCTGCGTCTCCTCTGGCGCGAAGTAGCTCTCCCCCCAAGTCGAATCGAAAAAGGAATCCAAGCAGGCGCCCAACATCTCCGTCAGCAGCACCGCCCCGGCAAATCGGTCAGAATACGGTCCCCACATCTGGGTCAACGGATGGCGCTGCGAAGCATAACCCGGCGAGCCAACGGGCAAATGCTCGGGACGCTCCAAATGCGAGGCGTACATTTGTTCCAGGTCTATAAGCTGAACGTAATCGATAGGTCTGACACTCGCGCCTCGCTCGCCGAACATCGGCAGCATGACGTTGGGAGCGGAGAGATCGCCGTGCGACAAGCCTCGTTGCTCCATCGCCACAAGGGCTTGAGCCAACGCGTAGGCAGCGGAATGGCTCTGTCTTCTTGTCAGCTTCTGCTTATTGAGCAGCATGTCCATCCAGGTCGGCCCTTCGATCCAGGACATGACGACCGCGTATAGAAGATCCGGCTCTTCTCTTAGCAGTTCCGTATTATTCTGAGGAGTCACGATGAACCGTTCGCAAGCGAGCAGACCTTCCACGCCGCTGAACTTGGCGATTTGTTGGGTATGATAGACCAGCGACGGATTCACGAATTTGCTGCGGAATACTTTCATCGCCTTCTTCCGGCGACGATCCTCGCTATGCAGCAGATATACCGTTCCTTGGCGACCCTCCTGGCCGTAAGGAATCGTCGGCGCATTCGGGTGCTGCCCGATCGCGAATCTTTGTCCGTTAATGATCAGTGGAGCATTGACTTCCGGTTGAAATCCCATTTCGCCTTCTCCTTACCGTGGAGTGTAATCCCATATCGCCTGCAAAAAGCTAATATCGTCGCTCGAAGGATGACCGGCTTCGTTCGAGAAAAGCTCCTGTATCGGCATATCCGAGACGGACGGATAGCGGTCCAATGCCTGGAATCCGTCCGAATAGAGCAGCAATTCGCCCTTCGTCCCACCTTGAAGCAGACTTGAATAAATCAGATGCGGCATCCCGCCAATCGGGCCGACAACGCTGTTCCATTGTTGATCGGTACGAAATTTGTTCCCTAGCAGATCTTGCGTCAATTCCTCCCGCTCCCGCCATATCCGGCAGCGAATGTCTCCCTGCCATGCGAGCAGAAGCCGTCCATCCGGAAATTGCGTTCCCGGGAAATCGATTCGCCCTCCGCAATACATCGTTGCGCTCCCCCTTTTTTTCTTCTCCGCCAATACATCCCTCAGCCATTCATGCATGTCCGGGGAAACTTCACGAACCTTTAACCGTTCTTCGGCATCGGCCGCAACCTCGCACATATATCGATTCAATCGCCGTTGCCATTCCGACGGCGTCTCTGTCGCATACGCCTCACCGTCTAGCAGCCATTCCAGCAGCCGATCGCCGACGAACTTGGCGGCAAAATCCCCATAGTAGGATTGGCTGACGCCATCGCAAAGCACGAATGACAAGCTCTCTTCGCTTTCCACGAACGTTAAATAATCCTGCCCCGGCTCGTCCGCTTCGCGGCATTCGCTCGATCGTGCATAGCCGTAACGATATTGCAGATTCGGGCCGCTCCGCAGTTGAATAGGCGTCTCCGACGATTGCGGAAGTTGGATTCTCTCGTCCATCATCAATAAATCGGTGTCGCCGCGGACATTTGAAAGCCGAGCGATACGAGATCGGGATTCGTACCGGGAAACATCAGGTACGATCCCATCGCCAGATTGTAATTCGCTTCCCGCATCATGATTCTGTAACTTTCGGGAATAACCGAAGACATGTTTCTCAGCTTATTGCCATAATCGTCCTTGAAGTCGGTATTCTCTCGAACGCCCGACCAACGCTTCGGCTGTTCGATCTCGTTCTCCAGCACCTCGTCGGAGATAAAGATGTTCTCGACCAGCACGTTGCCGTCCTTTACGGACATGTTCATAATTCGGCGGGCGATCGGCTCGGGATCTTCTCCGGTATAGACTCCGTCCGTCATATGGCAGACAAGCGGAGCGGGACAATCCTGTATCGAAGGCAGCTCTTCTTTCAGCAGCTTCTCCGCATGCTGAAAGGCTTTCGCGGTATCCGTAAACCGATATGTATTCAGAACCGGGAGCATACCGCCGTTCATCAATTCGTCTATTCTCTTGATTCCTCCCAGCAAATCTCGCACTTCGTCGCTGTAGGCAATGATCGCAACGCGATATCGCGAGGAGATGCGACTCCCCTTCGTCGATCGGAATACCATCTGCCGTAAAGCCACGTTCAGCGATTCCGTGACGACATCGATTCTTTTGCGCCCGCCAAGCGCCAAGCTCATTGAGCCGCTTACGTCGAGCAAATAGATGATCAGAGCGGGATGGGTTTGAGTCGCCTTCGTCGTATAAGAGGACGCGGCGCCGATTGGCAACCCCCGTCCCAATTGGGCGGTCATCTCATGCGCCAGCGGAACAGCCTGCCGCTCCTCTGCCTTCAGCATCACCGTCCGGAAAGCAGGCTCCCTCGCGATAGACGTTCCCCCTGCTGCCGCTAGAGGTTGAGATCGAAGCTGCACAACCGCCAGAGCTTCCTTGACTTCCCAGATATTCTGAAATCTCTTATCGGGGTTCGGATCGATGAGACGCTGCACAAGCTCGCTTACTCCGAGCGGCTGACCCGCAAGAGGGTTAGCTGCCGAGCCTCCGGTCTGATAGACGTACTTGCCGCCGGTCAGCAGGTAGTACATGACCGAGCCGACCGCGTAAATATCCGTTCGGGAATCGGTTTGCTTCGCTTCGAACTGCTCCGGAGCCGCGAATGCGATCGTTCCCATCTGGACCGTGTCCGTCATTTTGTTCCGGTCGAAGCTTCTTGCGATGCCGAAGTCGATCAACTGAACGTTGTCATGCTCGTCAATCATAATGTTCGAAGGCTTCAAATCGCGAAAAATAATCGGCGTCGGCTGATGATGCAGGTAATGCAGAATATCGCAAAGCTGCTGCATATACTTCATGAGGGCATCAAGCGCTAAATAACGCCCCTCTTGTTCGAACTTTTGTTGCAGGGTCGATCCTCGGACGAACTCCATGACCAAGTAGCAATGGCCGTCACCGTCCGGCTCGAAATAGTCGGTTATTTTCGGAATCAAAGGATGCGAAAGTCCGGTCAATATTCGAGCTTCCTCCAGGAAAGCCTCCTGATTCGTTTGTCTGATTTCCTTGACGACGATCGTCTTATCCCCCAGCTTCGTATCCTTCGCCCGGTAAACGCAGCCCATGCCCCCTTCGGCGATAAGCGATTCTATCTCGTAGCGATTGCCGATTCTCGTACCCGCCTGCAGCAACGTTCCTCACCGTTCCTTCTGTATCGGATTTACAGTTGATTTCTAATCCTCTTATACTTGTCCGACAGCTGCATCAATTTCGAAGCGCAATGTTCCATCCCAATCCCCTTGATCGGTTGAAGTTCCTGCGCTACTTGTTCTAACTCCCTGATAATGGCGTACAGTTCGTTCACGATTTCGTTCCGTTCCATATTCGCTCCCGCGTTCATTTGCCGTTCACCTCCCGGATTCATATGACCTAGTCTATATACAAGCGAGCTTTCGCCGTTATTTTCTATGTCTCGATAGTTTTCTGAACACCCCAAGAATATTAACGTTCCACCAGAGGAAAACGGGAGCAATCGCAGCGACCCCGACGAGTATTCCGGGCACGAGCGGGAAAGTCGTAGTTCCCGCGATCAGGACGATGATTCTGATGACTGCCGCTGCGCTCAGCGCAGTCAGTATGCCGTTAATGCAGAACATGCCGGCAAAGGATACCGGATACCTGCTCATCCATTTCAAATTCAGCAAAAAAAGAAGTAAACAGATGCCCCCGATAATGGCATTCGCCGAGAACGCGGCCGCCAATAAAAACGTGGTCAGAAAGAGCAGTACATACTGCAATATTTTAATGACCGGTATCATAAGCGGCCTCCTCCTGTCCCATTCGTTCACCCATGATGGCGGTACCGATTTTAATAAAGACATACTGCAGGGTCTCGTCTCCCGAAAGAACATGAAAGATCGGCGTCGTCTGGGTCAAGCCCTGGTGCTCGATGAAATCCAGCAGTATCCGGTAAGAGACTTGCGTGAATTCTTCGAAACGGGTAAACAAACAATGCGAGACCATCGACTCGATAAAGAAATAGCTTTGGAAGCTGAGATTGTCCTCCCGCATGATCTCGTCTTCCTTAATCGGCATAAAGAGCTCCCCGACAACCCATTCGTCCAGCGGCACATTGTTAATCGAATAGAACAACGGCCCTTTGATCGTCAGCTTCTGACGGGCGATCGATTGCAGGAAATCCTCGATGACTTCTTTCATATCCAGATAATGAAACCGATATTTTTTCGAAACGACATTCGTATACCGAATCGCGTCATTTGAATTGATCATCGGATTTGGGCTCCTTAGGGAGTATGGGGGCGAAAATATCGATGACGCCGTCTCCGTATACATCCAAATAGATGTTGTAGAACGGCTCTTGCAGCCGAATGTCGTTCGCCTCGGCACAGGTACGAACGATGTCGTAGCTGATCTCAAGCTCGTCGTCCAAATCCGCATGCCGAAGCATCAGGCCGTCGGGAATATTCCATACTGTCTCGAAGCTGTATTTATCGTTGGGCGGCATTGCGATCGGTTCGCTGATCGGCAAACAAAACGTAAATACCGCTTCGTTCTCATCCCTGTTCATCTCCGAGACTTGATAGATCGTCGGACCCGTCGCATAGAGATTGTTCTTAAGAATCGCGTTCCGAAGCTCTCTTGCAACCCGATCCCATTCGTTTAGCTTGCATGTGGTCGTCAACCGGATCACATTATTGAACGTCAGGGAACTTCGTTTTATTTTCACCTGTCGTTCTCCCCCTCTCCCCAGCTTCATCTTTCGAGAACCCTCTGCCCCGTCCAACCCCGATTCGAACGGCGATTAATAACAGCAATGCCGCAGCCAGCCCGAAGTAAAAATAAACTTCCGCATACCGAACAGGCCCCTCGGCAAAATCCAATCGGTTCTGCTTGCCCAACAGCGTGAACAGTAGAAGCCCCGCTCCTAAAGCAAAAGACGTTTCCAGCCAAATCACGATCAGCATCCAGAAGGGCGCCTTCTTCTCCGACATCCCCCCTGCTCGCGACTTAATGACGCTGATCGGTTTAGTCCACCAGAACGCGAGAGATTGTTTGAATGAAGCTTTCGGAAGCTCCCGCTTCTCATTCTTGATTGTCCCGCGGTCCGTACTTGCTTTCATATCCGACGGTTCCAGCGCAAAGCCCGGAAATTTGGATTTGGCATAAGCCAGCAGGAAAAACTCGGGCCATGCGATTGCTAGAGCATATTGAAGAATCGAAAAAATGACCAACAGGGAAACTGGTCCGGTTATGCCGCGATAGGATTTGTCAATGAACGACTCCGAGACCCGGGCAATCATCATCGCCCCGATCAAGATGATCGCGATAACAATGGCCGTTCTCCGGCTTACCGGATACAAATAGGTGCCATCCTGGGTAATCTTGCCCTGCTCGACTTTTCCGATCGCACGAATAACTGCCCATATCAACACAAGAAGCCCGCCAACGATTACCCCAATTCCTATGTCGAACAATTGGGTTGGCGAGTTCCTGTCCTCGAGCGACAAGAAATAGACCTTATAGCCATCGAGGGACATCTTTAGGAAGACCGCGCACAAGACTATTGATTGAAGCGTCTGAAACCGGTATCGGGTAGACTGAAATGCAAACAAGAGCACGAACAGGAACTGCAGAATCAACAAACCAAGATCCAGTTTCTGAATCAGCGACCAATAAACGCTTGTAATCGTCGTGCTGTAGGACAGCGCAAACGCCATTACTACGCTCATGACGCCGCTGTAAACGAAGGCTCCAATTAAACCTGCGAAAATGCCATCCGGCGACAATCGATAGATTGAAACCGCCTTGAGCTCGTCGAAATCTTCCTCTTTGCAATCACGCAACATAGCGTTTGCCTCCTACCAGAATACGCTCGCCAGCCTACTCCCGATATTGTCGATTACATCGCTCGTCCAATCTACCGCGCTGTTGACTGCGTCCTTCGTGTGGCCGACCACACTCTTGGGAGGCGGTCCGCCGAACTCATAATTCATCGCCCAATTGACCCCGAACCCAACCCCTGCGCCGACTACTGTTCCTACAGGCGGGACAATCAGAGAGCCGACAGCGGCTCCGGTTGCGATTGCGGCTGCCGAAGCTCCGACATCGACCGCAGTATCGACAACGAATTTCTTTACCGCCTCTCCCGTATATTCCATCTCTCCCGTTCGCGAATTATAGAAGCAATCCGAGAAATTGGACGCCACCATTAAGACGTCTCCCGCGATCCCGGCTCCCTTAAACGCTTTGGCCATCTTGGTCGCGTTTACCCATCCTTTGTAATCGTTCCAGCGCTTCGCTTCTTCTAGCCAGTTTTCCTTAAACGTCGAACGGAATACAGTCCACTTCGAGGTTCCCAGATTATGGACATAGCGATTAAGATCATCGAGGTTCGTATTTCCGAAAAAATTCGTATACCTCGTATTGGGGCGATTGGTCGAGAAATCATAGAGACTAACGCCGGTGGAGTTCAAACGGTTCGTAAACCCTCGGCTCCATGCCGATACGGTTCCCAGACGATCGGTCAGCATAGCTTTGAACTGATTGTATGTGAGATCTCCTTGAAGGATCTTAATGATCATTTTTCCGTTTTCTTTATAAAACCGAATATTCAAGCCTCTGTAATCGTTGAATTCCTTAAGCAGTTCCAGCCCCGGCCTCACAACCCTGTTGATCAATACCAAAGGATCAACGATCTGTTCCTTCCACCAAGGGGCGTCTCTCCAAGGCGCCTTGACATTGCGGGCTTCCTGGACCAGCCGTTCCTCCGTCCGGTCGTACCCCAGCGAGGAATTTTCCAAAAACGCGTCCAGCTCTTTCATTCGCCGCTCGGCCGATTCCAGTCTCCGATAAACGCTCGATAAGCGGGAATCGATGCTTCTACGCGTCCGAATCTGATAATCGACGCCCGAGCCGGCCGCCGTCGTCCCCATCCTTGCGTTCATCAGCTTTACCGTTTGCCGTCCCGTGTCGGATCGAACCATTCTGACCGCATCGATATGAATATATATAGACGGCATTCGGTCAGCCCCCCTTCATGAATTGCGCCGCTGCAGCCCTGGCAGCCGCTTCGGCCGCCGCTCTCGCCGCTGCTTCCCTGGCCAGCTCTTCCTGGCGAATCTCGTTCGCGACGCTTGCGATGTCGCCGCTTAACGACCGCAGCTCGGAGCTGGCTTGCGACAATTCGCCGGCAATCTTCTCGATCGCCAGCAGAACATATCGCATTTCATCCGCATTCCATGCCTGCGTGAGCAAAGCCCTGTTCTGTTTTAAGCCATTCATGATATCGGTCAGCGAAGCGGCGTATCCGTTTAACGAATTCGCTTGCGAGATGGCCGCTCCAACGTTAATCCCCATCACCGTCACCGCCTGGTTGGATTATGGAGCCGTCCCTGCCGGGAAAATGAGCTTTCCGACAGGAACGGCCTGTTCCGTTTACTTGAATGCGCTGGCGTTGTTGTTGATTTGCGTTTCCGTATTATCGTAGTTGGTTACCGTTATATCGAGAAACTTCGCGTACGAATCGACAACTGCCTGATACTCTTCGAAACGGGGAGCAAGCGCATTGAAATTGTTGCGAATCGTATTCGATGCGTCGCTCTGCCACGTCGAAGCCAGCCCGTTCATTTCCTTCTTGATTTCGTCCAGCTTCGTCGACAACGCCGTATTCAACGTCCGGATCGTATTCGCTGTTTTCGATACTTCTCCCAATGAAATATTGATTCCATCCGCCATTCTTAGTTCCTCCTTATCGTTCTTGGTTTAGTTGGCCAAGCGCTTGGCCTGGTTGATCGTTTCGGTCTGGGTATCCTTGTATGCCTTGGCGCTCAGCTTCAGAAAATCGGAGTACTGCATCATCAAAGCTTTCATTTTTTGGAAATCGTCCATGAAGCCTTTGATCTGGTTGACGAACGCAACGTTGTCGGCGCCTTGCCATGCCGCCCCCATTCCGTCGACTTCATTGAAAAGCTGCTGATACTGCTTCTCGTAATCGGCCGCCAAGCCATCCATCTTCTGCGACGCCGTCTCGAGCTTGGACGGGTCTACCGTAATTTTTCTTGCCATGTTCACTTGCTCCCTTCGAATTTTTTTATATTAACATCAGCCTGGACCCGTTCATTAAACCGAGTTCCAGAGCCGATTGGTTAATATCGAGCGCATTGCCGGTCAGCTTGTCGCACAGTACGACATCCGGCGAAGCGACGAACTGGCCGTCACAGATTTCTTTGAATATTCCCGCCAGCATGGCTTCCACTTCATGCAGCTTAAGCGCGACGGGAATGTAGACGTCGAAGCTGCGATCCACGACGGGGAGATAGATTTCTACCAGAATTCTATCCAACGGCCATCGCCTCCGACTCCATCGTCATAGAAGTTAAAAGCTTGATCAATGTCGTTTTTCCTTTCAATATGCGATAACCGAAGCCGTCGCCAATATCCTGATACAGGTCGTTCGTCAGCTTCGCGAGCTTAAGTTGATACTGATCCGCGATGCCGTTGCCCAGCCAGATCCCGTCGCTCAGCGATACCTTCGCTTTAAACCAATTCTCATAGGACATAGACGACAGATTGGATACGGTATCGCTGATCACGAAGCTGACCTGATAAGCGGTTTCTCCCTTTTCCAGCAACACTCTAAGCTTGTCTTTCGCATCTTCGGATATTCCCGACATTAGACCGGACAGCGAATGGATCAAGCACGTAACTGCTTCGAATGAGGGCAGAGCTTCTCCTCGCTCTTTGGCATCCTTGTAGCTGTTATTGCGGGATACGAGCATCTGGAACAGTTCATTCACCCGCTCTTCCAACCTTGGACTTGTCGTCTCCAACTCATATTCCCTGTTTTCCTGGCGGATAAAATGCTCGCTTGGATCGAGCACGAGCACCTTTGTCGTCGCTTGGGCAGCCAACACCTCCGCGAGTCCCTGCATGAAATCCGCCTTGTCGTTGCTCTGTGACAAAACCAGATGAATATAAGATTGCTCGACACCGTAATAGTGAAGGGCAAGGCTGTGCTTCTCGACCCCGATCGGCACCCCGCTTTGACGCCCGTACTTCAGCTCGTCCGCCAGATAATCGAGATCGATCCGCTCCGGAAGAATCGGAATTCTCGAAGCCGTGACTCCCGTCCAGCTCCGGGCCCTTTCGTCGCTGTACCGCCGCAAATAGTCGAAGATCTGTTCCGTATCCCGGTGCACGTGCGCGACTTGAAACTCGTAGACGCGATCGGTTTTGAAGATTCCCCGGCCCTTGGACTTGGAAGGATAAATGCCGTCCACGTTACCCAGAACGCCGGAGTAATCCGTAGGATCGTTCAACTGCAGCACGTACAGCTGCTTGAAATTCTGCATGATCCGGTAGCGCACCGCACCGGTGTTGGCCGCGGTCAGGATAAAATAAATTCCGTATTTCAAACCTTCGCGCGTCAAGAACGAGATGGCTTCCTCCTTGTCGTCGTACGTCTCGGCGAAAGCCGCGTAATTATGAATCACATTTACGATGGCAGGCAGCTGCTCTCCGGTTGCTTTCAAATAGGACTGAAGATCACCGCCGTAATCGGCCAAAAGTTTTTTCCTGCGTTCTATCTCGCGGTACAGCATTTTGAATAGATTGTTGATTTTCTCCGCTTCGTGCGACAGCAGAACGTCTCCGACATGAGGCGCCCTTGCAAAGGCTCGCAGCGTCTCCGAACCGAAATCCAGCAAGTAGAACTGGACTTCCGACGGCGTATATGTCTCGATAAACGAATAGATCAGCGTCGTCAGAAAAGTCGTTTTGCCATTGCCGGCCGAGCCGTATACGATCGCGTTCCCTTCCCTGATCAAAGGAAAAGTCATGACGAATTGTCTCTGATTCGCCGGATCGTCGACCTCTCCGATTACCGGATTAAGCGAAAAAGCGGAAGGGGCCGGCACTTGATACTTGCTTTTCAATTCGTCCACCACGATAAGGGACGGGATTGGCTCGAGCCACAGCGGCTTGACGCGAATTCGTTCTTCCGCCGCGATCGCCGCCAAATACTTGTTGATTTCGTCGATTTGCTTGGGCGGGTTGGCGTTCGCGGACCTGCGCTTGTCGATACGCACCTGTTTCGTCACCCTGCCCAAGTTATCGATTACGGACACGCTGTCATCCCGTTGTCTCTCCAATCGATCCGCCGGATAGTACGGCGCTCCCGCCCACGCCGACTGCCCCATATCGAACAGTTCATTAAAACCGACCTGCACGAAATATCGCCCGGTGACGGAAAGCTCCGCCGCGTCCGGCCTTTTGATAACGTCCATGCTGTCTGCCTTCTCTTGAACTTTGAGACAAATTCTGAATTTGCTGTTGCTCCAGATTTGGTCGTCTACGACCCCGGAAGGCTTCTGTGTAGCCAGGATCAGATGTACGCCCAAGCTTCGCCCGATTCTTGCCGCGCTTACCAACTGCTCCATAAATTCGGGCTGCTGCGTCTTCAACTCGGCGAATTCGTCCGAAATCATGTACAAGTGCTGCAGCGGCTCCCGGACTCGGCCTTCGCGATAGAGCCTCTGATATTTATAAATATCGATATTGCTGATGCCAACCAGTTTGCTCGTCTCGCCGAATATCGACTGCCGACGCTTCAACTCGCTCTGAATCGAGATCAGCGATCGCTTGACGGCCGCTCCGTCCAGATTGGTGATCGTTCCGGCCAAATGCGGCAAATTCTCGAACGCATTCGCCATGCCGCCGCCTTTGTAATCGATCAGAATAAAAGCGACTTCGTCGGGATGGTAGTTTACGGCCAACGAGAGAATCAGGGTCATAATGAACTCGCTCTTGCCCGAGCCAGTCATTCCCGCGATCAGTCCATGAGGGCCGTGAAACTTCTCGTGCAGGTCCAGCTTGAACAGTTCTCCCGTCGTATCCACGCCGATCGGAGTTTCCAGCGATTGAGTCGGATCGTTCTCCTTCCATCGCTGCAGGGCGTTCAGATGTTCGATCTTGCCGACGCCGAACATTTCGAGAAACGTCAGCGTCGTCGGCAGGATATAAGTCGAAGCAGCCGACCCCAGATGCGTATTCGCCAGCTTCACCGCCAGCTCGTGCTCGTCCTGTTTGAGATAAAAATCCGGTTGGAACGCGATCTGCTCTCCGGAAATATCGTCTTTATCGAAAATTTTGGACGCGCTGCCGCCGAACTCCACGACCATCGAACACTCTTTCGGAAGATGCTTTAATTCATCGTAGAGATGAATGACGCTTACGCCGATATTCTGCTTGCGCTTGTACAACGAATGAAAGATGTCCGCTTTGGCGGCCAGGCTTTTGTTCATCGAGAAAATCAGATAATAAGGACTCGTATTTTGAAGCTCCTCCTCGTTCAACCCTTCGCGTCGGGCAATCTCCTTCTCCAGAACAGAGGACAGTTCTTTCGCCTCGTTCGGATTCGTGGCGATAAACCGAATGCCCTGCTCATGATTCCATACATGAGGCAGCCATCTGACGAATTCCCAGACTTCCCGTTCGCTGTTGTCGTACAGGAATACGAGCTTCAATTCATCGTAGCTGTGCAGCGCCGCCAACTGCCATACGACGCCTTTCACAAGATCGGCGACGCTGGAGCGGCTGCCGATAAAACCGGAAAACCAATCCTCCGTCAACGACAGCGTAATCGGAACCTGATCCAGTATTTTCGGCTTCTCCGCAAGCTTGTACAGCTCGTCCTGCAGATTGTCGTCATCGAGCACGAACCGCTTCTCCGGATACTTCACCTCCGCGGCGAGCGGCAGTTGACCGATTCCAAGACGAACTTTCAGAAAATCGTTCTGGCTGTTCGTTCTCTCCCACAGATTTCGCTGCCGAAGCCGAATTCTCGATACGCAGTCGTCGATTGTCACATGGTTTTCCCGCAGAATCCGGCTCTGCCGTTCGCCTTCGCTGTCTATCTCCCGCCCGACTTCGTGCAGATAAGCGATGTATTTATCCTGCCTTAGTTCTTCTCGCCGTTTGGCCTTTTTCGTTTCATGTCTTCTCGTCAGAATCGGCCATAGTATCGTTCCGATCAGCATGCTCGAGGACATGACCAGCGTCGGAAGAGCGGTTCTTACGCTGCCTCCTGAGCCAAGCGCGTTCTGAAGCGTGAAGATGCCCATGAATGCGGCGGACATCCCCATCGTCATCGACGGTCCCAGCATGAGCATCATCGGCGTCTGCTGCGGATTCGCTCTGGCCGGCGGAGGATCGATCTTGAACTCCACCTGCATGATATCTCTCTTAAATCGCGGAGAACGATAGAACGAATGGCCCACCGCGATTTCCTCATCCGTGTCATAGTCGTCGTCATCGCCGGGCAAGACCGTCTGTTTCTCATATGGGACCAGAACCGTTCGGTCCGCCGATACGAGGCCGTCGGGATTGTTGACGGCAATGAAGCCGTTTCCGATCAAGAGCTTTAAGCCGATCAAGTAGACGATATCTCCCGGATAGAGAACGACTTGCTGGATTCTTTTGCCGTTGACGAACGTGCCGTTGGAACTTCCTAGATCGCGAATCGATATTTCGGTTCGGGTGACGATCAGTTCGGCATGCGTCGAAGAGACGTGCGGATTGGCGAAATAAATATCGCAATGCTCGGAGCGTCCGATCGTGAGCTTGCCCTGGACGGGAAGCGCCAGCTTTCGGAACGTTTTACGATCCTCCGTTACCGGTTCGGAATACAGCCAAGCCGCTTGGTGCGTCTTGTTCAGAAACAGGCCGTAAAAGTTCGGAGCGCCCAGTTTGAGTTCCTTGATTCGGCGATGATCCGCTCCCTGTACGTAAGCTTTTTTGTTCGATTTAAGAATCCATTCCCCGTCAATCCCTTCCACGCCAATGAGCTCTTCCTCCATGCCCTGATCGTTGACGTGGGAAATCCAATATTGTCCCTTCTTCTTCTCGGGAAGAACGCAGGAAAACAGCTCGTTATCTTTCAGCAGGGAAAGCTGCATATACGTACCCTCCAAATCATTGCGTCATCCCGGCGTCTGGGAGACGTTCACGTCGATAATCCGATACCCGTTCTCCAGACGAGCGATCGTCCAGATTTCTACGCTATCGTCGCCAAGCGCCGTATGGATTCCTTTGCCTAAATTCACCGGAACGTGAGACAGCCGCTTGCAAACCACAATCCACTCCGGATCATGAGCGACAACGTTCCACGATCTTCTGCGATATTTTCTCGTGCCGAACATTCTGGATGGATTTTTGTATATCGATTCCATCAATCCATGACATACCGTTTCCGTTGCATATTTTCCAAACCTGCCTATTTGTGTCGTTTCATGTGCTAAAATATAAGCATCGTCCGCTTCTTCCAGAAAGCCGAACAGTTCGGCGGAGATCAGTTCACACCGGCCCGGAGCCATTGCGGCCCTTCTCGTCCGCCGGGCGAATATCGCCGTAGCGGCCGCCGCGGCCACCGCCGCCGCAGCCAAAGCGAGAATGATCATGGCTTACCACCGCTTTTCATCCGAAAGTAAAATCTGCATGAGCCAGGAGTTGAAGGTATGAAAACGAAAGAACTGACAGCCGCCGAATTTGCGTCCAAATTCGGCACGGACGCTGTCTCGGCCGGTTCATTCTCCTACTATGAATGCGACGGCGGAATCGGTATCGTTAAAGACAACCGGAGCAAATCGATCGAAGTCGTCGTTGCCTCCGGTGCCCGGCCTCCCGAACTGTCGCCGGAAGACGAGCTTCAGCTCCTGTCCCTCGTATGTGGCGAATATGAGGAGGAGGTCGCGATTCCCTTGGGAGACAGCTTGTTTGATTACGAAGCGCGCGACCGTAAAGTCCGTTATCGCCTCTACGCGATCTGGGCGGCTTTCAGCTTGTTCGTCTTGGCCTGCCTCGTCGTCTATGTTGGTTATTACTGACGCCAATCCTTACTTTTTCAATTTCGGGTCTAACGAGAAAACATCGGGCGAGCCGGACGTACGGGCGGAGCCGGCGAACGGATTGCTCCTGATCGGGGAAAGATTAACGGCTCCTGACAGCTTGACTTCGATCAATCTCTTCGTTTGTTCAAAATGATCCTTCAGCGTTTCGATCATTGTGTCCGCATGGACAACGGCTTTCTTCAATTCGCCGCCGTGCTCCTTGGCGGCCAGCCGAATCGCAAGCTCGTTCAGCTTGGCCAGTTCCCTGTGCACGGATTGAAGACTGGCGTTTACCAGTTGCTCATGCTCGCGGCTCTCCGCATGCAACGTTTCGAGCAGTTGCATGTCCAGCAGCTTTGTTTTACCCCCCAAGCCCGTTCGCCTCCGTCCGCTCTTTCTCTTCTTTCATACGTGCCGCAATATAATCATCAACGGCCTGAATCTCCCGAAACAATTCGGCATATCGTTCCTCGAGGATTTTCACGAACGTCAAATCGCTTGTTTCCGCGGCTTCTCCGTATAAGATCACCAGTCGTTCCGAACCGGAACGCATGGCGGCCAGTTCTTCGGAGATCTTCGCCATCGCCTCTAGCGTCTCATTCATGCGTATTCCTTCCCTTCCAATTACTTCAATAGCAAGTTCCGCGTTGCGGTTCTCTCGTCGTTCGTCGATACGACTCGCGGAGCTGAAGCGCGGTTCAGAGGCTCCAGACGATCGGTCTGCTCCGGGAACAGCGCTATCGTATCCGTTAATGAAGCGCGAGAAGCCGGCTGAGCAACCGTGTCGCCGACACCTTGGATTAGCGCCCCCCGCTGATCGTAGGGGATTGACGAGACAAAAAATCTTTCCCAAGCCAGCTCGTATTCTTCCTTGATGGTGAGCGAGAACGATACGCTCTTGCGAATCTCCAGCGGCTTAAGAATAAACTGCCTGATATGGATCATCGCGGTAATGACGTGCAACGCCCCGCAGACAAGCTCCATATCCCGTTCGATCTTCCCGTCGATCAAATGAATGAAAGGGGCTAAAATGTGAAGAGGTCTGGGAGCTTGCTCGTAAAACCAGCGCACCGTCTCCTCGTTGCCGTGTTTGCTGCCGACGAGTCCGACCAGATCGTCGAACGTTTCGTCGTACCGATCGTTCAAGACGACCGCCTGATCGTAGACGTCCCGATGAAGATAGAAATACCAGTTATCTTTGCGCAGCACCAACGTGTTGACTACGACCGGCAAGTAACGCTCTCGCGATGCGACAATCATTACCTTCACTCTCCGATTTAAAATATAAGCTTTGCGGGATCGACCGCTTTGCCGTTAATGTACAACCCGAAGTGCAAGTGCGGGCCCGTCGTGCGAGACCCGGTATTTCCGGATTTCGCGATTGCTTCGTATTGCTCGACTCGTCGGCCTTCCTCGACCTGAAAGCTGTCGAGATGTCCGTACAGCGTCTGAATCCCGGAACCGTGATTCAGAATGACGTAGAACCCCAATTCCTCCGACTCCCCGGCCGCCTCGACTTCTCCGTTAAAGGCCGCAAGTACGGCGGTGCCAATCGGCGCGCTTAAATCCACCCCTCGATGGAAGCTGATTTCATCCCTCGTAATCGGATCCAATCTCTCTCCGAAAGGGGAAGTAAGCGTCGCCGGAATTTCAAGAGGCGAGCGAAACCCGTTGACCGTTCCGAGCTCCGGATAGGATAAAGCGCGTTCGTACTTTGCTTTCTGTTGGTCCACATCCCGGCTTAGCCGATCGAGCCTCTTCTTGTTCGATTCAATATCGGCGGTCGGCATATCGTAATCCGCCTTCGCCTGAATGAGCCATTTGTCACGGGCTTCGCGCTGCCTTCGAAGCTCCCCCTCGACCGAACGGTATTCGGCGTCCAAGGCCATAATCGTCGCCACGTCGGATTCTATGTTTTCATCCATTTTCAGTTGGATCAGTTGAAGGGAATCTCCCAGCGCATAGATGGCCGAGTCCCGCTCTATCAATCCCCGTTCGTAGTATCGGCCGGCAAGATCGTAAGCGACGGAAAGCATCGTTTGGTTATTCACCGTGCGTGCCGTTTCGCGATACTCGTTCTCGAGCAGCGCCAGCTTCTCTCCTTCGACGACGGGATCGCCGACGGAGTAACCGTATTTCTGCAGCAGAACGGATGCGTCCTCCGCATAAACGAAGTTTGCAGGCAGCAGCAACAGCAAGAACAGCGCAATCCCTATCGATTTCCGCATTTTCTCTCCCCTTTCCCCGACGCTTTACCTCATATATTTCCAGTCGAACGAATAGCCGGACGCAGCCGCCTCCTTCATCGTGGAGAATACACTTTCCGGCTCCTCCGCGCCCGCGGGAACTTGATCCGCGAAAGCATAATACTTCCCGGAATCGCGCGTATAGCCGATCAGCATCCGCGCCATATCGATCTTCGCGCCGGATACGCTAAAGCCGTCGATCGGCCGGGCCGTCGTCAGATCCACCCCTTGCACGAGAACGAGAAAGCTCGGTCCTTCAATCGAATTGACGCCGTTCTTGCCAGTAAGCTGGCTCGGAACGTAAAAGCGGTTTTTCCAGCGGTAGTTCGATTCGTTCATTCGGTCGACCTCTTCCGATATCTCGTTGGATACCAGGTTGTTGATCCATCTCATGGCGTATTCGCGCGTCATCGTAACCCCGTATTCATTGGGAGGCAGATTTTCGTATTTCTCAAGACCGTCGTCGGACAAGCGATAGGAGTAATCCATTCCCATGTTAAGGGCGTAACGCGCAGCAGTCGTCAGATAACGATACGGCTGCTTCATACCGAAAACCAGCTGCCAATCTTGACCGAAACCGTTCTGTTCGACCGGGTTCGATTCGGCTTGGTCGTATTCGACGGGTCTATGGGACGCCATATAGTAGCCATCGAATGTCGCGACCGTCGCCACCGGGATGTAATCGCGAACGATTGCCCGATTGGCTTCCGTGGGCGGCATATCGTAATTGAAGCAGAATACGTCAATGAACGTATCCAACGCCTTCTGCGGGTCCGCGCTGAATGCCTTGCTGTTCGCGTAGTCCATATCCAGGCTGCCCGTATTCAGCAGCTCCTGCGCGCCCGCGTCCGCAGCGTAATCAATCGCGTACGACAGCTTGAGTTGTTCGATTTCGTTCTTTTCTTTATGGACGTAACTCGCATACGCCAACAGCAATGCCGCAAAATAAACGAGCGAGACCAGATTGATAATTCCGAAGTTCCTTCCCATAACGCCCCCTACTTTCTGATCATGCCGGCCAGCGTCTGATCGAATTTAGCGGGATAGAGGTGGAGAATCCGATTCTGAATGCGCTGCGCGCCCGTATAATCGATTGCCTGCACCTGTACTTTAAGGATGTCGCCGGTGTTCCAGGTCGTAATATCATCGCTATAGACGTAAGACGTATAGGTGCCTCCCGCGCCGTCGGGATTGGTGACCTTCATGTATCGGGATAAAGTCGCGTCCATCGCCATACCGTACGAAGAAATGCCCAAATGAAAATCGGCCAGATCGGTCTCCGTAATTCTTCCGTTATCCGTCACCTTATCGATGAAATTCGTCATCTCGTTTAGCACACTGCGATGAATGGTCAAATCCCGGTTCATCGTATTGATGATGAGCGGCGCACCGGCCAGCAGGATAAAAGCGAGCACAGCCCCCAGTATTTTATTAAAGAGATCCGTCATGATCCATCCCCCGTCTTCAAGCTAAGGCCAGGCTGCTTTCCTCTACCGCGCATCGTGCTTATCCTATGGAGAAGCGTATTTCACCTGCCAATACTCCAGCTGCGTCGGATTGCCGAACAGACGGATTTCGACCTCCTCGTCCCGGGGCAGCGCCTCCCTGACTTGCTCGACCGCATAAGCCTTGTTGATAAAAAACGCTTCGTCCATTTCGAATGTCATGCCGTTAATCTCGAGTGTTCGCGGGATCGGGGAGTTACGGTCTGCGACGGCCAGCATCAGCAGGAAGTCGCCGGCGCTTGTCGGCCGCGGCGTTCTCGGAACGATCACATCTTCGGTAATTCTGGCCGTCTTCTCGATCTGGACGCCGAATCCGCCGACCTCACCGCGCAGAAAAGGCACCGTGCATGAAATTAAAATCGGCGTAAACAGAGCCAGTGCCAAAATGATGCTGATCAGGTCGAACGCGTCATCCGCTTCATCCATCCTTCACCCCTCCTCTATTCCGGCGAAATCTCGATATCGTATTGATCGCTGACCGGGATCAGCAAGATTCTCACTTTCTTCGACAGCAGCGGGATCGACGCCAAATCTTCCTCTTTCGAGATCGAAACCCCGTAGGCGTTGCCGCCGATATGACGGACCCCTTGCTCGCTCTTCCGCAATACGGTCAGCAAAGCGGCTGCAGGCACCGGACCGTGCTCTTCCATCGCCCGCAGCTCGGACAAGTAGCCCAATGCTTGCGTATCGGCCACCATTGTCGTCGCATCCCGGCCGAAGCCTTGGCTTAAAGCCATGAAGACCGTCAGCATCCCGACGACAACGCCGACAATCATGATCTGGATCGTTACGGACAAGCTGGTGCTCACTTCGTTATCCATGTTAAAGCCTCCTGAACCAGATCCCGACGATCGCCCCATTCTCGTCTTTCTTCAGCTCCGCCGAGAATCGCGCGGAATCCGGGATCGATTCGAACGTACGGGTAACGTCGGTAACGGATAGATCGGTAAAGTCTCTTCCGGCAGCCGGGGCAGGCAGCGGTCTTGGCCAAGGATTCCCTGGCGAATACCATCTCCAGTCGTAGTTGCTGCCATCGTCACTGGGGAGCGACGAGAAGACTCTCGTCTCCGGGAATCCTTTCGACTCCGCGATCGCCGAGATGACGTCCTGCGCCATCAGACGGGCGTCTTCGTTGTATTGGATATACTTGCGGTGCTCTTGTGCGATCGCGACGGCTTGATCTTCCTCGTGCTGGAATTCCGCGCTCTCCCTGGCCATCGAGCCGAGAACGACGATCAACGTCAGCACAAGCGCCGCCATCATCGCGCTGATGCTGGCCCATACGGTTGCCGACCATTCGTTCATCGGACCGCCTCCTTTATTTTTTTCATGCTCTAGGAGCGTCCACGAGTCCCTCACCGGGGCTCATGGAGCTTAACAGAATGAAAAATGGAACGCGCCGCCCGATTAAGGCTGCTGCGTAAAGCATACGCCGACGATCGTGCCCGTCGTATCCTTGATCAGCTCGGCCAGAAACTTGGCCGTCGGTCTGGCGAACGTATCCGTGCCCGAACGGGTCAGCGGAAGATAGACCGAGTTGAACGTCATGTTTCCACTATCTGAAACTCTTATGTTATGCGTATAAAAAGAGTCGGTGTTGTTCGTTCTTGCCATTCCGGTTAATTGATAGTCGTTAACTGCTGCATCTTCAAGCAGGGCTCCGTAATTATGACCTGCCATCGCGTCTGTCGGGGCAGTTCCCGGAGTCGTAATTCCCATGGACTTCGTCGTACGCACGATCGCGGCAACCGGACGGCCTTCGAACAGCTTGATCGCCGAGATGACCTGCGTGCCCGACAATACTTTCTGGTCATAATCTTCGAATTGCGCTAAAGACATCGAATCCATCGAGTTTTGCACCGTCGTGATGCCCTGATTCGTCGTCCCGCGCGTAAATCCCAAAATAACGAAGATGACCGATATGATAACTCCGATAACGATAAGCGCGATGGCTATCCTCGCGCCCGATCCCAGTTCGCCTTCCATTGTTTACTCACTCCTCGAGTTAATATTTTGCGATTTTCAAATACCGATCTTACCGAATCAAGATCCGACGTTCCCGTGATGCCCGATTCACCTCCTCGTACGGCCGAATACGAAGACCAAACCTCCAGCGACAAGCAGTACAGCCAATACGACCAGCGGAATCCAAGGCACGTTCTCCAAGGTACTCCATCACCTCCTTCATGTAGTCGATCAACGACCCGCGCCTGTTCGTCAGCCGTTGATATGGCCGAGCGCCGCCACGAACTCCTTGAAGCCGAGAATGCCGAGCGGAAGCAAAATATAGAGCACGGCGGTCAGCACGAGCGGGGCCATCGCGAGCGGACTGACCATCGAGCGTTTCTTGTTGAGCGCCGTATTCTGCGAGATTTCCCGAATGCGCATGACGTGGTCCCTCTCGGTGACGAGATCGCTGAAAGCCTCGATCAGCTTGATCTGGTGAATCGTCAGCAGCAGCTTGTCCACCATCCGCTTGAATCCCGGCAGAACGGCTTTCGCTTTCAATCGATTGAGCGCCAGATCCGGATTCGAAGGATATTCATGATACGCGTCCAGCAGCGCGTTTTTGTGCACCCGGCTTTGCCGCTCCAGCCAGTACAGCGTATCCAGCGTGTCGGTGGACGTATTCATCAGAATCGAGATCATCGTTTGCAACTGCAGCACATCTTCTTCGCTTTCCGTCTTCAGGAGCCAAGCCCGTGCTCTAAGCATCGCTTCGGGCAATTGCGTAGCGGCCGCTGAAATCAGGAACGAGACGAGCACCATCCACCATTTGAAATACGTATTGTAATAGCTGTTGTACTTCTCCATCAGCCGTTTGATCTGCGCGTCCTGGTCGTACGGAGGCAGCTTGGGAAGCTTGCCCTTCACGAACTCTTTCGTCCGGCCTTCGGTCATTCGCTCGGGCAGCGAAAGGTAATATCGATCCATTTCGTGCCGGATTCGGATGTCCTCGGCCGTCAGCTTCTCCCCGCTGACGAGCGATACTTCCCGCACGTTATCGTAGATGAATTGCTTGCCCAAATTCACGGCGAAAAAGAAACAGACGGCCGCGACCGCGAATGCCGCGAATCCGAACACCAGCTTGCTGGCGTACAAGTGGCGCAGATCGGTCATGCTGAGGGCGCCTTTGATGATTCGCTGCTTGCGCGCCTTCTTGAATTGTTTCTTAGGCATGACGTCCGCGACGATGCGAGCGAACCATTCCCGCCTGAGCAGTCGCAGCACGATAGGATTGCGATCGTCTTTCTTGACGGAAACCGCGCTGTTGATTCGAACGATGATCGTGTACCCGACGATGGAAGCGAGCAGGATGACCGATCGCGAGACGTACCCGAGAACGCCGTTGTACATGACCGATGTTCCCGGAATAATGGAAGTGAAGAAGCTTTCGATCACTCCGATCGCAAGCAGCGGAGCGATCGGCAAATATTCGAGCATGCCGAATCTTGCCTTCTGCAGCGAAATCCGGCGAATCTCCAGATTGACCTCGTCGGCCATCATGCCCATCGCTTGAAGGAAGTTGGACGAGCCGTCGCGCAGCTTCGTATCTCCGGAGTTGTTCAGGATGTAGCAGACGCCCGCCAGCGTGCAAAGCAGTCTGAACGGCGTCTTCGCATAAAACTCGTCCAGCTTTTTCTTGCCGTCGACGTCGGTCAGAATGTTGTAAATATCTTCGAAAGCGCGATGCAGCTCGGAGCCCGCTTCCGTCTCCGCAATCGCCTGGGAGATCGAATTCGTCCTCAGATAGTTCTGCCTAAGCGAGGAAAGCGAGAGCGACAGCTGCTTTAGAAGCTTGAAATGAACAGCGTCGACCTGCTTGCCGATTAGAACGTTGTTCATCACCAAGGCGTACAGCACAACGAGCAGAGTGGAGAACAAATCTTTGAAAATAATGGCTCCGGCCGCGATAAGCGTGATCGAAGAAAAAGCAGAAATCGCGTATACCCGCACCGAGTGGATTTGAATTTCCTGCGTCGTGTAGATAGAGAGCTCCGCGATTCTGATCTTTACTTTGCGATAGCCGCCCCGCGTCAGAAACCATTCGTCCAGCCATCTGTTCAGCCGGTAATAGGTGGACAGGGAAACGAGCCGCTGCTTCTTGCGCACGGTTCCCGCCTGCCTGGCCCGCGCCTTCTTCCGGTCCGACAAAATCACCAGCGTGATGCCCAGTACCGCCGTTAACAAAATTGCGATCAGGAGGAAGATCATCAGAGCCTCCAGTTATCGAGAATAAACGACTTGAACTCATGGATTTTGTCCTGCGGCATGACATCCAGCATTTTCTGGGTCAGTTCTGTCGTAAACCAGTCGTACGTCTCGTAAGTGTCGGTTTCCAAGTTGTACTTCAGAATATCCCTCGTCTCGAACGATTTGCGATCGGTCTGCCGGGTATAATATTCCTTCGTAATGCGGTTCATCGAATGAACCGGATTATTCGAATCGTATTCGGGATAAGGTACGCTGACATCCAATTTGACGATCTCGGAAATTCGCTCAATATAGCGGCGTCCGTCCGTCGTGTAGTTCAGATGGATATCTACCCGAATGACATCGATAACCTGCTGCTCTGCCGTGATCATATTGCCGGTGAAACCTCCCGCGTTGACGAGCGAGTTCCGGATCGCATAGACCAACTGCTCGGCCAGATTCGCGTGATGGGAGAAGATCGTAAAGATCGAAGCGACTTGCCCCATCTGGATCATTCGCGCGGCGATCGCGTCCGTCGCCACTTCCCCGACGATCGATACGGCGGCATCCGATTTCTTGAGCGCATCCTGCAGTTCCGAAGCCGAGACGAACTCGGTTTCCTGCACGGACAAAATGTTTCTTTCCGGGTACAGCTCCCGCAAGTACATCTCCGGAGCCATCTCCAGCACCCGGACTGTATATCTCGGATCGATGTAACGAACCGCCGCCGTCATCATGACCGTCTTGCCCGCGCCTTGCCTTCCCGTAAAACCACATGTGACTTGTCCCATCATCAAGTAAGCGACCAGATTAATGGCCAGAAACGCTTTATTGACGTAAGGCTTGTCGATCAGCGCCGGCAGCGAGGAATCGCTGAGCGTAAACTTGCGGACGAATACGGCCCAATACTCGGCCGCGGGCGGACGGAGGGCGAGCACCCGGGATTTATCGTACATCGTATTGACCAGGTATCCCCTTTTCTCCGTTAACGGTCCCGGATTATTGTAACGGCACAATAGCTGGACGACGCGGCGCAGCTCCTCTTCCGTATGGAACGACAGGAATCGCAAGTGGATGTATTTCCCGTTATAGTAGAGCCAGACGGAAGCCGGCGCTTTCGCTACCTTCTTGTCCTTATTCAGCAGCGCGCTGAGAATGGAGCCCGAAGTACCGCAGTTGAAACCATTGATATTCATTTCCCGCAGCGTATCGATAACGCCGAAGCCTTTATACTTTTGATAGATCAGCACCGAAAGCAAATCGAGTTTGACAGGATACGTGAGCTCATATTTTTTCTCCGCGTAGATGGCGTCGATATCTTCTTCGGAAACCAGATAGGACGGCTGGCTCTTGTCCTCGATCTCGTAACGTTCTCTGGCCAAGCGGTATTCGTTGACCATTTCGGCCAAAGCATCCTTGCCGAATTCCTTCTTGTAGAAGTACATCAAAATCTCGAACTTCACCCGGGGCTCCAGGTAACTGCTATCGAAATCGAACACCTCCGCCAAATCTTCCTCCGTCTTGAGCACATCAGCGATAACGCTGCGAATCAGGTCCTGAACGATCAGCTTCGCGGAATCGATGCCGTATACGCAGTTCTGCATGGCTTCCTGGATGCGTGCCTTGCGCTTGTACATCGCTTCGAATTCCTCATCCGCGAGTCCCGCCAGATTCTCATCCTTGATCAGATCGGCCAAGCTGTATTTGACGATCTCCAGCAATCGTTCCATTGTCAGCTTGTCCGACTGCTCAATATCCGGTTTCTCCCGTTTGGCCCTCCAATAAAGAATCGCGAGCAGGAGCAGAATGCCGAGAATCGTAAGCACCATAAGCAGCGTATTCAACTTCACTTTCGTATCCCTCCCATCCGGCGCTTCCCCTATGCGGTCCCCAATTCAGCGCTGCGGCCAGATCGTCCTTCGGCCCAGATTCGCCAGAACGACAAGCAAGCTTTCCTTCAAATCGTTGTTCAGTTCGATGACGCGAGGATCTTTGCCCAATACATAAGGAAGAATCGTTTGCAATTTCCCCATATTGCCGGTCCGCTTTACAAAGGCGTTATAGCTGATTTTGGCGCACCGTCTATGCCTCAGCCCCATCCTCTTCGTCGTATCGCGGAACGCTTCGACGTAGGGGTCGTACTGATTAACGATAAAGACAAGCCCTTTCCGGTTCAGGTAATCCATCACTCCGGCCGCTTCCCAATATTTCAGCTTCTCCGCGATTTCCTTCGATTGGGTCAGCACCATCACGACCAAATCCGAATTGTCGATGACCGCCCGCGAGATATCGTCGTAGATTTCCGTAGCGACGTCCGTTACGACCATGTCGTGATTCATATTGCCGATCACGAATTTCAGCAGCTTGCTGTTGTCGGCATCCGAGATCGTCTCCGAAGCGGTATCCATCAGCTGCAAGTTCGGAACGTCCGGAATTTTAATGCAATAATCCCGGATCTCTTCCCCCGATATCGCGTTTGCTTCCAGTAGCTTAATGACCTGGGTCAGATTGCGGGTTTTGTCTTCCGCCGGCTTTAGGCCCAGAAAACCGGCCAGCGATGTATTGTTGTTGCCCGTATACGTCAGACAAGTCGAGATATTCTGCGTCTGGGCCAGCGCCACCGCCAGCAGAACGCTGACCGTTGTCCCCCCTTGCTTGCGATCGGGAGAAATCACCGCGATCTTCATTTCCCCCACCTCCGGGTCAGCAGCAGACGCGTATTCTTGACGCTCATATTCAGATGAGCTGCCATCAAGGCAGCCAAGCCTTGGTTCAATTCCTTGGAAGGCGAAGCCAGAAGCAATCGATAGGTCTCGATTCGTTCCACGCTTTTCCACAGGGTCGTAAGAGGCGCTACGTTGATGGCCTCCTTTTCCCGCTTGCCGTCGTAGGTCAACTTAATCGTGTGACAGGAACCGAGCAATTCCAGAAAAGACTGCTCGTCTTCGTTGGGCGCATAACTCTTCACGTGCAGGACAAGAGATAAATCGTCCGGTATCGTATCTTGAATATCAAAGACCACGTGTTCGAAATCGTTCGCCGTATAGCCGATTTCTTCGTATATTTCGTCGGGAGAGGCGTCCGATACGGCGATCATGATGTTGGCGAAATGGCCCTGCGATTCCCCAGGCTGCAGCAATCGCTTGTAATGCCTGTTATTGGTGAACAATGCCACATCCCCGGTCGCCTGCAACAGTTTCAATAGAGCGTAAATGACGGGACGCTTGTCGGTATAGCCGTACACGCCGATTTGCATTACTCCACGACCCCCCTTTCAAAATTCGAAGAAGTGTCTTCGGGAGGGACATACGGCTGCTGCGTTTGCCCTTGTTCCTGCTGCTTCTGCTGATCCTCCAGGCGGGCCTTCTCCTGATCTTTGGCCTCTTTGTCCCCGCTGTCGATCTTACCCGCGATCTCGCTGCGACCGGACGCGATTTTATTGCCGTCTTCGTCCGATACGTTGCCGATGCCGGCTTCGATCAACTTTCTCATCGTCGCGTTCATGTCCCCGTCGATTTTCTCAAGGATGTTCGGATCGGCAAGCATAACCGCCTCGATATTCGCCGGAATGGCATAGTACTCGGTCGCGGGCTTCTGCAATCCCGGCTCCACGTATTTGGCCATATACAGAATCGAGCCCTTGTCCTTATTCAGAAGGTAATCGATCAAAGCCGCTTGATAATAATGAATCTCCGTTTCGTTGAGCTTGAACTTGATCGTCTTGTCGTTAATCGCTTCGATTCTCTTATGCGTCAGCACGATAAAATCTTCGCCCAGCGGATAGACGATTCGGTAGTCCACGTAGTCCCCAACCTTCAGTCCGATCGGCAACATGCTGGCCACGACATCGAACTCCCTTATCGTATCTTCCAGCGGCTCGTTCATAACAAGATCCATACTCAACGGCGTTCCGCCGTGCAAGGCGATCTTGTAATATTTTCCGACAATCGTATCCGGCTCGAGAATAAAGCTCCTATTCAACAGAGATTCCGGAATTTCCTGATAGGCCAGGTCGCTGTGTTCCACAACTTTGCCGGGGTACAAATCCGGAGCGTCTTCCGCGACCGTCCAGATCGGCACCATTGGCCCGATGGCGTCCAGCTTGGCTTGCAGATCGTCGATTTGTCCTTCGTATGCCGTCTTCATCTTTTCCTGCTTCGGCTGCCAGATGGCATAATATTGTCCGATATTCGTTCCCAAAAACACCACCGCGGCCAACGAGACGATAAGAATCGATTTCCAGTTCCATTCCATGTTCATTCAGGCTACCTCCAAGTCGTCATCCATCGCTTACGAACGTCAGGGGCTCCGGAAATCCCCCTCTTATCGGATATAGCACCTTGAAGCTGCGATCCAGCACGATCATTCGCGCCAGAGCTTCGTTCTTCCGCAAGTAATAATCCAGAAACCCGGCATCGCTGTAGAATGCCGCAACTTCCCAGCCATCCCCTTTCAACGTTTCCAAATACACGAACGTCTGATCCGGCACGGCATCGTACGTATACGGAATGGACGCTTGAATGCCTATGCTCAAGCTGAGCGGATCGACCAGCCCGCTGTCGTCGAGCCGAACGAATCCCGCAGCCGCCGCGGGCGCCCTTGACTCGAACGCAGGCTTCTCTTTGCCAGTCTTCGGATAAAGGAAGGTTTGCTTGTTTTCGTTCATATCTTCCACATATACGATGCCACCTTGAGCGATCTTGCGGAAATGCTTATCCCCTGCCATCGCTTCTCGGATAACGATAACGTCCGCTCCGCCGACTTCGGGAAAAGCATGTGCCGAAGTCGGCGGTACGGCCCTTCCAGTCTTCAAATCGGCTTGGGCGCAAGCCGGAAGAAAGATCAGCATCAGCAATCCGCCCCATATCCCGGCGCGATTATTCATATTCCGTCACCGCTTCTCCCTTGAACATGACGACGAGGCTCCCCTGCTTGTCGGAATAGATGGATATTCCCAGTTTCCGTAAATACTCGGAGACTTCATCGCCGTAACCGTCGATATCGATGATAAATTTCTGTTTGCCGTAGTGGATGGACAGTTCTTTTTTGTTCCTTGTAAAATAAACGTCTTCCTTGCTCTCGATTCCCAGCGCGCCTGTCGGATCTTCAATGATCCCGTCCGCCCCCAGCGCGTAATTGCGAACGACGCTGAGCAGCGCCGGATCGATCGCCGGCTTGTGTTGTTGGGACCACCAATAGGCACCCAGCAGCAGCGCGATCAACAACAAAATGGAAGTTGCCGTCTTAGTCATTTAGCCCCCGCTCGTTTCGGTCTTGAAATCTATTTCCATATACCTATTCACCGACTATTATATGGAAACGGAATGTAGGTCTAAATAGGGATGACGCGAAATGCCAATAAATCGGCATGAAATGCCTCTTTAGGTTAATTTTAGGGTCGAATCCTGTAATATTTATGCATTTCGTGGTGAAAACGGGAATGACATTTGCTATGATATGTATATATTGGAATACAGTTCTGCGAAAGGAATAGAAATGTGAGACCCATGTTGCGTGCGGTATTAGCCGAAGATATCGTCTATGTGCGGCAATTATTGAAAGCTTATTGCGAGGAAAGCGGAATCGAGGTCGTCGCGGAAACCGGAATGGGCACGGAGGTGCTCGCGCTTATTCAGGAGCATAGGCCTAACTTGATCACGCTCGATATTGAGCTTGAAGATCTAACCGGGATCGAGGTGGCCAAGCAAATCAGGACACAGCTGGACTATGAGCCCTATATTATTTTCGTTACCGGATCCACCGATCCTATGAACATTATGACTGCCGTCAATGAAATCAATGCTTTTTATGTCGTAAAGCCATTGCAGCGGGAGCGTTGGCAGCTGGCCGTGGACAAAATATTGGAAATCAACGGGCGGCAGCTCCAACAAAATCGTTCCGAATCGGCATCCACTCGCCTCATCCAAGTGCAGACCTCCAGAAAGATTTATCCCATCACCGAAGAATCGATCCTCATGGTGGAGAAAGAAAACAACAAGAAAAACATAAACATCTATTTGACGAACGGAGAGGTGTTATCGAGCAATTCGACGATTCACCAGATCAAAAACCAGACGACGGAACTGATCTACGAATCCATTCGTGGATTTCTCGTCAACATCCGTCATGTCAGCGGCGTTACGAAAGAAGTTCTGCTTCACGACAATAGCCAGCGCAGATTCACCATTTATTTCAAAGGAACGACGAGGACCGCTCCGCTAGGCCGCTATCAGGAGAAGGAATTTATCGAACAGTTTAATCGGCTCAATAATCGCTAAGCGCCAAACGCGATCTCGGGAGGATTACGATGAAAAAATCGTTTATTCTGTCCACTCTTGCGGTAGTAATCGTTCTTGTCTTATTGAACAACATCTACTTGTATTTATCCGCCCGTGTATTGGAAGCGCCCGCCGAATATTCGCTTCTGCATTTCACGAACAGCCTGGTTACGATTCTATCGATTGCCGCCGTCATTATTCTGATTCACCTTGTCATGAAGTCGCGGGATCGGAAACTGAGCCAGCTGCAAATCAAGCATTTGGACGAAATCAATCAGTTGATGACCTCGATCAAGGGCGAGCGCCACGATCTGCTGAAGCATTTGAATACCGTTCATGCGCTGGTTGTTCTGGGACAATACGACGAGCTCCGCAACTACACCCAAGAGCTGGTTGACGATGTAACGATCACGAACGACCTTCTGCTGATCGGTCATCCAACCGTATCGGCGTTGATCCATTCCAAAACGATGCTGGCCCAACAAAGCCATATTCAATTCACCTACCATTGCGAAAACCTCTCCCGTCTGCCGTCAGGCGTCCGTTCTTTGGACATCGTTCGGTTGATCGGGAATTTGCTCGACAATGCGTTCGATGCCGTTGCCGACTCTCCGAACGACAGTAGACATGTGCTTCTGCGCATCGGCGTTCAGAATAACCGTCTTCACATCGTCGTGTCCAATACCGGGAAGCTAAGCGGCGAAAACTCGGCCGATATTTTCAAAACGGGCTATTCCACGAAAGACAAGCATTCCGGGCTGGGGCTCCCGATCGTGAAACAACTCGTTCATAAATATAAAGGAACGATTCGTTTGAGCCTGGAAGAGCCGGGCATGATCAAATTCGACGTACAGTTTCAGATTCACGCGGCTTCGTAATCCCGAATAACGCAAAAAAATCCTCCCCGCGCCTTTAACAGGTCGAGGAGGATTTTCTATACGTTCATACGATTACTTCGCCGCCAAGTCCGGACGAAGAGCTTGAGCCCGGTTCAGGTAGACGTGGCGGATGTCCTTCTGCGCGACGTCCGTGTTCACGAGCACCATTAAGCGGATACATTTCTCCAGGCTGCCCTTGACCGGCACCTCGATCGAGCACATGAGCGGCACAAGCTCCCATCCGGCCATCTGGCGGATCGCTCTGGCAGGGAACGTGGCGTCCAGGTCCTGCGTGACCGTAACGAACACGCTGGCAATATTCTCCGGATCGAGTTGGTTGACTTCGACGATCCCGTTAAGAAGCTCGATGGTCGCTTCCAGAATCGGAAGCTCCTCGTTCTGTTCGACCGTAATGGCCCCGCGGATTCCCCTAACGCTCATGATTGATTATTTCCCCTCTCTTAGTCCGTTCACAATGTCCGTCACCCATGCGGAAGGAACGTCGCGTCGGATTTCCACGCTTCCGATCGCCGTTGGCACGACGAAGACCATATCGCCTTCGGAAAATTTCTTGTCGTGCAGCATCGCGCTCAGAATCGCCTCGGTCGAACAGCTGTCCGGAATGCGGACCGGCAGCCCCACCTTGCGGAACAGCCGCTCGGTCGTCTCCTCGATGTCCGCGGAATAGCCGAAGCGGCGGGCCAGTCTGGCCGAGCCGACCATGCCGATCGCGATCGCCTCGCCGTGCAGCAGCTCGCCGTAGCCGGCGACCGCCTCCAGGGCATGCCCGATCGTATGCCCAAGGTTCAGGATGGCCCGCAAGTCGTTCTCCCGTTCGTCGCGCGAGACGACGATCGCTTTCACCTGGCAGCCTTCGTACAGGGCATAGCCGAGCGCGTCCGGCTCAAGCGCCAGCAGCCGTTCCGCGTTGTCGTCGCACCACGTCACGAATTCCGCGTTCCAGATCAGCCCGTGCTTGATCACCTCGGACAAGCCGGCGCGCACTTCCCGAATCGGCAAGCTCGCCAGCGTGTCGAGATCGTACAGCACGAATTCCGGCTGATGGAACGCGCCGATAATGTTCTTCGCCAGCCGATGGTTAACGGCCACCTTGCCGCCGACGCTGCTGTCGTGCGCCAGGATCGTCGTCGGAATTTGCACGAACTTCACGCCGCGCATGTAAGAAGCCGCGACGAAGCCCGCCAAGTCGCCCACGACGCCTCCGCCCAGCGCGATAACGGTCGACTTGCGGTCCAGCCCCGCCTTCAGCGCCCGCTCGACGAGAAGATCCAGCATCTCCAGCGACTTGGACGACTCTCCGGACGGCACGACGGCCCGCTCGACGGTATAACCGCTCGACCGAAGGCTCTCTTCGACCGCGGACGCGTACAGCCCTTCGACCGCGCTGTCCGTAATCAGCAGAATCGGCGATTTGACGGGAAATCCGCGCTCGACGAACTTCCGTCCCAGCTCCGCGATCAGTCCCGTGCCGATATAGATCGGATAGGAGCGCTCCCCGAGCTCTACGGTCAGCTCTCTCGTCTCGCCCGCCATTAGTAAGCCTCTACCTGTTTCAAGTAGTTGTCGAGATTCGCCTGGATTTCTTCGACGGAATCGCCGCCGAACTTCTCGAGGAACGCCTTCGCGACCTCCCAGGCGACGACATGCTCCATCACGACGCTCGCCGCGGGAACAGCGCAGGCGTCGGAGCGTTCGACTTGCGCGGTGAACGCTTCCTTCGTATCGATATCCACACTGGCCAGCGGCTTGTACAGCGTCGGAATCGGCTTCATAACGCCGCGCACGACGATCGGTTCGCCGGTCGTCATTCCGCCTTCAAACCCGCCCGCGCGATTGGAGCCCCTGTAGAAGCCCTTCTCTTCGGAATACAAAATTTCGTCGTGCACCTGCGAGCCCGGAATGCGAGCCGCCTCGAACCCGATGCCGACCTCGACGCCCTTGAAGGCGTTGATCGAGACGACGGCTTGCGCGATGCGGCCGTCCAGCTTGCGATCCCATTGCACATGGCTGCCCAGCCCGACCGGAAGGCCGCTGACGATGCATTCGACGACGCCGCCGATCGTGTCACCGTCCTTCTTCATCTGGTCGATCAGCTCGGTCATCTTCTGCTCGGCCTCTTTGTCCGCGACCCGAACGGGCGACTCCTCCGTCACCGCGATCAGCTCGTCGATCGGCAAATTCGGCGCGGCCGCTTCGATCCCTCCGATCGAGACGACATGTCCGGCTACCTTAACGCCGAACCGGCCGAGCAGTTGGCGCGCGATCGCGCCGACCGCGACGCGGGCCGCCGTCTCGCGGGCGCTGGAGCGCTCCAGCACGTTGCGCAGGTCGCGCAAATTGTACTTCAAGCCGCCGTTCAAGTCCGCATGTCCCGGACGAGGACGGAAGACGCGGCGCTTCGTCTCGTCTCCGCCTTCGACCGGCTCGACGTTCATGACCGAGGTCCAGTGCTTCCAGTCTTTATTCTCCACGATGACCGCCACGGGGGCGCCGGTCGTGCGTCCGTGGCGCACGCCGCCTACGATCTGCGCCGTATCGGTCTCGATCTGCATGCGGCGGCCGCGGCCGTGCCCCTTCTGACGGCGCTGCAATTGAAAGTTCAACGCTTCGAAATCCAATTCCAGATTGCTCGGCAATCCTTCGATAATAGCGGTAAGCTGCGGGCCATGCGTCTCTCCCGCGGTCAAATAACGTAAACTCAACTCCGGTTCCTCCCTTTATCCACGCAAACCCGTGCCTATCTTTCCTCATTATAGTACAGCGTTAAAGCGTTTGACAAGAAAAGAGCCCGTCGCGATTCGGACGGACTACTTCTTCCCGGCTTTCGATAGCGTCGGTTCCGGTCCCCTCATATGCCCGAGAAGCTCAACGTTATCCAGGCCCAATATTTGCGCGCATTCTTGAACGGATATCAATCCTCGCCGGTAAGCCGCGATCACTTTGCGTTTGTCCATAGACACCCTCCGCATGGCCTTGATTAGCCTTATTATCGGTTGGGAGCCTAGTTAACATACCTCAATTCACGCGTCTGTAGAAAAATGTATCCGCCGTCTCCAGTCCATACTGTCCCGGAGAGAAAATCTGCTCGGTGCTGCCGACGAACAGCAGGCCTCCGGGCTTCAGCGCCCGCGCGAATTTGCCGTACAAAATATGCTTGGCGTCTTCCGTGAAGTAGATCATCACGTTGCGGCATACGATCATATCGAACGGCCCGCCGAACGCGTCGAGCAGCAAATTCTGCTTCTGCAGCTTGATCGCCTTCTTCAACCGGCCGTCGATGCGAAACGCCCCGTCCTCCGGAGCGAAATACTTCGTCTTGAACTCGGCCGGCACGTCCCGCAGCGAACGCTCCAGATAGATGCCCTCCCGGGCTTTGGCAAGCACGCCGTCGTCGATGTCGGTGGCCAGCACCGTCGTTCTGTCGAGCGCCCCGAGCGAATCCATGATCATCGCCAGCGTATACGGCTCTTCCCCTGTAGAGCAAGCTGCGCTCCAGAGGCTCAGCCGCGCCGAGCGCTCCATCATCTGCGGCAGAAACTTCTCCATCAGCACCTGCCAGCGATTCGGATTGCGCCAAAATTCGGAGACGTTGATCGTCATTCGATCGAGAAATTCGTTGCGCAGTCTCGCCTCCGCGGTCAAGGCCGCGAAATATTCGTCGAACGACCGGAACCCGTGCTTCATCCGCAGCGTCGTCAGCCGGCGACGCATCTGACTTTCCTTGTACTGGGACAGATCGATGGAGGTTAGTTTCTTGATATTCGCGACGAACCGCGAAAAATCCTCATCCCCGGTAAAGTCCGTGTTCGCGTCCGGAACGGAACGAATGTCTCCCATGACGTTCTGCTCTCTCCCTTATATCCACGCCTGTATCGCTCTGTCGTAGGACACCAGTTCGTCTTCCGAGAAGAAAATGGCGATCTCCCGCTCCGCATTGTCCAGGGAGTCCGCGCCATGAATCAAATTGAAATTCGTATGTACGGCGAAGTCGCTGCGTATCGTTCCCGGCGCGGCTTCCAGCGAGTTGGTCTTGCCGATCAGCGCCCGGCAATGCGCCACCGCCTGATCGCCCTCCCACACCATCGCGAATACCGGTCCCGACGTAATAAACCGGAGCAGATTCTCATAGAAATCTTTGCCTTTATGCTCCGCGTAATGCCGTTCGGCCCGTTCCAGGGACACCTGCATCAGTTTGGCGCCGATCAGCTTAAGGCCCTTGCGCTCGAAACGCGCGACGATCTCGCCGATCAGACCGCGCTGCACGCCGTCCGGCTTTACCATCAAGTAGGTTCTTTCCATGCTTCTCCCCCTTCCAAGTTCATCCTGCTTGTGTATTGTCTATTTTACCACAAAAAATGCCGCCGATCACAGCCTAGTAGCTTCGTTTCGCCACAAATCGCGCGATATCGGCCAAATTCCGCTTCGCCGGGATGTCCGGCAGCGTATCCAGCGCGCGCAGCGCTTTGGCGATATAACGGTCCGCCATCCGCTCCGCTTCGCGGATGCCTCGGCTCGAACGCACCAGCTTCACCGCCGCGGACGAATCCGAGCGCCCGTCGCCGGCCTTGATCGCTTCGATCTCCGCGAGCAGACGGCCGCGCAGCGCGTCCTCCTGCAACGCGTACAGCACCGGAAGCGTAATGTTGCCCTGCCTCAGATCGCTTCCCGGAGGCTTGCCGATCGCCTTCTCGGTGCCGCACAGGTCGAGCAGGTCGTCCATAATCTGAAAGTTCATGCCCAGATTGTAGCCGAACCGGTACAGCGCGCTGCTGATTGCGGCCGGGGCTCCCGTCGCCACCGCGCCCAATTGACAGCTGATGGCGATGAGCAGCGCCGTTTTCCGCCGAATCCTTCGCAAGTAATTGCGCACGCTCTGGTCGACGTTAAAGAAATCGCGGATCTGCTCCATCTCGCCGATGCACACCTGAACGATGGTCCCGGACAAAATCTGGTGAATGCGCGGCTGCTCCAGATCGGTCACGACCGTCAGCGCCTTGGCGTAAATATAATCCCCCGTGAACATGGCGATCCGGTTGTCCCATTTCGACTTCACCGTCAATTGTCCGCGGCGGGTATCGGCGTCGTCGATCACGTCGTCGTGCACCAGCGTCGCCATATGGATCAATTCGAGCGGCACCGCGACCTTCTTGAGCGTCTCCAGCGAATAGTCGCCGAACTTGCCCGCCAGCAGCACAAGCACCGGTCTGATCCGCTTTCCGCCGGCCTTCAGCAGGTGGAGCGACGTTTCGCTCAGGAGCGGCAGATCGGAGGTGACGGTGAGCGCCATCTGATCTTCAATCGCCTGCAATTCGGATTTTAACGAAGCGTAGAGCTGCATCAATTTCATAAGTTCACCTGCGGTTGGATAGGTTATCTAGAAGGTAGGGCAGCGGCAATTCCGCCATGTCGGGCTCGCCGTCCATGAGCCCCAGTTCTTTCGCGTATTGAAAATAAAGCTTGAGCCCGGCTTTCTGTTCCGCGCCGAAATCGTGGCGCAGGCTGCCGAAATATCCGTTCCAGTAGTCGGCCGTGCCGCCGATCTGGGCAAGCGCTTTGTCCGCGACCGGCCCGATGTTCTCCTGCGACAAGCTCTTGCTGGCCGTCAGGCCTTCGTAGATTTCGCGGATCGCCTCGGGATAGCGGAGCGCCGTCTCCTTGCGCACCGCCCAGAGCGCGTACGTCATCCATTGCCCGGTCCAGATGTTCCACACTTCTCCCAAGTCGAGCACCCGGTACCCGTGGTTCGTCCAGGACGCGCGGATCGCGTGATCCCCGATCAGCAGTGCGGCATCCGCGTTTTCCAGCATCTGTTCCAGCGACGGCTCCGCATCCTCGTAGACAGGCTTGCCGCCGTAAAACTTCTCCATGATGATCTTCAGCAAATTAACCGAAGTGGCGGAAGTCGTCGTGAGCGCGATTGTGCCGTGCAGCACCTTCTCCAGCGGCGACTTCAGGAACAGCAGGATCGATTGCACCCTGCCGAACGAACTGACCGACAAGTTGGGCAGCAGATAATAGGAGTCGGAGGATATCCCGTACGCATAGGACGAGATCGCCGCCAAATCGATGTCCCCCGTTCTCAGCTTGCGATTAAGCGTCGAGGGCATATCCGAATGGACTTCCGTCGGGAACGGCAGCCGCGCGGGATCGAAATGATGAAACACCGGCCACGCGTTCGTATAAGAGATGCGGCCGAGCCGAATCGGCCGCGTATTCGCATTATTCATCGGGCGATCCCCATCTTCGAAATAAATTGTGTTCGACGCCCATGCTGTCCATCGTTTTGCCGACGATAAAGCGAACGACGTCGTCCAGCGTCTGCGGTCCGTTATAGAAGGCCGGCATGGCCGGAATGATCCGCACGCCGAGACGGGACAGCTTGAGCATGTTCTCCAGATGGATAGCGCTCAGCGGCGTCTCCCGGGGTACGAGCAGCAGAGGGCGGCCCTCCTTCAGCATCACGTCCGCGGCGCGGGTAAGCAAATTGGTAGAGGCGCCGCTGGCAATCGCCGACAGCGAACCCATCGAGCACGGCACGATCGCCATCCCTTCGCAGCGGAACGAGCCGCTGGCGATGCTCGCGCCGATATCGTTCAGCGGATGGTACGTCATGCGCCCTTCCGCCTGGGCGGAATCGAACGCCGTATTTATACATTCTAACCGATTCGTAACGTTCCAACCCAATTCTTCCTTCATCACGCGCCACCCGGCATCGGATACGACCAGATGCACATGAAAACCGGCATTTAACAATTGCCGGCACAAAGTCACTCCATATATGGCCCCGCTGGCCCCGGTAATGCCGACAACCCAGCGCTTCGCGGATTGGTCAGGATGGCTTACCACGATCGAATCACCACCAGATCGATAAACGTAAAGACGAAAATAACCGCGCTCAAAATGCCGTTCATTGTGAAGAACGCCGCATTCAGCTTGCTCAGATCGTTAGGCTTGACGAGCCGGTGCTCGTACAGCAGCAGCGCAGCCGAGACGATCATTCCCGCGAAGTACCACCAGCTCAGATCGGTCAGCGCCAGAATCAGCGCGAACCCGACGGCCGTCAGCACATGGAACGCGCGGGCGATCCAGAGGGCGCCGGCGATTCCGAACCGGGCGGGAATCGAATGCAAGCCTTCCTTGCGGTCGAATTCCACGTCTTGGCAGGCGTAGATAATATCGAAGCCGGCGCTCCACAGCGCAACGGTCACGTACAGGATGATCGCTTCCCAGGTGACGCCGCCGGTTACCCCGACCCATCCTCCGAGCGGAGCCAAACCGAGCGTCAGCCCGAGCACGATGTGGCAGGCCCACGTAAAACGCTTCGTATACGAATAAATAACGGTCATGAACACAGCGATAGGCAGCAGCTTAACCGCGAGCGGGTTCAGCTTGGCCGCCGCCCAAAACAGCAAAACAAACGAAATAACGATATAAACGATAACCTCGGTCGATTTCAATAATCCGGCAGGCATCGCGCGATTGGCCGTTCTCGGATTGCGGGCGTCGATCGCCTTGTCGATCAGCCGGTTCAGCCCCATCGCCGCCGTTCTCGCGCCGACCATCGCCAGCAGAATCCAGCCGCACTCGCTCCATTCCGGCAGCCGCTTCTCGACCGTCACCGCGCCGAGAATGGCGCCGACATACGCAAACGGAAGCGCGAACAGCGTATGCTCGAATTTAATCATTTCCAGAAAAATGCGCACCTTGGCCATCATACGATTTCATTCCCTTTCGTTCCCATATGCAGCGCGGCCACGCCTCCGAAGAACGGATAGGCCTTCACGTTGCGCATGCCGACTTCTCGGAACAGCTCGGCGAGAGCCTGAAGATCGGGAAAAGTCGCGAGCGATTCCGGCAGCCACCGGTATTGCTCGTAGCTTTTGACGAACCACTTTCCGAATAAAGGCATCACTTTCTCGAAATAAAAATAATAAATGCTCTTGAAGGGCTGCCAGGTCGGCTTGGACATTTCCAGGCATACGATTTTGCCGCCGGGCTTGACGACCCGCTTCATTTCTTTCAGCGTCTTGACGATGTCCGGCACATTGCGCAGGCCGAAGCCGATTGTCACGAAGTCGAACGTGTTGTCCTCGAAGGGCAGCTGCATCGCGTTCCCCTGGACCAGCGTGATCTGCTGCCCGTAGCCCGACTTGTCCACCTTCGTCTGCCCGATATCGAGCATGTTGCGGCTGAAATCCAGGCCTACCGTCGGGCCGCCCGCGCTCGCCTTGGCCAGCGCGATCGTCCAGTCGCACGTGCCGCAGCACAGATCCAGCGACGACTGGCCCGGTTGGATGTCCATCTTGCGCATCGTAAACCGGCGCCAGGCTTTGTGCCTTCTGAAGCTGATGATATCGTTCATCAAGTCGTATTTAGGCGCGATGCGTTCGAATACTTCGTGCACGTGCCGCTCTTTCGATTTCGCGTCCATCATTCTGTCTATCCCAGCTCCTTCAATGCGGTTGCCCGCTGCTGCCCCGTCGCGTTCAGGAAAGGCTCGAGCAGCGGCTGCAGCTCCTTCATCAGCTTGTCCGACTGGAGCCTTTGGATCAGCGTCTGCAGTTGGGAGGTCGATTGTCTGAGCAGCGCGCCCAGCTTGTCGACGACCTCGTACTTGAGCAGCAGCGACTTGAGCAGACCCGTATCCTCCTTGCCGTCGGCAAGGAGCCGGCGATCCTCCTCGGAGCCTTCCTGCAAAATATGCCATACGCCCCAGCTGTCCGCCAGCGACGACGTGCGCTCGACTCTGCCGATCTCCTGCAGCAGCAGCTCGCAGCGGCTGAAGCGGTTCACGATGTCCGGCCACAGCTTGGCATGCAGTCCGTTCATGATGCTCGTGAACGACAGGAACAGCCCGGATCTCAGCTCGGCGCCGATATGAAGGTACTCTTCCGCGTTCAGTTTCATTTGGTTGAGCTTGCTGTAGAAGCTCATCTTCAGCCGGTTGATGTCGCAGACCGCTTCGCTCAGGCGGCGAATCGTCTCGATCTGCCCGGCTTGGGACAGCAGGTGATAGAAACGGCTGCTGAAGTAGTCGCCGGCCAGCACGCGAAGCTGCTGGGTGCGCATGCCTTGCGTCCCCACCTCCGCCGCGCCCGACGCGTTCTCGACCATGTCGTGGGTATCCAGACCCATCTGTACGAGGGTCGTGACGACCGACAGCAAATCCTTGTGCGAAGCCGTCAGCGGTTGATGGCTCAACAAGGTGTATAACAACGAAATCCGGCCCTTCGGAAACTCGGGCAATTCCGTATGCAGGGTGATCATATCATGGTTCATATACTTGCTCGCCAATTGGTCAATTCGTGTTCTGCTCATCGCTTCCGCCTCCGAACTAGCTGCCAGGCCGCCGTTAACGACGTTTATCCCAACTATTATAACATATCCTCGACGAGCTCGCATAAGCCAAGGACTTTGTTCATGAATTTGCAAAATTTTCGAGCCGCCGCCGGCCTTCGGACGTAATCGTCCAACGTACGTTCGGCCATCGTTCGGGCGGCGCGGTCGCCAAGTCCTCCGTCCAGAGACTCAGTTTCTCCAGGTTGTCGTCCGTCCAATCGGTCTTTCGGGTTTCCGCGGCGAGCAGCAGCGTCTTCCGCTCTCCCCGCGTTTCGAATACCCGGATCAGCACCTGCTTGACGTTGCGGACGTCCGCATAAGCATAGCCGATCAGCAGAGCGAGGTCGCGCTGCAGGACGTCAGGCTTGTCGTTGCGAAGATCGACCGCCAGGATGCCGTGATTCCAGACCACCTTAAGCGGCCGGTTGGCAAGCGGAATCGCCGCCATCGCGTCCACGAGCCGGTCGTCCGTCAGCCAGCCGGCCGATTCGGGCTCGAAGACGGATACGATCGACAGGCGGTCGTTCAGCTGGCGTTCGGCGGAAGGCAGCCGACCGAGCAGCAGAACGACCGCGAATGCCGCCAAACCGAGGGCGGCCAAGGAAGCATAGCGGCGGATGGGCATGGAGATTTCCCCTTTTCGTCGGCGTTCGGAAAGCAAGTTCCTCCCTACCCATTGTACATATAAAAAGGGCAGGCTATGCCTCCGCCCCGCCCCCCTTTATTCAGACGTCCGTCTCCACGGTTCCGTGCTTCGTCAGAATGACCGCTTTGCCTCTGATTTTCATCGCGGACGTATGATCGGTGAATTGAACGATCAGCACCTCGCCTTTGTCGAGCTTTTCCGTATGATGAAACTTCGTGTCCTGTCCTCTCGTCAATCCGATGACCTGCACTCCGCTGTCCTTGGCTTTAATCACAATGTATTCCTGTTCCGTATCCATCTATTCGCAGCCTCCTTATCGTTATCATCATGAAGGAAAAGGCGGAGCAATGTCAAACAAAAACTGCCTTCCGCCCGAAGAAGCCGGGCGAAGGCAGCCGCTGCGCCGTCAAGGCAGCAAACTATCGACAACAAACTCCAGTTGAGCCTCCAAAGATAGAGGATCGCTGTACACAAATCCTCTTCCGTCGTTTCTAAACACGCGGTTGTTTTTAACGGCGGGAAGATTGTCCCAGATCGGTCCCTCAAAGACGGCTTCCGGATCGGCATTTCCCGTCCATCCGCTGATAAAGATGTAATCCCCCGCATATTCGGGCAGCATCTCCAAGGACAGGCGGGCCCAGCCTTGACCGCTGTCTATGGCCTCCTTCTGAATGATCGGCGGCGCCTTCAATTGAAACTCCCTGTACAGAATATCTCCCGCCCGCCCCAAATTGCCGTAAGCATAAACCTCTTTCGCGCTGGATGCGTCAAAAACGGATACGGTTTTATCGGCCAACGCAGCGGTAATTTCCGGCTTATATTCGTCGATCTTCCGGTCCCATGCAGCGATCCAGGCCTCCGCCTGCGCCTCCCTGCCCGTCATTTTCCCGAACTCGCGCATCTGTTCCCGCACTGGCGTTCCGTAATCGATCGCGACAGTCGGGGCAATTTTCGACAAATTCGCAATATATTCCGGTTCGTTCCATACGATGATCAGGTCCGGCTCCAGCTCCAAAATTTTCTCCAGCGAAGCGTCCTCTCCGATGTTTTCAACCTCACCCAGCTGTCCGTTGATATAGTTGTTGTCGAACGCTTCTCCTCCGGCGCCCACGGGCTGAATGCCAAGCGCCAGCAAATGGCCGACGTAAGCGCCCGCCACCGCCACGATGCGCTGCGGGTTTTTCGGAATTTGCACCTCTCCGTTCACCGCGGCGTAGGTTACAGTCTCAGTTCCGTTTACTACGCTGCCGTTCTGCGTCTGGGCACTGCCGTTCTCGGCTGCCGTCGGTCCGGAAATCGAATTCGCCGGCGTTTGCGAACCTCCGTTTGTCGATGCCGTCTGGCACGCGCCAAGCAACAGGGCAACGCATAGCAGCATAACTGCCGCCAAAGATGGTTTAGCACTGCGATACATAGATAATTCCCCTTCTCTGCTACGCTTGTATTGATAATGATTATCAGTACGAGTGTAACGGAGAGCCGCGGCGGGAACAATGGACGATCGGGACAATGGAATTGGACGATCCGTCCGGCTCTGTCCGCTCTCTCTGTACCGCCCCGGAGAAATCCCGACATGCTTCTTGAAAATGCGGTTAAAATACATGCGGTCCTTGTAACCGACCTGTTCGGCGATTTCCTGGATCGCCGCCTCGGTGCCGACGAGCATGGCCTGAGCCTGGTCCATCCTCAATCGGATCGTATAATCGATCAGACTGTACCCTGTCCGTTGCTTGAACAGTCGGGACAAATTTCTCGCGCTGTAATTAAACAGTTGGGCCAAATCATCAAGCGTAAGCGGGTCGGTGTATCGCTCGTCGATATAACGCCGCACCTGGCTTACGATGTCCGGCTTTACCGCCGAAATATTTTGCGCTTGCAGTTGTCGGAGCAGTTCATATATGAACTGATACAAGATTCCTCTCGCCTGAAGCTTCTCCAGCGCGGCGGACTGCCGCCAATAAAGCTCCATTTGTTTGACCCGATCGTACAGGACAAGCGGATGCCCCGGAACAAAGCCGTACTGTATGGAAAAAGGATTTTCGCGTTCCAGCAGCGACTGGATTTCCCGGCGATGCGGATCAGGAAGCGTCGCCTTGTACAGAATCAAATCGTATTCCAGCAGCTCCCCCAGCGGCTCTATGTCCAGACACATTCCCTTGCCGCCGTGCAGTATGTGAAACCGCTCGGTCAGGTATTCCGTTCCGTCCAGCCCTATCCTGGCGCCGCCCCGCGTCGTATACAGAAACCCGCTTGCAGGCAAACGGTAGGCTCGCAGCGTTTCTCCGAATCTCATCGTCTTGCGCCGAATATCCAATATCCTGACGTTGGCCCGATGCCACAATTCGATATGATCGTCCCAGTTCATCCGGTTCACCTCAACTTCCAAAAACGTGTCGCTGCGGCGCAACGATTAGGCTTATTATAATTGATAATGATTCTCGTCTCAATTCAATCAAACAGGCCAACCAGAAATCTCTGGCTGACCTGAAATTTCGCTGCCCAGGCTGCGCCGCGTCCCGTCCAAATGATTCATTCATAGTTAATGAACTTGCCATTTTCAAATGCATAAATGAGTTTTTTCGTTGATGCCAACTTGAAATATATTGTAATATTTCTAGTCGATAATTCACCTGTCGCGGTTCTTACACACCGCATATGCAGCCCGATCCGCTAATCCCGGTTACATTCGGAACCAAGAAATTTCGAGTCCTCGACCTCAACTGAAATCGCACGAATGACCCCCAAGAAATGTACCATACCCCCTAAATGTTGGCAATCGCCAAATCAATTGCGCATCAAAAAAGAGCGGCTCGTCGCCGCTCTTGCCATCATAGCTCTTATTATCTTTTAGCATGCAGCTCGTTGTTCTCACGGATCGCCAATGGTCGGAACGGAGAGATTCGAACTCTCGACCTCACCCACCCCAAGGGTGCGCGCTACCAGGCTGCGCCACGTCCCGTCCTTATGTACGATTACCTGCTTGGAATTACAGTTTGGCTTGAAGCCGGGTTGTTCGGACAGACAGAAGATCAACCAGCTTGGCAAGCCTTACATCGATTCCGTCGATTTTAGCGATCAGCAGCTCTTGACCGGTCTTCAGGGCTTTCAAGATTTCTATAGCCTCTTCGTTCACGGATTCGCCTCCTTCATTCGCTTGCAGCATGAGCGTCCTAATAAAAAAAGACAACTCCTTCCGACAGGGATGAAGAATCGTCTCTACGACAAGATGTAACCGACTAGCAGAAAACCTGGTCGGAACGGAGAGATTCGAACTCTCGACCTCACCCACCCCAAGGGTGCGCGCTACCAGGCTGCGCCACGTCCCGTCCTTGTAACCGCGTCGCGCCGCTGGAATTCCGGCAAGGCGACACAAATGAGATTATAGCATACGATCTTCCGTACGCGCAATAGTCTTGGACGAGCGAAAACGAAGACTATCTCCCGCCGCTTCCCGAAGGAAAACGCGGCAAGAGATAGTCTGTGCGTGCTTATGACCGCAAAATGCCTTATTGAAAGGTCGGTGAGTAGAGAAGCTCCTACTTGATTCCTTCTTTAAGGGCTTTGCCCGGCTTGAATGCGGGGATCTTCCCGGCCGGAATTTCGATTTCGACTCCGGTTTGCGGGTTACGGCCCTTGCGGGCGGAACGTTCGCGAACTTCGAAGTTGCCAAATCCGACGAGTTGAACCTTGTCTCCGCTTTGCAGCGCCTCGGAAATGACGTCGAATACGGCGTCTACCGCTTGCGTCGCGTCTTTCTTGGACAGATCGGCCAACTCGGCCACCTTGGCAATCAATTCGGTTTTATTCATAGCATTCACCTCCCCAAAATATACGTGGCATGTTATCTTTTTATCCGTTTCATCAGAAATTATACACTCCGCAATCGCGAAGTTTCAAGCGCGACGCGTATTTCGGCCGTTTGTCAGCCCGTTTTACGGCGATTCAGGTGGATGAAAGTGACGGCAAGGGCCAGAACGAGCACCGCTCCCTTGATCATATCGTTCGTGTAATACTGCACGTTCATCATCGTCAAGCCGTTGACGAGAACGCCCATCAGCACCGCGCCGAAGAACGTTCCGACGACGTTCGGGCGGCCCGCCGCGAACACCGAATAACCTACGAAGACGGCAGCCACCGACTCCATCAGCATCGGGGCGCCGGCATCGATCTGTCCCGATCCGATCCGCGAAGCGAACAGGATGCCCCCAATCGCCGCGAAGACGCCGGAAGCGACGTAGGCGAAGGTTCTAATGCGTTTGACCTTCAAGCCGGACAGACGAGCCGCTTCCTCGTTGCCTCCGGTGATGATCATCTGGCGGCCCCAGCGCGTGTACTTGAAAAAAACGTGGGCGCCGACGACGGCGAGCAGCATCAGAATGACCGGAAACGGAACGCCGAGCAGCTTGCCCTGACCGATCCAGAGGAACGACTTGTCCATGACGCCGGGCGCGGTCGAGCCGTCCGGCATCGGCATGTTGCCGTAGATCGAATAGCCTTTCGTATACGTCTTATGGATGCCGTTGACGATATACATGACCGCCAGCGTCGCGAGCAAATCCGGGATGCGGATTTTCACGATAAGCAAAGCGTTCAGCAGGCCGACCAGCGCGCCCACGACGAGCGGAACGACAAGCACGACGACCAGCGGCATCTCGTACCAGACCATCATCGTGGCCGTCACTACGGTCGATAACGATACGGTAGCGCCCACGGACAGATCGAAGCCGTCCACGGCGAGGGAGATCGTCACGCCGATGGCGACGAACGTCACGATCGAGATCGAGCGCAAAATGTCGGTGATGTTGTTGTACGTGAAAAAATACTCGTTCGTTAACGAGAAGAAGAGAATGACCAGTCCAATAAAAATAAGCGCGCCGTATTTGAACGTAAACGGCAGCAGACGATTTTTCACGCGAATTCCTCCCGTCCCGCACTCGCATAATACAAGAGCTCTTCTTGCGTTGCCTCGCCGCGGTTGAATGATTTTACGATCGCCCCGTCGCACATGACGAGTATCCGGTCCGCCAGGCCAAGCGCTTCGGCAAATTCGCACGTCAAATACAAAATTCCTTTGCCCTCCTGCGCAAGCCTGCCGATGATCCGGAAGATGTCGCTTTTGGCTCCCACGTCCACGCCCTTGGTCGGTTCGTCGAACAGGTAGACGTCGGCCTCGGTGCCGATCCATTTGCCGATCGCGACCTTCTGTTGATTGCCGCCGCTCAAGTATGCCGTAATCTGCGTAACCGCCGGCGTCTTGATGCCCAGATCGGTGATCTGCTTGTCGGCGTAGCCGCGCTCGCCCTTTCCGGATAAAAAGCCAAATCTGCTGACCGTCTTGAGCAAAGGCGCGCTCAAGTTGTGCAGGACGGACTCCCGGACAAGAATGCCCTCCTTGCGCCTCTCCTCGGGTACGAGCGCGATTCCGGACTTTACCGCTCCGGCGGGGGAGCTCAGATCGGCCGGCTTGCCGGCTACGGAGACCGTCCCTTTATCCGCTTGGTCGGCGCCGAACAGCACGCGGGACAGCTCGGTCTTCCCAGCGCCGACGAGCCCGACTACGGCCACGATCTCGCCGCGCCGAACGTCCAGATCGACTCCGCGCACCCGGCGCCCCGATTCGAGGCCCCGCACCTCCAGCACGGGCTCTCCGCGCGTCGTCTCCAGCTTCGGATATTCCTCCTCGAAGCTTCTGCCCAGCATCGCTCTGACGACGCCGGAGACGTCGATATCCGTCTTGTTCTCGGTCAGCACGCGCTCGCCGTCTCTCATGACGGTAATCCGATCGCAAATCCGGAACACCTCCGGCAATCTGTGCGAGATAAAAATGACGCCGATGCCCGCGGCTTTAAGCTCTTCCATAATCCCGAACAGCTTGTCCGCTTCTTCGAGACTGAGCGGAGCGGTCGGCTCGTCCAGAATGACGAATTTGGCTTTCTCCGCGTACAGCCTCGCGATCAGCACCAACTGCTTCTCCGACAATGTCAAATCGCGAACGAGCGTCCGCGGGGACAGCGTCAGCCCGATCCGCTTAAGCAGCCTTCCCGCTTCCTCGTAAATTTCGCCCCAGCGCAGCCAGAGCTTTTGGCCCGATGCGGCCAAGCGATCGAGGAAGATGTTCTCCGCCACGCTGAGATGGCCCACCAGAGAAGTGTCCACCTCTTGATATACGCAGTGGATGCCGGCCCTCTTCGAATCGGCCGGACTCCGGAAGACGCAAACGTTTCCTGCGACCTCGATCGCGCCCTCGTCGGATTCGTAGGCTCCCGACAATATTTTCATCAAAGTGCTTTTTCCCGCGCCGTTGGCGCCCAGCAAAGCGTGAATTTCTCCGCCGCGAACGTTGAAATCCACGTTGTTCAACGCCCGAATGCCAGCGAACGACTTGGAAATGTTTCTCATATGCAGCACGGAAGCTTGGTCGAGCGCCGTCATTGGAACCCTGCCCCTTTCCCCGAAGAGATGTGAATGTCGCATGAACAGCAGGAAACGGCGCGGAGAGGAACCCGCGCCGTGCCTTGCGTAGCCTTCGTCTGCCTGAATTACTGCGCGCCCGTCGATTGCTCCAGCGCCGTCAAGTAGTCCGTATTGCCAAGGTCGCTGCTTCCCCAGCCGTCGACGTACTGGGAGAGCTCGTCGGTCGCGATGACTTTATCCGCGGGAAGCGAATCGCGGTGCACGAATACCGGCTCCAGCTGAACGACGGCGTCGGTCTCGTCGCCGTGGAACTTCTGGTACAGATACCGGACCTGCACCGTTCCGATGGAAGTCGGGTCGACCGCCGCGGAAGCCACCCATGGGCTTGCCGGATCTTGAATCATCTTCAAATCCTCATCGCTCAGATCGATGCCGTACACTTTGATCTCGTCGCGTCCGGCCTGCTTGATCGCGTTGGAAGCGCCTTTGGCGAATTCGTCCCAGGCCGCCCATACCGCGGTGATGTCACCCTTGTTCGGATACTGCTTCAGCACGGCTTCCATTCTGTTCTGGGTGTCGAGCTGCGGATTGGTGGCGTCGCCGAAAGCGGCGATTTCTTTAATGTCCGTATATTTCTCCGTAAAGGCTTTATAGGCGATTTGACGGCTTTCCATCGGAGGGAAGCCGGCTACCCATACTTTAACGATATTGCCTTTGCCGCCGGCCTCTTCGGCCAGCTTCTCCAGCGTGTACTCGGCCAACAGTTGGTCGTTCTGCGCCAGATTCGTAATGCCTTCGAAATCGTTCAGACCCGAGTCGAACGCCACGATCGGAATGCCGGCTTCCTTCGCCTTGTTCAGCCCGTTCGTCAGAGCCCCGACGTCGCCATGGTCGACCAGGATGCCGTCGAACTTCTGATTAACGGCGGAGTCGAGGTTCGCCGCCATCTTCGCAAGATCGTTCTCGGAAGCCAGAACGGTTACTTCGCCGCCATATTTCGCCGCCTGCTTCTTGACTCCGTCCACGTACTGAGCGGAGAACGTGCCGGTGTTGAAGCGCATGACGAGTGCGATTCTCTTGCCCTTGAGCGCTTCGATGTCTGCGCTCGGCGACGGCTCGGCCGAGGCCGATTCGGGAGCGGTCTCTGATGGAGATTGCGATGCCGGCGAGGAGCTCCCCGCGTTGCTTTCTTCTTTTTGGCCGCAGGCGGCGAGCACCAATACGATCGTCAGTGCAAGCGCGATCCAGCCCGGTTTGAATTTCCCTAGTTTCATCTCTCTTGTGCCTCCCATTTTATGTCTCTCTATGAATGATAGAATTACTATAAACGGTTAATCCCAGTATGTCAATCGGTTTTATTATTGGGAGCACAATAAAAAAGAAGCTGCCCTTGGGAGGCAGCCCCGTTTCTTCGCTTGCACCGTTTATAGGATGATGGCGATCAGACCGCCCGAGCCTTCGTTGATGATGCGGCCAAGCGTTTCTTGCAGCTTGTAGCGGGCGTTGTCGGGCATCATCGCGATCTTGCCCTGGATGCCTTCGCGGACGATGGAATGCAGCGAGCGGCCGAAAATGTCGGACTCCCAGATTTTGATCGGATCGTTCTCGAAGTCCTGCATCAGGTAGCGCACAAGCTCCTCGCTCTGCTTCTCCGTGCCGATAATCGGCGCGAATTCGGATTCGACGTCGACGCGGATCATGTGAATCGAAGGAGCGGTCGCTTTCAGCCGGACGCCGAAGCGCGAGCCTTGGCGGATGAGCTCCGGCTCGTCGAGCGCCATCTCCGCGAGGGAGGGAGCCGCGATGCCGTAGCCGGTCGTCTTGACCATCTCGAGCGCCTCCGAAAACCGGTCGTATTCCCGCTTCGCGTGGGAGAACTCCTGCATCAGCTGCAGCAGATGATCCTTGCCGCGGATTTCCGTGCCGACGACTTCCATCAGAATTCTGTCGTACAGCTCGTCTGGAGCGTACAGGTCGATCTCGGCGACGCCTTGGCCCATATTCATGCCGCTGAGGCCGGCCCGGGCGACGAAGTCGTACTCCATGAACTGGGAGACGACGCGCTCCACGTCCCGCAAACGGCGAATGTCCTTGACCGTCTCGCGCACGGAGTTTTCGTACGCGCTGCGCAGCCAATGACCTTCATTGAGCACCATCACCCAGCTTGGCAGATTCACGTTGACTTCATGTACCGGGAATTCGTACAGCACCTCGCGAAGCACTCCCATGACGTCCTCTTCGCCCATTGTGGCGGCGCTGACCGCCATGACCGGAATATCGTATTTATCGGCCAGCTCGCCGCGAAGCGCCTGCGCTTCCTCGCTCCTCGGCCGCGCGGAGTTGACGATCAATACGAAAGGCTTGCCGACCTCCTTCAGCTCGCTCACGACGCGTTCCTCCGCGTCCACGTAAGCGCTGCGCGGAATTTCCGCGATCGTGCCGTCCGTCGTCACGACGACGCCCAGCGTCGAGTGCTCCTGGATCACCTTGCGGGTGCCGATCTCGGCCGCTTCCTGGAACGGAATCGGATCCTCGAACCACGGAGTCGTAATCATGCGCGGCCCGCCTTCGTCTTCGAAGCCTTTCGCTCCGTCGACCGTGTAACCGACGCAATCGACCAGCCTGACGTTCACTTCCAGCCCCTCGGCCACTCTAAGCTGCACCGCGTTATTCGGCACGAACTTCGGCTCGGTCGTCATGATCGTGCGCCCCGCCGCGCTCTGCGGCAGCTCGTCGATCGCTCTGACCCGATCCGCCTCCAAGGCGATATTAGGTAGAACAACGGTTTCCATAAACCGTTTGATAAAGGTCGATTTGCCCGTGCGGACGGCACCCACGACCCCGAGGTAGATATCGCCGCCGGTGCGTTCGGCGATATCCTTGAAAATGTCCACTTTTTCCACTGAGATTCCCTCCCATCGTAATCGCGAAACTTTCGTGACCCGCCGTCAGGGCGGAACTCGTACACGAACTTGGACTGGTAACATTGTATGTGCGATTGCCACGAATATGACGCCGCCCGCACAAAATGTTTGCCGGCAAGCAAGCCGCGCCCGCCGCTCTTTCGTTTGTTTCCCCCATGAGCATATGAAAAAAGAGAGACACGTATGTCATCTCTCTTTGTCTTTTATGAAATAAAACTAATCTTGCGGCGCGACCGCTTGCGGCTCTCCGCCGACCCGGCGATACTCCGGAGAGCGCACCGGCACGAAATAGGAAGCATCGATCAGCACCCGCCGAAGATCCTCGTCCGCTCCCGGCTCGGCTTCCGTTTTCGCGATGGCCGTCGCAATATCGATCCCGTAGTCCGCATAGACCGCTCCTTGCTCGTCCACCAGCCAGTTCAGCGTCTGATTCGAGAACATGCTGCGGATTTCCGGATCGCGCATGCCCAGCTTGCCGAAGTCGACCGCGCGAAAACCCGGATACATTTCGTCGCCGGCCGCGAGCCGGTTGCCCCGGGACGAACGATACTGGTCCATCTTCTTCTGCACGCCGTCCACCGCCTGGAAGACGGCCACATCGAGCAGTCTGACGAGAGGTTTCGTCTCCTCGTCGACGATCAGAAACTGATACTTGCCGCCGTTCTCGAAAGCCGCGGAAGGAATATGGCCGATATAGCCCATTCTCTTAAGCTTGCCGAGATCGATTTTGTATTTCTCATAGAGCGGAACCGTCTCGTCCGCGTTCTCGATCGGAAGCACGCCGGTCTGCTCCCGATAACGATCGACGGCGTCCTGCACCGTCAGGACCGCTTCCCTGGCCGTCGCATCGTTGCGCGGCGTCTGGTCCTCCGGGTACAGACAGCCCGTCAGGAGCGCAAGCAGCAGCGCCGCAAGCGTCAATCCGACCGTATGCCGATTACGAATCTTCATTTCTCTATCCCCCTGCATTTCCGCTAACTCCACCAATCGTCCTCCTGCTGCTCCGCCAGCTTCTTGCGAATCGCCGCCTTAAGCGGATCCTCGGGCACGGCGACGACGACGTCGCCCTGCGCGCGCGCCTGGCAGCTCAGCCGTACGCCCTGGGACAGCAGCGAGCCCAGCTTCCGGATTTCGGCCTGCGTCGGCGGGCTCAGGAACGCCGCCTGCTCATCCGGCACGTTCACCTTGCACATCAAGCAGCCCGCGACGCCTCCGCAGCGGGTGCGTATCGAGACGCCGGCCCGGCGCGAAGCCTCCAGCAGCGTCGAGCCGGGCCGAACGGACGCGCTGCGGCCGTCCGGCTCGAATCGCACCTCCAGCCGCCGAGTCAAGATCGTTCCTCCCGCGTCCCCGGGGCTGCGGCTTCCGCGAGCCGCAGCGCCCATTCGCCGATCTCCGGAGCCAGCCGGTTGCGATCCAGCAGCAGCCGCAGCTTCGGCACGTGCTTCTCCGGCGAAGCGGCGATCAGCTTGCCGGCGATCTCCGCGCGGTCCAGCCGCTCCCGCAGCAGGTTAAAGATCAGCTCGTGCCCGAGAGGAACGACCGGCAGCCCGGTTCCCTCCAGCCCAATCAAGTCGCATCCGGGATGAAGGACCTCTCTTACTTCCGTCTTATACACCGACTCGCGCGCCGACACCCGGAAACCGCCGACCAACTCGACCATCGCTCCCGCTATCCGGTAATGGGACAGCGTGGAGCGGTATCTCTCCGTAACGCTGCTCTCCGGAACGTCCAGCGCGTACGGGCGCAGCAGCCGGTGAACGTCTCCGACATCCTCTTCGTCCACATAGACGTCGAGATCCCGGGGCGGCCTGCCCAGCTCCGCCCCGCGCAGCGCCAGCCCGGTGCTGCCCCCGATCACGTAGACGACCTCTTCGCTCCCCAGCAGGGCCGCAAGCTCTGCCAGAGCCTCTGCCGGAACCTCGCTCCCCATTTCGGCCACTTCCATTCTAGTCTTAAAAATACGTCTTGTTGACAGCCTTAATTACGCCGTCCCGTTCGACAAGCGCCTGGCAGCCCAGCCGATAGCCGGCATCGAGCTCATCCGGACCGAGCCGGTCCCATTCCGCGTCGCTCGACTCCGAGAGCAAGTCGGCCCCCTCCTGCACGATGCAGCGGCACCTGGCGCAGGTCCCCCGGGAGCAGTTGAACTGCCAGTCTACTTCCGCCTCTTGCGCATGCCGAAGCAGGCTTTTGCCGATTTGCACGTCGACGGATTTCGTGAGGGTTCGTCCCGTTAAAGTAATGATGTCAGCCGCCCCCCCCCATTCGAGCTATACGATAGAAATAAGACCGCAGATCATGCCGTAGATCAGCACCACGACGGCAACGAGCGTCAAGACGAGGCGTACCCAGCCTTTCGTTTTGCTGCGCGCGTATGTAATTATAAGAGCCGCGATGACCATCAGCCCGATCCCGACGAAGGACATCCACATTTTGCCCATCGGGTCCAGCTTGGCCGCCGCATACGTCTGAAGCATTGCCAGCACCATTCGTCTCCCTCTCTCATCCAACCTGCTCAAATGCTTACTATTATACCATTCGACACGAGTCCTGACAAAAAAAACGCCGGCAAGACGCAGAAAGCCGCGTCTTCGGCGTCCCGTCATCAAGAAAACCCGCGCGCCGCCGGCATTCGCCATGCGGCGACACGCGGGCCGCCTACTTCTTGATCATCATTTTGACGAGCGACTCCAGGCTGTTCAGATTCATTCCGCTTTTTTTCACGGCGCCGATAATTTCCTTGATCGTATCTTCCGATACCGGAACGTTCGCCATGGAGGACACCTGTTTGATCAGCTGCCTGAGTTGGGCGTCGCTCTGCATCGTGCCTGACGTTACTCCGCTGGCGATCTTTTTGATCGATTTCTCGGAAATGTTTTTGCCCGTTTTTTTATTGACTGCGCCCAGCAGATCCTTCGGAAATTTGTCCATGCTTCCCCTCCTCCGGGTGTTTGCATTGCATCCTATGAGGAGAGAAACAGGATGGTGTGGGCGATTTTGTTTCGCGGCGGAGTCAGCCCGGCGTCCGGCCTCTGCGGGCTTCCCCGGCGACCTCTTCGATCTCGTGCGTCTTGACCCGGCCCATCAGCGCCTCCACCGCTTGCCCCGGCGGGCGTTCCTCGAACAGTACGGCGTAGAGCTGATCGGTAATCGGCATCTCGACGCCGTGACGGCGGGCGAGGACGTAAGCCGATTTCGTCGTTCTGACTCCCTCGACGACCATTCCCATCCGCGTCAGCACCTCGTCCAGCGGCAGCCCCTGGGCGAGCATGGAGCCGGCTCGCCAGTTGCGGCTGTGCCGGCTTGTGCAGGTGACGATCAAGTCCCCGACGCCGGCCAGCCCGGCGAACGTGAGCGCATGGGCGCCCATCGCCTCGCCCAGCCTGGCGATCTCCGCCAAGCCGCGCGTGATCAGCGCGGCCTTCGCGTTGTCCCCGTAGCCGAGGCCGTCGGACAGCCCCGCCCCCAGCGCAATGATATTTTTGATCGCGCCGGCCGTCTCGACCCCGACGATGTCCGGATTCGTGTAAACTCGGAAATATGAGTCGTTCATGAACAGGTCCTGCGCCGCTTCCGCGCAGGCGATCTCCTTCGCCGCGACAACAACCGTCGTCGGATTCCGCCGAATGACCTCCTCGGCGTGACTGGGTCCCGACAGCACGACAATCTGCTGCTCGGGGCGGCCGAGCTCCTCCGACAGCACGGTGGACATCCGTTTCAGGCTGTCGGTTTCGAAGCCTTTGGTCGCGTGGACAACCAGCGCGTCCCGCGGAATAAAGGCGGCCGCTTGCCGGGCGACGTCGCGCATCGCCGAGGACGGGGACACGAACAGCACCGCCGCGGCGTCCCGAACGGCCGCGGACAGGTCCGTCGTCGCCGCGATGCCGTCCGGAATTTCCGCGCCGGGAAGAAACTTCTCGTTGCGGCGCAGCCGATTGATCTCGTCGGCCTGCGCCGGATTGCGCGTCCAGAGCTGGACGCGATGGCCGTTGTCCGCGAGCACGCGCGCGAGCGCCGTGCCCCAACTGCCCGCCACGAGGACGGCAACCTTCTTAAGCGCCATGAGGCTCACCCTTTTTGCCGCCGCCGAGTTTGTTTTCCGTGCCGTTGATCAGCTTGACGATGTTTTTGCGGTGGCGGTAGATCGCCAGCACGGCCACGACGAGCGCGCCCCACAGAAACGCGGGGTCTTTGTCGAACAGAAAGACGAGAAGCGGAAGCAGCGCGGCAAAAATCATCGAGCCGAGAGAAACGTAACGGGTCAGCGCGATGACGAGAATGGCCACGATGCCGGCGACAAGCGTCGGCAGGAACGCCCATACGACCAGGGCGCCGATCGTCGTCGCGATGCCCTTGCCGCCCTTAAAGCGAAAATAAATCGGCCAATTGTGCCCGGCAATCGCGGCCAGGCCGCAGGCGACCTCCACGGCCGCGTTCCCTTCGCCGAGCCACATGCCGAGCAGCACGCCGGCCGAGCCCTTGGCGATGTCGAGCAGGAAGACGCCGATCGCCGGCCCCTTGCCCAGCACCCGCAGCGTATTCGTCGCTCCCGCGTTGCCGCTGCCGTGGTCCCGGATATCGATCTTCTTGAGCCACCGGGCGGCAAGAATGCTGAATGAAATCGAGCCGAGCAAATAACTGACGATAATCGCGATAATCGTGTTTAACACGTACGTCTCCCCTATTCCTGATCGGACTTCTTACGAGTGAACAGCCTGAGCGGCGTGCCCTCGAATGCGAACGCCGCGCGGATCTTGTTCTCCAAATAGCGCTCATAAGAAAAATGCATCAATTCGGGGTCGTTGACGAAAATGAGCATCGTCGGAGGCTTGACGGCAATCTGCGTCGCGTAGTTGATCCGCAGCCGGCGCCCCTTGTCCGTCGGCGGAGGATTGATCGCGATCGCATCGGTGATGATGTCGTTCAGCACGTTCGTAGGCACGCGAAGGGCATGCTGCTCGGCCACGTGATTGATAACCGGGAACAGCTTCGTCAGCCTCATCTTCGTGAGCGCGGACAGAAAGACGACCGGAGCGTACGTCATGAACAGAAACTGCTCGCGGATCGAGTTCGTAAAATGCTGCATCGTCTTGTCGTTCTTCTCGACGACATCCCACTTGTTCACGACGAAAACGGCGGCTTTGCCGTTCTCGTGCGCGTATCCGGCAATATGCTTGTCTTGCTCGATAATGCCTTCTTCTCCGTTGATGACGACCAGCGCGACATCCGCCCGCTCGATGGCCTGCATCGCCCGCATGACGCTGTATTTCTCCGTCGACTCGTACACTTTGCCGCGCTTGCGCATGCCGGCCGTATCGATCAGCACGTATTTCTGGCCGTCCTTCTCGAACGGCGTATCGATGGCGTCGCGTGTCGTGCCCGCGACGTCGCTCACGATGACGCGCTCTTCTCCGAGAATCGCGTTGACGAGCGACGACTTGCCGACGTTCGGACGGCCGATCAGCGCAACCTTGATGACGTCGTCGTTGTATTCCTGTTCTTCCTTGACTGGCAGCTTGCTTACGGCCGCATCCAGCAAATCTCCGAAGCCGGTCCCGTGGGCCCCGGACAGCGGCAGCGGCTCCCCGAAGCCGAGCGAGTAAAACTCGTAAATATCGTCCATGCGCTGCAAATTGTCGACCTTGTTCACGCCGAGCACAATCGGCTTGCGCGACCGGAACAGGATCTGCGCGACTTCCTCGTCTGCGTTCGTGACGCCGGCTTTGGCGTCGACCATAAATACGATCACGTCGGCCTCTTCGATCGCGAGCTCCGCCTGCATCCGCACGGAACGCAGCAAGCTGTCCTCTCCCTCGATCTCGATGCCTCCGGTATCGATCAGGTTAAAGGACCGCCCGTTCCATTCTCCCGTTCCGTACAGGCGGTCTCTCGTAACGCCCGGCTTGTCTTCGACGATAGCCAATCTGTCGCCGATAATCCGGTTAAAAATCGTAGATTTGCCGACATTGGGTCGCCCTACGATCGCAATGATCGGTCTTGCCATGTTGTTCTCCACTCCTCAATAGATCCGGGCCGCCCCGCTGCGGGGAAGGCCGAAATCTGAAACAATCGCAACCTACATCATACCAAAAATCGCCCGGCTTGGCTAACGAATATTGCCATTTTCGCCTATTCCCTCTCGACGATAATGAACAGGTCCTCATGGAGGGTGTGCGCCGCGCAATCGAGAATTTTCTCCAGCAGATGGGCGACCTGCTGCAGCGCTTCCCTGTCCTTCGCGTAAAAGATCGGGGCCCCTCCTCCGACCTGTTCGGGCTTCGTCGTCACGATGCCTACGATTTTACCCATGCGGCTTCGCCTCCGTGCTCTTGCGGTTCGCTTTGGTCGGCTTGCGCACGGCCGCCTCCAGCAGCGGGACGCCGCTGACCGCCTCGTAAACCTTGTCCTCGTCCTTCTCCCGCGGCAGCACGAGAAGTCCGAGCTGCCCCGTCCGCAGACCGAGCTTGGCGATCGGCAGCAGGCCCGGGTCGCCGTCGTCCCGATATACGCCGAGACGGGTCGACACGTCGTGGAGGATCGCCTGCCGCTGCCCGAGATTGGCGATCGTCACCTTGGCGTCGTCGCTCTTGGGCGTCAGGACAAACCCGATGCCCTGCTCGCGGATGATTTCCCGGTTCTCGTCCAGCCCGACGTTCATCATGTAGATGTCCCCGACGTACAGGTCCGGACCTTCCAGCTTGACCGGAGCTCTCTCGACGCGGGCTATGCGGGAAATTTTCTTGCCCTTCATGAACAGGTGGGACACGATCAAGGCCGCGATTCCCGCGGCGAGGCCGGCCCCCCAGTGAATCCATTGCGCGAACAGACTCGTCAGCAGCGCGGCGGCGATCGCCAGGTAGTTGCGGCCTTCGAACACGACGGCGATTCCTTCGATGTACGCCGCCCCCCGCGGGACGAGCTCCAGGGCGTCGATCGCCGTCAGCGTGCTGCGCTCCATGCTGCGGACCTCCCTGAACTGCTGGGCCGCCAGCGACAGGAAGGTGATCGCCGTATAATCCTTATTGAATAAAGCCGGCACGGCGACGGCCCCGAGAGCGCCGGCGATCAGCCCGAGCGCCAGGTGGATGATCTTGCCGTGCGGATACGCCGGATACTGACGGTAATCGCTTCTCAGCATCGAAACTCTGGCCAGCATGCCGAACGTCGTCCCCATGGCGACGGCGGTCAGCTCCTTGTGGGAATGCAGCCAATCCAGCATCATGAACGTTGTCCTCCTCTTCCTCCGCCCGACCTGATCGCCCATTTTCTCGTCAGCTCCCCCGCCGCCTTCACACATGCCGTCCACAGCCTGGAGCCGAGTACGGCGATCCACCACGCTTGCAGGCTTTCGATCGGCAGCAGATCCGGCGGCGCATCCGCCTGCCCGCGCAGCAGCATGCCGGCGGCTTCCTTCAGAACGAGGCAGACCGTAATCGCCAGAACCTGCTCGGACGCGGAGCGAAGCAGCAGGGCGGCCAGCAAGCCGATGATCGCCGCGATCGCCCAGGCCGAAGCTTCCGTGGCGAACCCGGAAGAAAGCAAGGCCAATCTGCCGGCCAGGAAGGCGATGGAGCCGATCAGCAGCCCGCCGGAGACGGAGGTCCACTTGCGGGCCGCCGGCATGCGCCAGCCGAGCAGAGCGACGAACAGCAGCGTCCACGCCCAGGCTCCGTTCACCGCCGCGGATTCGGCGAGCGGCACTTGGCCGAGCCAGGCCAGAGGCCATACCGCCAGGAAAAGGCCTGTCGCCCAATTGGGCGAATCCCGCGTCGCCTCTTCCCTCCAGCCGCTCCACCACAAGATCGCGGCGATCAGCCACATAAACGCGGCTCCGTATAACGGAGACATCTCCCCACCTCCATTCGGTAGTATGCGCCGGATGGCCCGGAAAATGCCGCAGCCGTCATAAACTGCAAAACGCAAAGAGGAGCCCTCCCGCAAGCGGGAGGACTCCGTCGATGATCGAAGCTAAAATTACTTGAATTTGCTCAGCTTGTCGCCGAAGCGCTCTCCGAGGTTAAAGCTCATGCTTTCCGCCGGAGGCAGGTTCGTCTCTTCGCGCGGGGCGCGAGGAGCGCGGGCTTCGCGTTCCGGACGGGCCGGAGCTTCTTCCGTTTCCTTGATGGACAGGGAAACGCGCTTCTCGGACGGATTGAAGTCGAGCACCTTCGCCTGGACTTCCTGGCCTTCCTTCAGCACTTCGTAAGGCGTCGCGATATGGCGATGCGCGATTTGCGAAATGTGAACGAGTCCTTCTACGCCCGGTGCGATTTCAACGAACGCGCCGAAGCTGACGAGACGCTTGACGACGCCGGTGACGATATCGCCGATGTTGAATTTCCCGACCGCCGATTCCCAAGGACCCGGTTGAGCGGCTTTGATGCTCAAGGAAATTTTGCCGATCGAAGGATCGACCTTCAGCACTTTGACTTTAACGTCCTGTCCTTCGGAGACGACGTCCGCAGGATGGGCGACATGCTGCCAAGCCATCTCGGAGACGTGCACGAGGCCGTCGATGCCGCCGATGTCGACGAACGCGCCGAACGGAGTCAGGCGCTGCACTTTGCCTTCCAGCACTTGACCCGGCTCGAGGCCGCTCATGATCTGCTGCTTCTTCTCTTCGTACTCGGCTTCCAGCACGTCTTTGGCGGACAGAATGACCTTGTTGTTCTCGCGGTCGATTTCTTTGACCTTAACCTTGATCGTGCGGCCCTTGTAGGAGCTGAAATCCTCGACGAAGTGACGCTCCACCATGGATGCCGGAATAAATCCGCGCACGCCTACGTCGGCGACGAGACCGCCCTTGACGACGTCGGTTACGACGACTTCGAAAGCTTCTCCGCCGTCGAACTTCGCTTGCAGCTCATCCCAGGCGCGCGGAGCGTCCGCTTGGCGCTTGGACAGCACGAGCGATTCCTTGGCGTCGTTGATGCTGACGATTTTCGCTTCGACCTCTTGGCCGATCTGCACCGCTTCGGCCGCGTTATCGAGGCTTACGGAAGAAAGCTCGCGCAACGGAATAACGCCGTCGTATTTATATCCAAGGCTAACGTACGCTTGGTTGTCGTCGATTTTGACCACCGTACCTTTCACGGTGTCCCCTTTCTTCAAGGTTACGACATTCTCCAGTGCGTCCTGGCTGACGTTGTCCGCCGCCTGATCTGCCGCAGTTTCCTGGACGTTGATTTCTTCAGACATGAAAATTACCTCCTCGGATCTACCCCAACTTTATTTAAACCCGCGCAGCCCGGACTTGTTCGGACTCGCGCCGCGCGGCGCTTAAATCTTACTTACCCGAAAACATGAGAACCAAATAATGCCTTTAGTATGAGGGTTTCCTGCAAGAAACATGCATCCGTCAGGATGCCGGCCTTCCCGTCTTCATCATTTCCTTGATTCGGGACATGATCAACTCGGTCGCTTCCTCCATGCTTTCGGTCGTGCCTTGCTCCGCGTAAGGCGCCAGATCGATCGGAGCCCCGTATACCGCGTACATCTTGCGGAAAATACGATACTTCCCGACCAAGGCGACCGGTACGACGAGCGCTTTGGCGCGGACCGCCATCGTAACGGCTCCCCGCTTGCCCATGCCGACCGTCTCGTTGCGCGTGCCTTCCGGGAAAATCCCCATCACATTGCCGCCTTGCAGCAGCGTGATCGCCGTGCGAATCGCTTCCTTGCTCACGCCCCCGCGCTTGACGGGGAACGCGCCTACCGCCCGGATCAACGATCCGAAGAGCGGAATGCGGAACAGCTCTTCCTTGGCCATATAATGAACTTTGCGGGGCACCCATACCCCCAAAGTGATGGGATCTTGCAAGCTTCTGTGATTGCTGCACAGCACGACGGGACCTTCGCGGGGAATGTTCTCGACTCCCCTGGCCTCCAATCGATAGAGCAGCCCGTACAGGACCCGGAGAATGGCCCTTGCGATCCGGTATAACATAGTCTACTTCTCCTCCGCCGAAATGGTTCGTGCCGCGGCAAGTCCCCATTGCACGATTTGTTCCGCCACCTCGTCCGCCGTCATGCCGGTCGAGTCCAGCAGGCGGGCGTCCGCGGCTTGGAGGAGAGGCGCGATGGCCCTCTCTCGGTCGAGCCGGTCGCGTTCCGCGATTTCCCGTTCCAGTTGATTCAGCGTAATCTCCGTTCCCGGCTCCAATTCGCGGAACCGCCGCGTCGCCCGTTCTCTCGGGGATGCGGTGAGAAACACCTTCAATTCGGCATCGGGCAGCACGTGGGTGCCGATGTCCCTGCCGTCCATGACGACGCCCTTGCCTTGAGCCATGCGGCGCTGCAGCTCGGCCATTCGCGAGCGAACCCGCGGCAGCCTGGCCACGAAAGAAACGTTGCGGTTGATCTCCAGCGATCTGAGCAGCGCGGTGACGTTCTCGCCGTTCACGCGAACCTGCTGCGCCTCGTCCCCCGGGAGAAGCGCGATGTCCAGTCCGTCCGCCAGGCGGCCGACAGCCGCATCGTCGTCCGTCGACAATCCGGATTCAAGCACCTTCAGCGTAACCGCCCGGTACATCGCTCCCGTATCTATGTAGACATATTGAAGGGCGCTTGCCACCTTGCGGGCCACCGTGCTCTTGCCGGCACCCGCGGGCCCGTCGATCGCGATATTGATCCGATGAATGTGAGATTCGTTCATGAGCGAACAACTAGCCTCCTACATGCCGACAACAAGAAACAACCTTGCGTTCAAAAAATAAGGCAGGCTGAGCCTGCATGGATCGAGAAAATTATACCACAGGGCCTCATTCTATGCAAAAAAACAAGACGATCATCGCGACTGATTCCGGTAGGGAACCCCCTCCGTACGGTCCGTTGTCGTCAGCCACTGCCGGATTCCCGGAAATTGCAACGCCAATTGGGACGCGATCAGCAGCACGACAAGCGCCTTGATTCCTGCGACGATCCATCTTTCCGCGCGGTCCGACCACGCCGTAAAATCGGCAGGCTCGGACCCTTTCCGTTCAGCCGCCATTTCCTCAATCCTCCAGATCCGCTTCAGGGGCGACGCGTTCCGGTTATTCCCTCCGCAGCTCCAATTGGCGCTCGAAGCAGTAACGAACGATCTTCTGCTGGTCGGATTCGGTAATATTCGCAAACCGCAGCATGACCAAATGCCTGTCCGGTTCGATCGGAAGCACCCTTACCACTTCTCCTTCGAAATGGGCGTGCGCGATCGAGGCGCCCCTATAGTTTAATAATAACCAACAAGTGAGAAGGACATTCGGCTCCAGCGGCCATTTGCGCTCGCAGAGGAAGGACACTCCCCCTCCGCCCAAATCTTCGGTAACGGCCACGAAACGCATCTTGTCTCCGAGTTTGACGGCAATCTCCAGATTGGTTTCCACCCGCAGAAAGCGGCGTCGTTGATCCTTCGTGATCTGTTCGGGGTCGGGCTTGCGGATGGCGACGAGGGAGACCGATTCCTTGCGATACCCCTCGACGGTAGTCTCAAACAGATGCTTGACTCCGTCCTGGGTAAAATAATAAACCTGCAGACGCTCCCCCACGCTCGTTCTGTATAAACGGCGGTTGCTCTCGTTCAGGGGAATCTCGATGTAAATGTTCGAGTCGTCCTCGTCCGCCACGCGGGAGCGAAGCGTCACGGGCTCGGCATCAGAGTCGGATTCGGTCTGTATGTACATCATTTGATTGATTTTCGGCAGCACCCATAACCCTCCACGTAGGCATGTTCGGAGAAAATTCGTTCGCGTACTGCCATATTATAACACGGGCGCGGAATTTCGGGAATGACGAAGAAGCCGTCCCGCAAGCTGACCAAGCTGCTTGATAAAGAAAATCGATGAACAAGGTGCAAGGGGGATGTACCTCCTTCCGGTGCCATACGCTCCTGAAATGGGAAGGGTTAACCCGTTAATCGGTGATTTCAGAAGCGTATGAGGCATTCTCCAGGAGGTGCATCCCCCTTCTTTGCATATCGATCATCTTAAGCCGTTGTTCTTACGGGACAGCCCCGTCGCGCCGCGCTCATTGGTAAAGCGTCTTCTCCGCGTCCGCGATCTGTTCGATATTTTCCTCCAGCCCGGTGTCCGCGTTCAAATAAATCCGGTAGCGGTGGTCGTTTACTCTGCCCACGAACTCATGGCACAGCGTCGGCTCCCGCATGTCGTTCTCGATAACGGCCAGCGAGTGGTTTTCGATTCGGAAATCGGGATTAAGCCCTTTCTGCGCCTGTTCCTTCGTCAGCTTGGGCTTGCCGGGGGTCAGCAGCTTCGGGGCGAACACGTGATCTCGAGCTTGCAGACCGACCACCTCGCCGTTGTCCAGCGCCACCCGCACCGTCACCTTATCCGGATAAATCTTCACTCCGTCGATCGTGCCAGCATAGGTGAACACGGCGACGTGGTCGTATTCGTCGTACGCGATCGGCGTCATGTTTTTGTAGCCGTGCCTGACCAGAAATTGGGAGCCCTTGTTGCGCGCGGTATCGAAGTTGATTTTACGCGATTTGACGTCCCGCGGATTCATGAACCAGAGCAAGTGTCCGCCCTTGCGCGTATAATCGAGCTGGATCGACGCGCCTTCGCTCCCTTTGACGGACACCGTGAACGCGGCCATTTCCGTCTCCCCGCCGTCCTCGCTGACGTTGACTTCGCCGCCCCTGGCCTGCGGTCCCAGAAATTCGAGCGCTTTGCGCTTGATCTCCTCCGGCGTCATCTGCTTGCCTTCCAGTCCGGCCGTACTCAGCTCGCGGTCGGTCGACATCGCCGAAGGCCCCCAATCCGACTCCGGATAAGCGCCCATCTGCTTGTCCATCGCCTTGAAGCCGTCGATGATCGTATTGTCGTTCGGCCCGTTCTCGCTGGCCATCGCGACCTCCACGTCCATCCAGCGCAGCCGGTCCTGAATGACCGCGTCCTGGACTTTGCCCAACTCCTGGTTAATTGAATCGGAGGTCTGGTACAGCGATTTCATCAGCTTCATTTCATCGGACGACAGCGGCTGCTTCGTCAGATCGCGGACAGCCGTCCGATAAGCAAAGTTGGAAATCCGCGACAGAAATTGCTCGGCCTTGTTGAACGGCAGCAGCGCGAGCGGAAGCTGGTTGATCTCGTTCTGCGCCTGGCTCGTCAATCTCCAGACGTTGACGAGCCCTTTGCGCTGCATCCCGTGGGACGCCGAGGATACGGCCAGCGTCTCGCCAAGCTGGTCGTGCAGCCGCCCCATATGGTGGCTCAAGTCGTGAAACGCGCGCTGATACTGGTTTTCCGCCTTGATCAAAATCGAATTTTTCTCCTGGTGCTCCTGATAACCCCAGACGATGGCTCCAACGAACAGAAGCGTCGCGATCGGGAACATAATGGAACTCAATCGTGCATACATGCGAAGCCGACCCCTTTCATTCCCACAAATGTGATGCCGTTATTTTGGGAAGATGAGCCTCACATTATGCGCGGGCCGCCGAAACGCAAAGAAGAGGAAGCCGCCCCGTCATACGAGCGCTTCCTCTTCGATCTCGAAATCTTCCGCGTTGCTGCACAGACACATCTTAAACCCGGTGTCTACCTTTCCCCGTTCCCTGCGTCCGCGCAAAACGAATTTTTCATGGCACCGATTGCACCGAATGGTCACCTTCAGCCGCTGCGACATCGGGCATCCTCTCCTTCATACCGGATATTCCCTTTCTCCAGTATGAACCGATCGGCTAAAATTTAACCTCTTCCTCCCGCTTAAGAAAGCGGAACGGAGACACCGCGTTGGCGCTGTTCACCATTCTCATGCCGATAAACCACAGCAGGAACATGAACGGAACGGCCATCCACAGCCAGGTCGGCGGAAACGTAAGCAGCATAAAATCGTAAAACCCGTGCCATACGACCGGAATGAGCAAAGCCAGCCACAGATGAACCTTGACGCGCTTGCCGACGGAAAACTTGGCCTTGCCCAGCGAGTAGCCCATCAGCACGCCGAACAAGGCATGTCCCGAAACCGGCAGCAAAGCCCGCATGAACAGCGTTCCGAAGGTAGCCGGCTGCAGGAAGGCGTACAGCACGTTCTCCAGCGTGGCGAAGCCGAGCGAGACGGCTACGGCGTACACGATTCCGTCGTAAGGCTCGTCGAATTCCGTATGGTTATAAATAATATGATACAGCACGAACCATTTGAAAAACTCTTCCACGCCGGACGAGATAAGAAAGGAATAAAGGAAGGGCGATTCTCCCCACCAGAGCACAAGGCTCCTCTGCACGATCATAATCGGGAGCACGATCAGCACGCCGAACATGAACATTTTCAGCACGATCGGGATCGGTTCGGTGTCGTAGCGGTCCTTCCAGTAGAAATACGCCAATAACGCGAAGCCGGGCACAATCGCCGCCGCCAGTACCGACACAAGCAGCATTCCGCTGTCGTCCCCCTTTCCTTCCCTTTATTATAACAGCAAAAAGAACCTAGTAAAAAAAGAACTTTTAGTGAATTTGGATGAATTTTCGCGAAAACGCACGCCACGACAAAAAGAGCCGCCGGCAGCCGCCGACAACTCCTTCGTCGCTCCAATATTCCGCGTGCGGATCAGTTCGAGAAGTGCTCCGCCAATACCCGAATCGCATTGGATTCGATGACCAGCTTCCCGTACTCCTCCAGCACGGCAGGCGTAATCGAAGTCGCTTCCCCATACTCCGCAAGCACGGCGATCAAGGCATGGTAGCTCGAGCTCTCCAGACCGGCGGGGTCGAAGACGAGCACCCACTGGTTCTGGTAGCGGTACATTCTGCCTTCTTCCGTCAGCCGTCCGGCCAGCGTCTTCGAGGCGCCGATCGCGTCTTCGATGTCCTTGAAGCGATATATGATGGCTTCGCTCTGTTCAAGCGTCACTTCGAGTTCGTATACTTCCTCTTCGTCTTCGCCCGCGGACTCGGCGTCCCGCTCCAGCTTGCCGCGGGTGACGATCACGACCATTCCCTGCGCAGGCATGGCGAACACTTCTACGGCAAGCGGCCCAGACGCGTCGAATCCGAGCTCGTTGTACGCCTGATCCATCATTTCGCTGAACAACTCGTGCACTTTGGGAATTTCGCGCCACATGTCTTCCTTCTGGATCCCGCGCTCCGTCAAATCGTCGAACGTGAGGAAAATCCGAATCTTGTCTTGGCTAAGCCGCTCCATCCTCATGACAGGATCCTCCTTCTGCCGGTGATAACAGCTTATGATTAAGCATATAATGCGTGAATGAAACTTACTTGACAACATGTTATCATTTCTCCGGCGGAAATGCACTAGGGAAAACCCTCGAATCACAAAAAAACGGCATCGTTCCCCCTTCCCGCGGGAGAACGATGCCGTCGGCAATCGACGGGCTGTCTTAATTATGCGGATGCGAATGCCCGTTCTCTTTCAAAATTTCCTCGACCTCCCGGCCGACTTCGGCGTCCTGCGAGATCAGATTGCGGATCTGCTCCATTCCGCCTTCGCCGCCGTCGCGGGCGCGCGAAGCGGAACGTTCGTCATGCGAGGAACGATGCTCGTCGCGATGCTCGCCGATGCGGCGGAAGCTGCTCGCAAACTTCATGTTCATCGCCTTCTCGACGGCGTCGTCCTTCATGCCGAGCATGCGCTTCTTGACGTTCTCTCCCATGGCCGCGGCGGCCGAGGACATCCTGCGATTGCGCTGAACCCATACGGCCAGCGCCGCGCCGGCCAATCCGCCCATTACGAAAGCCCCTATTTTCAACCTTGCCACCTCCTTGTTGCTCTTAGTGTGGCTTCGTCCGTCCCGCGCATGCTCGTCAAAATAAGGAAAGCGGCCGCTGTCGAAGCCCGGCCGTTTTATGATACAATCGTACAAGCCAACGAACGACAAACGGAGGAATTCCAACATGAATCGACGACTGATTGCGACTTGCACTTCACTGCTGCTGCTCGGAGCGCTGACCTCGGCCTGCAGCGGCGCCTCGACGCCCGATGCGTCCGCTTCCCCCGAGGCTTCCCCGCCGGCCTCCGCCGCGACCGAGAGCGCCTCTCCGCCCGCTTCGTCCGAAGCGCCGCCGACGGAATCCGCCGCCTCCCGGGAGCCTGAGGAAAGCACCGAGCCTGAACAGGCCGAACCGGAGAAAACGTATAAAATGAACAAAAATTATTTTATCGTCCCCATCGACAAAGAGAAGACCGACAACAAAGTGGTGCTGCTGACGTTCGACGACGGACCGAAAGCGCCGGAAACGCTCGATCCTCTGCTCGATACGCTGGACAAGCACCACGCCAAAGCGATCTTCTTCGTGAACGGCTATCGGGTCAAGGCCAATCCCGAGCTGCTGAAAGAGATCGACGAGCGCGGCCAGGTGATCGGCAACCATTCCTGGGACCACATCGAGCTCAAGAAGGAATCGGCTCCGAAGATCAAGGAGCAGATCGAGAGCGTGCAGGAGATCGTCAAGGATCTTACCGGCAAAGCTCCGATTTTCTTCCGTCCTCCCCACGCGTCCTCGAACGATTCCGTTCGCCAGGTCGCCAAGGACAACGGCCTGCTGTTCATGACCTGGTCGAACGGCTCGCTGGACTGGGATATGGGCAAAGTCGCCGAGGACAAGCGGCCGCAAGCGATCATCGACAACGTCATGGAGCAGCTGCATCCGGGCAGCAACATTCTGATGCACGAGCTGCCTTGGACGGGCAAAGCGCTGGACGACCTGCTGACGCAGCTCGAAGACAAAGGCTATTCGTTCGTCGACCCGAACGCGATCGACACCGAATTGTGACGCCGGGGCGGCTACGGGGCAATCTGCTGATGCTGCCCCCACCAGAGCAAGCCGGCCACGAGCAGGGCGAACAGGACGACCAACGTCAAATAAAACCATTTCGAGAGCTGGCTTCGTTTGACGGGATGGACTTCGGCCCGCGGGGGCATGCCGGTCTCCGGTATGCCCGCGCTCGCCGCGGCCTGGGCGATCGCCTCCTCCAATTGATCCATCGTTAAAGGCTCTCCCGAATCCTCTGCGGCGAACGCGGCTTTCTTGGCCGACACGTAGCGGTCCCATGCCGACAAGGAGGACGCCTGGTCTTCCTTCATTTCTCTTCCCTCCGAAAACGTATAATGCATCCCATAATAAAATCCACCAGGAAATGCGCCGTTATCGGCGCCCATAACGTCCCCGTCCCGTCCATGATCCAGCCCAGCCCGTAGCTGATCGCGAACACCATTCCGGTCGGAATCCAGTGGCGCAGGTAACGAACGTGGATCGCCGCAAACAGAATGCTGGTCCAGTAAGCGCCGAACGCATGCTGAATCGCTCCGCGGAACAGCAGCTCCTCGCACACCGCCACGACGAAGGAGATCGCCGCGATGTGCCATACCGGCCGGGTTCTGAAAATCCGCTCGTTAACCCCCCCGTCGTCGGACGCCTCCTCGGGCACAAACCGGGAAATGGACAAGTCGAACAGCAGCACGAGCGCCGCCAATCCCGCCCCCCACAGCGCGAATTCGTACGTTCGCGGAAAAATAAGCAGCTCCAGAGGGTTTCTCCGCTGAAATAAAATCCACACGATTCCGATAATAAGGGTAAGCGCCTGAGTAAAGTACAAATTGGCCAGCAGCATCCGGTCATTTAATTGATCGACCGTTACTTTGCGAATCTTGATGTTGCGAATGTCGAATTTTCTCATGGTTCCTCGATTTATGTAAAATTTTGTATGTTCAAGCTTCACGATTTTTTCTATACTAGGACTACTCAACTACAAAGAAACGTTAATTTAAAGGAGCCACCGATGGAAAAGCGTCTAAACCGTTCTGATCTTATGTTCTCCCTAGCCTTCCTGCTCATGCTCGTTATCGCGATCGGCGCTTTTTTCTACGGAGTCAAAGTCGGCACCGACCGCGCCGAGGCGGGCCGCGCACCCGAGGCGGCCGTCGAGGCGGCCGCTTCGCCGGAGCCGAACGCTTATCAACAGCAAGACCTGGTTTCCTTCTATCATACCGTATTTTTGTCCTATCGTGAATTTCATAACGATTGGCTGGATACCCGGAACAAGTGGTTGGGCGATTCGACCTCCGATCGCTCGGCGACGCTCAAGCAGCTCTCCAAATCCGCCAAGCGTAAATACGACGAAATCAAAGGGGTTTATGTTGCGCCGATCTCCCCGCAGTTAAAGGCAGCGCAGACGGACTACCTGAAAAGCCTGAAGCTGTTCGAGGAGGGCTTCGCCGAGCTGGCCGCGAAAGCGAACGAAGGCTCGGCGCAGGCGACGCTCGACGCGATCGACGCCAACTCGTATTACAAGGAAGCGCTGAAGTTCTCGCTGAGCGCGCAGCAGGATTACTTCGGCTCGATGCTCAAATGGGCGGAATCCGTTAACGCGGACATCCCGGCCGGCGTCGAGAATCAGGACGTCATCTCGATCGCGCAATGGAAAAGCTTGCCGCTTATCGTCAAGCTGAAGGCTTCTTCCGATTATATGAGCGAGCAGGCGGTTCTGACCGACTACCTGCCCCACGATCTGACCGCCAAGGTCGATCAGTTCATCGTCTCCGGGCAGGCGGACAAAAGAAAAATCAAAAGCTTCAACGCCGTGGCGGACTTGCTGATCAGCACCGAAGCGGTGACGAGCGGTTACTTCAACGAAGTAAAAGCGAGGTTTTACGCGAACGAACAGCTTCCTCAATTGCCGTTTTTTTCGTCGGGAAAATAGTTTTTTAGCCCTTTAACGCTATACAGCGTCAATTGTCTCATATTCGCCATTGCATTTGTCCGCCCTATTGCTATAAAATAGGAAAGGCAATTGAATCAAGCTCGGAAAAAGAGAGTTCAAGCAGTGACCTTGCGGAGTCACCCTCTACGCACCGTTAATCCGCCCCTAGCGGAGGATCGGCGGTTGAGGGTGTTTTCTATATTTCGAAGGAGGGTTTCCACAATGTTTAAAGTACTTGTATCGGATCCGATCAGCGATTTGGGCATCTCGCTCCTGGTCGAAGCGTCCGACATCGCCATCGACAAGAAGACCGGCCTGAGCGAGGACGAACTGGTCGCCATTATCGGCGAATACGACGCCCTGCTCGTTCGCAGCCAGACGCGCGTAACGGAGCGCATCATGAATGCCGCCAAGCAGCTTAAGGTAATCGGGCGCGCCGGCGTCGGCGTCGACAACATCGACCTGGAGGCCGCCACGAAGCGCGGCATTATCGTCATCAACGCGCCGGACGGGAACACGATTACGACCTGCGAGCACACCTTCGCCATGATGATGGCCGTCGCCCGCCACATTCCGCAAGCGTACTTGAAGACGGTCGGCGGCGAATGGGACCGCAAATCGTTCGTTGGCGTCGAGCTGCGCAACAAGACGCTTGGCGTGCTCGGCATGGGCCGGATCGGCAGCGAGGTTGCCGCCCGCGCCAAGGCGTTCGGCATGAACGTGCTCGGCTTCGATCCGTTCCTGACCGAAGAGCGCGCGGACAAGATGGGCGTGCGCAAAGCGTCGGTGGACGAGATCATCGCAGAAGCGGACTTCATCACCGTGCATACTCCGCTTACGCCGGAAACCCGGCATATGATCGGCAAGGACCAATTCGCCAAAATCAAGCCCGGCGTGCGCATCGTCAACTGCGCGCGCGGCGGCATCATCGACGAGCAGGCGCTTGTCGAAGCGATCGACGCGGGCAAGGTGGCGGGAGCGGCGTTCGACGTGTTCGAGGAGGAGCCGCCGGCTCCGGACCATCCGTTCCTCAAGCATCCGAAAATTATCGTAACGCCTCACCTCGGCGCTTCCACGATCGAAGCGCAAGAGAACGTCGCCATCGACGTCTCGGAGCAGCTGCTGCACATTCTGCGCAACGAGCCGTTCAAAAACGCGGTCAACATGCCGCCGGTTCCGGCTGACGTCATGAACAAGCTGGAGCCGTACTTCCAGCTCGGCAAGAAACTGGGCAGCTTCGCGGCGCAGATCGCCGACGGTGCGGTCAAAGAAATCTCCGTTACCTACGCCGGCGAGCTGGCGGACGTGGACACGCAGCCGCTGACCCGCAGAGTCGTGGAAGGCGTGCTCGCCTACCACCTCGGCTCGGATCAAGTCAACATCGTGAACGCGATGCATCTGGCGAAGAACCGCGGAGTCAACATCGTCGTCACGAAATCCCATGCGACCAAAGGGTTTACGAACCAGGTGAGCGTATCGCTGCGCACGGACAAGGAAGAGCGTCTCGTCGCAGGCACGCTGCTGAACGGCTTCGGCCCCCGCATTACGCAGGTCGACAAGTTCCCGGTCGACGTCGAGCCGCAAGGCCATATTCTGCTCATCTCGCATGACGACAAGCCGGGCCTGATCGGCCGCGTAGGCACGCTGCTCGGCACGAGAGACATCAACATCGCCACGATGCAGGTCGGACGCAAAATCGTCGGCGGCGAAGCCGTCATGGTGCTGGGCGTCGACAAAGGCGTCACCAAGGAAGTGCTGGCCGAAATTTCCGCGCTTCCGGATTTGAACAACGCCAAGGAAGTTCATTTGTATTAATTATTGAAGTACTTTGTCGAGGTGCTGCCGCCTCGGAGTGACATGCTGGCAGCGGCGCAAATCTATGGCAGCATGTCGTGATAAGCATGGGACGTGGATGAGTAATCCTTCATCGCTATGAAGGATTACTCATCCACGTCCCTTTGCTTTTCAAGTGTCTTATCGATGGTCTTTATCACGAAGGTCGCAAAACTGACTTCTTAATTTAATTTTTGTAGCCTACTACTTTGCCAATAATATTCTCCTCTGCAATCGGGCCAATAATAATACTATCCACTGCTTGCATTCGATTGTCTCCCACCAAAAAAACCTTTCCCTCGGAAATGAACTGCTCATTTATATTTTCGCTTTCAACGATTTGAATCAAATTTTGAAGGTTTTCTTTTTCATTGTCCGACAATTCAGGGTTCTTGAGCCTTTTCCTCAGATCTTTCCCGTCATTGTTCATATCCTTTCCATAGAAAGTATCAAGTTTGTTTCCATTAATAAAAATCTGTCCCTGTTTCATACTTATTTTTTCGCCTCTTAGACCTATTACTCGCAAAATCTGTCTCTGCTCAAGTGCGGGGTACTGCAACAAAATATCCTCCGGATACGAAAAATAAACCACATCTCCGCGTTGAATATTTCCATTTCGATAGTACTCGGTGTCTACTACCAAATCCTTGTCCGAATAAATCTCCAGACCCAGCATAGCATCATTCAAGATCCGAACTATAACATTGCTATCTGTGGGTTCAATATATTGGAGCTTTGATTCTGTGTTTGGATCTTGGATAACTTCATTTTGACATCCAATAATTGAAAATGCTACGATAAAAATTATAATTATTCTCCACATATTGACTCCGTTAAGAAAATTTTATTTCATAAACACCACATTTATATGCGAGCTTACACAGGCTATTGACGAATATATTAACTTTTATAACTATAAACGACTACAAAAACGACTAAACGGCCTTAACCCAATGAAATATAGGGCCAATGCCGCCTAATCATCTTTATTATTTCTAGTGTTCGCCCGGCGAAGCGCACTTCAGTTTATTTATTGGGGATATAGATATAACCGGCTAAAACGATTATTTCCATCTATGCGTTCCTTGCGCTATCCCCGCTTAATCCCGACTTTACGGGCAGCAAAATCGTAAACGTCGTGCCCGCGCCCGGTTCGCTGGCTACGCTGATCGTTCCGCCGTGCGCGACGATGAGATTTTTGGCGATGGCCAGCCCCAGTCCGGTTCCCCCGGTGCGCTTGCGCGCCTTGTCCGCCTTGTAGAAGCGTTCGAACACGTAGGGCAAATCTTCGTAAGGAATGCCCTGCCCCTGATCGATCACCTTAAGCTCCAGCCATTCGCCCTTCACCGCCGCCAGGCGTCCGGCCTCCAGCGCGATCGACGACCCCGCGGGCGTATGCCGCAGCGCGTTGTCCATCAGGTTCGTCAGCACCTGCTCCAGCCGGTCCGCGTCGCCCGCCTCCAGCGTCAGCGTCGGATCGTCGGCCAACTTCGTCAGCTTGATCTGCCGCTCCTTGGCCAAGGCGGCGAACTTCCGATACACCCGGGACACGAGCGCGTTAACGTCGACCGGCTGAAAATTCATTTCCAGGTACCCGGCTTCCATCCTCGCCAGATCGAGCAAATCCTTGACCAGCCGTCCCATGCGCAGCGATTCGTCGTGAATGACCTGCACCAGCTCCCGGCGCTCGTCCGGAGTGGATGCGATGTCGTCCATCAACGCCTCGCTGTAGCCTTGAACCATCGACAGTGGCGTACGGATTTCGTGCGAGACGTTGGCGACGAAATCCTTCCGCATCTTGTCGACGCGGAACTCCTCCGTCACGTCGCGCAGCACCGCAACGGCCCCGCGCACGGACTCGGTGGAGACGAGCGGCGTCATGACGACCGACCAGACGCCGCTTTTGACATGGATTTTAACGGTCGTTTCCTTCCCGCTTGCGACAACATGATGAAACGTCTCGCGCAGCGGCCCGGGAACCGAGACGCTCCGCTCCTGCGCCTCCTCGTCCTCCTCCGCCCAATCGACCGTCTGCCAATCGTCCAGCAGCTGCTGGCCCTGCGGATTCGTCAGAATGACTTCCCCCTCGGAATCGAAGGAGATAACCGAGTCCGTCATGCTGCGGAGCACGCTGCTCAAGTGATCCCGCTCGTGCTGAATGTCCCGGATCAGCGTATGCAGCTCGGAGGCCATCTGGTTAAACGTATTCGCCAGCTCTCCGATTTCGTCGGAAGAACGAATCGCCACCCGCGTCGTATAGTCTCCTTGCGCGACCCGGTTGGCCGCGTCCTTCATTTCGCGCAGCGGGTTCGTAATTTTCGTCAGCAGGAAAAAGGCGAAAAAGGTCGTGAGCAGAAACCCGACAATACCGGAGTAGATGAACAAATGCTTGATCATAACCGGGTTGGCAAACTTGATATCGATATATTCGAGCAAAAAGAAACCGATGGTGACAATGACGACGCCGACCAGGCCCATGATCGTCAGCCACATTTTGCCGACAACGGTTCTCAGAATAGCCATCCGTTACTTCGTCGCCTCCAGCTTGTACCCTACGCCCCATACCGTCGTAATCATCGCCGCGGCCTCCGCCGAGACGCGATTGAGTTTCTCCCGCAGCCGCTTGACATGGGTATCGACCGTTCGCAAATCGCCGAAGAAATCGTAGTTCCAAACGTCCTTCAGCAGCTCCTCGCGGGAAAACACCTTGTCCGGCGTGCTGGCCAAGTAATGCAGCAGCTCATACTCCTTCGGCGTCAGGTTCACTTCCTGGCCGCTGGCGGTTACCCGGTGCGCGTCGTGCTCGATGACCAGGTGCGGGAACACGATGTTGTTGCTCGTATTCAGCTCCTTCGACAGGAACGCCGTGGCGGAAGCGCGGCGCAGAATCGCCTTGATCCGGAAGATCACTTCGCGGGGGCTGAACGGCTTGACGACGTAATCGTCGGCCCCGACCTCGAACCCCTGCACGCGGTTGACCTCCTCGCCCTTGGCCGTCAGCATAAGCACGGGGGTCGCCTTCTGCTGGCGCAGGCGGGAGCACACTTCGATGCCGTCGATCCCGGGAAGCATCAGGTCGAGCACGATCAGATCGAAATCTTCCTCTTGCGCTTTGCGCAGGGCGGTCTCCCCGTCCTCCGCCTCTTCGATCTCGTAGCCCTCTTTTTCCAGATACATCTTCAGCAAACGGCGAATGCGCTCCTCGTCGTCCACGACCAAAATTCGACTTCCCGTATTCATGCGTCAACGCTCCTCTCAGCTCTTATACCTCTACGTGCCCCATTATACCCCGGCATACGAATGCAATCCAGCGATGACGAGGTTGACGCCGACCAGCGTAAACATGACGACGAGGAAGCCGATGACGGCCAGCCAAGCCGATCTTGTTCCCTGCCAGCCCCGCGACAGGCGCAGATGCAGATAGGCGCTGTAGAACAGCCAGGTGATGAGCGCCCACACTTCCTTCGGGTCCCATCCCCAGAACCTGGACCAGGCGATCTCCGCCCAGATCATCGCGAAGATCAGCGCCCCGAGCGTAAACACGGGGAAGCCGATCGCGATGGCCCGGTAGCTGATCTCCTCCAGATCGTCCGGATCGATGTCCGACAGATGCGGGTTGATCGCCGCCGTCAGCTTCTTGCGCGCGATCAGCCGCAGCAGGCCGTACAGCAGCGAGCCCGCGATGACGGACCAAATAACCGTGTTCAGCTTGCGGCCCGCGTTCACCCCGTTCATCCAGCTCGGCGCTTCGAACAGCGGCTGCTTGATTCCGATGAACGATTGGAACGATACGGTCTCGCTGTTGTAAGGCGCCACGATCGGCGGCAAGGTGTATTTCACCTCGCCTACGCTCGTAAGCGCGTTGCCGGCGTCGTCGATCGTCACCGTCTCCTGCTTGAAGTTCGCTTCGTATCCCGCGCCGCGGAAGGCGAATACGGCAACGATAAAGCCGACCAGCACGATGATGACGTACAACGAAAACTCCGTCCAGAACTGCGCCCGGCGGCCCGCCTTGTCCGTGCGGGAGAAGTCGACGACGCGAATCAGCTGCACGAGCGCCGCCGCGAAGCCGATCGCGAAGAACGCTTCGCCGGACGCGGCCATCGTGACGTGGATTTTCAGCCAGATGCTCTGCAGCGGCGGAATAAGAGGCTGAACCTCGGACGGGAATACCGACGCATAGGCGATAATGATGATGACAAGCGGCAGCGTGAACGCGCCGAGCATCATGTTGCGATAAATCGCGTAAATGACGATAAACGCGAACATAATCGCCATGCCGAGGAACGTCATGAACTCGTACATGTTGCTCGTCGGAATATGGCCGCCCCCGTACCAGCGGGTGAAGAAAAACGTCAGATGGGCCAGCCAGCCGACGGCCGCGAGCCCGAAGGCGATTTTGCCCCAGCGGGCCGTATGCTCCGCCGGCTTGCGGTTGCTCCACTTCTTGCCTCCGACCGCGATCGCATAGCTGATGAAGGACGCGCAATACAGAAAAAAGGCTGCGATAAATGCATTACTGCTGAAGTCCAACCACCATTTCAACGTTCATTCCTCCTGTTATCGAGCGCCTTGGGGTCCACGGAAATCCCGGTTTTGCCCAGCGCTCCGGCAACGTCGGCCCTCAGGCCGTATGTGTTCTTGTTGGTATGCCCCCCGAGCGACAGCTTGCCGCCGTCAATTCGAAGCCATATCCGTCTGTGCTGCCAGTAAAAGCCCATGATCAGACCGATCATGGAGATGGCCGCGCCGATCCACACGTAAGGCATTGCTCTGTCCATGCGAATGTTCAAGTACGTGGTGTAAGCGGAATACTCGATATTGTTCATCTGCCCGTCGACGATCGGGTTCTCCACCTGAATGGAGAAGCGGCCCGAGCTGTCTCCGCGCTGCTTAAAGCTCTCGTTCAGAATGCTCTCGTAATATTTGCTTTTCTCGCTGGGCATCGGAAAGTAAATATACACTTCGCCTTTCTCCTGAACGTCCGGGCCCATGATGCGAAATACGAATGCCGGATTGTTCGGGTCCCGCGATTTCGTCATCGGCCGCGTCTGCTCGTCCAGACCGAAATCCGGGTAATAATCGACCAGCTTAAGCGTATACTCCCCGATCCGATATTCCTCGTCGGGATGGTCCATCCGCAAGTCGAAAGCGCCGATGGCGCTGTCGCCAGCGGTATCCTTTAACGTCGGATGCACCGATATGAAGCGCACCTTCTCCTGGAAGCTGTTCTGATAAACTTTCAGCCCCTTGTACGCCAGGGCGCTGTTCACGCGAATATCGTGCTGCTTGATCTCGGTCAGCACGGGCTCCCGGGTCGGATCGTCGCAGGCGTCCGTGCATTCGTAGAGGCGCGCCTTCGTCTCGTACAGCTTGGCGACCTTCGTGCCCTTCTGATTGCTCGCCAGCTCTTCGTCCGAATAATAGTCGATCGTGAACTTGTCGTTCTTCAAATAATAGTTCGTTCCCGGAATTTGCCGCGTCTCGCCCTCATAGAGGGTCAGATACTGGTCCATATGCCACGCCGGAATGCTCCGGCCGAGCACGGACAGCAGGAAGATGATCAGGCCGATATGGTTAATGTACGGTCCCCAGCGGCTGAACCGGTTTTTCTCCGCCAGCAGCGCCCCGTCCTCCCGCCAGACGCGATAGCGTCGGCGTTTCAGCTGCTGCGCGAAGCCGTCAAGCCACTGTTCCTCGCTCTGATCCTGCGCCAGGTCGCCCGAGTAGACGACATGCTGGCGGTTAATGAACTGCAGGTGCTTGCGAATCTGCTGCTTGGACAGCGCCCGGTAGAGCGGCAGCACCCGATCGAGGCTGCAGACGACGAGCGAGGTGCCGATCATGACCAGAAGCCCGATAAACCACCAGGATTCGTACGTTCTCGACAATCCGAGCGCATGGTAAACGACGCCGAACGTGCCGTACTGCTCCTTGTAGAAGGCGGTGAATTCGGAGCGCTCCGTCAGGTTGATGATCGTGCTCTCCTGCTGAAGAATCGTTCCGAACGCGGCTCCGATCAGCGTAATGACAATTAAGTAGACCGCAATTTTGACCGAGGAGAAAAAATTCCAGATCCGGTCGATGAGCTGCGGATTCGCTTTCTGCGATCTGCGGGCCACCCCGTCGTATCTCATCTCCAGCAGCGCGTTCTTATCCTGGAGCAGCGCTTCGTCGAGAGGTTTGCCGCAGGACTCGCACAAGACCGTTCCTACGGGATTCTGATGGCCGCATTCGCACTTGGTATTCTGAAACAACGGTTAGTCCTCCCTGACTGACGTCACGACTTCGTCTGAATGAGCCGTTCGATTCGCTTGTCGATCTCTTCCTCCGTCAGCACTCCGCCGATGACAACCTCCTGGATTTCCCCGGTCGGGGCGATGAAAAACGTCGTCGGGTACTGCTTCAGCCCGTACTTTCTTTCCGTCTTCTTGTCCTGGTCGAGCAGAATCGGAAAGCTGACGCCGATCTGGCGGATAAAGCTCTCCGCCGTCAGCTTGTCCTCGCTCAGGTTAATGCCGATCAGCTCCAGCCCCTGGTCCTTCCACTTGTCGTATTGGTGCTGCAGGGCGGGCATCTCGTTCCGGCAGGGCGGACAGAACGTTCCCCAGAAATTGATGATAAGAGGCTTGCCCTCGTAATCTTTCATATCGTGCACCCGGTTGCCCAGGTCGGCCAATCGGAAGCTCGGAGGCTTGTCGCCTTTCGCAAGGACAACGCTTTTCGAAAACAAAGAATTGCCGATCGCGAATCCTCCGATCAGGAGCACGACGGCTAATATCGCATATTGGACCGGTTTCCGATAACGTCCCATTCTCGTGTCAACACCACCTGAATTTCGGTTAATTCCATTGTATCGAATTGTTTACCCGGCATCAATCGGCCCCTTCCAGTATAAGTTGATTTTACGGGGTTTGGGGAAGTATCTTTGTCAAAATTGGTACAATTGCTCCCGAGCGCCTGCAGCCGCAAGCCGCGGCCGACAACCTCCCCCGATTACCCGATTCTTTTCGTGAATACGACGAGCCGCTCCAGATGCTCTCTTTTTTTCCGGCTGTACTTGCCCGAGCAAGTAATCAAATTCAAACGCGGCTCCTTCGTCGATCCGAATATTTTCCCGATGGGCGCGGCGTCCGTCGGATAGGTTTCCACGGCTTCCACCGCGAATTCGATCGCCTTCCCCCGCTCGTCCTTGACGATGACGATATCGCCCTTCGTTAAGGTTCTGAGCGAGAAAAAAACGGCAGGCCCGACGTAGCTGTCGACATGCCCGTCCATCACCGCGTTTCCGATCGCGCCGGGCAGCACTCCGTTGGAAAGGTAACCGACTTTGTCCGTGCTCTCCGGAACCCCCATTTGCCCGTTGTCCAGAACATGGACGGTTTCGATGTCGGCGTGAATATCGAGAGCGGGAATGAATAATCTGGCCGGGGCGATTCCGGACGGAGCCGGCTTAGGGCGCTGAATTTCCATTGGCGGAACGGCGCGGCTGCGAAGCGAAATCGCATCGTTCCGGGGCTGAATTATAGAGTCCTTCGTGCCCACGACGGCCAAGACCAGCAGCAATATGACGAATAACGCTTTTTTCATGGCTGTAAAGGGGGTTTCCATAAGAAAACGGAGGCGTACCGAACGATGATCAGGGCGTCTTTCGGAAGTTGACGCCCTTCTTTTCTCATCGATCATCTTGTACGCCCCGACTTATGGGACAGTCCCGTCTCCTACTCGGTTTGTTCGCTCGCGCCGCCGAAGCCCGTTTTGGGCATTTCGGTAATCTCTTTTGCCCTTAAGCTCTTGGAGTGAAGGCTCTTGGCGTGCAGCTTATGCGTATCGGATTTTGCATGCAGTCGATGCTCCTGTTTGGAGCGGGTATGCATTTTCTTCATATGCGCTTTTTCCCGATGCGTGTTGTGTTCATGCTTTTTCTCGACGGGAACTGCGGCGTAAGCGGCCGAGCTTGCCGAGAAGATGAGGGATGCGGATAAAATCGCAACGGCTATTTTTTTCATTTCTGTACCTCCCGTTTTTTTGTCGGGGTTCTTATCCCCTTGAATCAGGATGCCTCCAAATTCGAAAAGCATGACGAAAAAATCATTCCAAGAATGCAAGCAAAAAACGCCCTCTGCGCCCTTGGAACGGAGAAAACGTTCTTGTCGAAGACGATCTGAAAAAGGATAGTGAAAATCAATCCTCCCGAAACGTCAAAAAACCGTCGGAGTCCAACTCTCGACGGTTCGGGTCTATCGGATTTAATCAGGTTTGAACCGCATCCGCGATCTCGCGCAGCTTCGCCAGTTCCTCCACCGACAGCTTGCGATGCTTGCCGCGCTGCAAGCCGCCGAGCTGCAGCCCGCCGAAGGAAATGCGCTTCAGCCTCGTCACCGGATGGCGAATCGCTTCGAACATGCGCCGGACCTGGCGATTGCGGCCCTCGTGAATCGTAATGGCGATCGTGGCGTATTTCCCGTCGGGGTCGATATCGTGATACTCGACTTCCGCCGGGGCGGTCATGCCGTCGTCCAGCTTGATGCCCTTGGCCAGCTTCTCCAGCGCGTTGCCGTGCGGCACCCGCTCGACCGTGGCGTGATACGTCTTCGGCACGTGATGGCTCGGATGCGTAAGCTTGTGGGCCAGATCGCCGTCGTTCGTCAGCAGCAGCAGCCCTTCCGAATCGTAGTCCAGCCGTCCGACCGGATACAGCCTTTCCTTGACGTCCTTCAGGTAGTCGGTCACGACGCTCCGCCCTTTCGGGTCCGAGACGCTCGTAATGACTCCTTTCGGTTTATAAAACATCACATACACTTTCGCTTCCTTCTTGATCGGCTTGCCGGACACCGCAATCGTGTCCGCGGCCGGGTCGGCCTTGGCCCCGAGCTCGGTCACGACTTCGCCGTTAACCGTCACCTTGCCCGCCGTAATCAGTTCCTCGCATTTGCGTCTCGAAGCGACGCCCGCGTTCGCGAGAACCTTCTGCAATCTTTCCTCCACGACTTTCACCTCTCACCCATCATACCAAGCCGAACAATAACCAGCAAGCGGCGACGGCGGCGAAAAAGCCGACCAGGTCTGAGAACAGCCCGACCTTGAGCGCGTAGCGGGCGTTGCGGATGCCTACGGCTCCGAAGTAGACGGTCAGCACATACAGCGTCGTGTCGGTGCTTCCCTGGATCGCCGAAGCGACTCTGGCGGCGAACGAATCGGGGCCCTGCTCCTTGATCAGGTCGGTCACGAAGGCGAGCGAGCCGGCGCCGGTAATCGGCCGCAGCAGCGCCAGCGGCAGCACGTCGCTCGGAATGCCGATCAACTCCAGCGCGGGACGGATCACGCCGATAAGCGCGTCCAGCGCTCCCGAGGCCCGGAACATGCCGATCGCCGTCATCATCCCGACGAGATGGGGAATGATGCCGATCGCCGTTCCGAAGCCGTCCTTGGCGCCGTCGACGAACGTCTCGTAGACCGGCACTTTGCGCAGCGAAGCGTACAGCGGAATAAAAGCGATAAGTACGGGAATCGTCCAGGTCGAGACGATCTGGATTATCGAAATCAATGCGCTCAGCCCCCTCCGGAGGCCGCGGCCGGCGGAAGATCGGCGGCGGGCGCGGCGCCTTGTCCGTTCGCCCGGTATGCGGGCGGAAACTTGTTCCTGCGGCGGTACCATCTGTCGGCAAGAATGGCGGCGCCGGTCGAAATGATGGTGGCCAGCAACGTCGGCGCCACGATGTCCGCGGGATGAACGGCGCCGAAGTTCATCCGGATGGCAATGATCGTCGTCGGCACGAGCGTGATGCTGGCCGTATTCAGCGCCAGCAGCGTGCACATCGCCGGCGTGGCGACGGTCGGCTCGGGATTGAGCTTCTGGAGCTCCTGCATCGCCTTGATGCCCATCGGCGTCGCCGCGTTGCCCAAGCCGAGCAAATTCGCGCTCATATTCGATAAAATATAGCCCATTGCCGGGTGGTCGCCCGGCACGTCGGGAAACAGTCTTCTGACGACGGGAGCCAGCAGTGTCGACAGCTTGCGCACGAGCCCGGCCTCCTCGGCGATTCTCATCAGTCCCATCCAGAAGACGAGGATGCTGATCAGGCCAAGGCAGACGGTTACGCCCGTCTGCGCTCCGCCGAACGCCGCTTCCGCCACCTTCTCCATCTTGCCGTTGGCGGCGCCGTAAATGACGCTGAACACGATCATGCCCATCCAGATCCAGTTCACCATAGGTTTATGTCCCTCCTAGCAGCAGAGCTCTGAGAGCCGTTTGCAGCGCGGTCCCGAAGCCGGTTCGCGCGACGGCCGAGGTCGTCGTCGGGCGCTCGTCCTGCGGCTGCGCCTTCTCCGCCTGCCGTTCCCGCTCGGCGTCGGCCACCAGCGCGACCGCTCCAATCTGACGGCCGTCCAGCACGAAGCGAAGCTGTCCGCGGTAGCCGAGCCGATAGGGAACCGATTCGGGCTTCAGCGGCGCAAGATGGATTTCCAGCCGCTCCCGCTCCCCTTCGGCGAAAGGATACGCAAAACCCGCCGCCGTCTCGTAGGGGTAGTCCTTCAGCGGATCGCCCTGCTTGACGACGCGGGCAAGCGGGAAGCTCGCGAAGCCGTAATCGAGCAGCTTGGCGTGATCGTCCCAATCCTCGCGGTCGTTGAGCGTAACGGCGACGAGCTGCTGCCCGTCCCGCGTCGCGGAGCTGACCAGCGTCCGCAGCGCCTGCTTCGTATAACCCGTCTTGACGCCGTCCGCTCCCTCGTACAGCCGCAGCATTTTATTTTTGTTGACCCATTTATAGTCCCAGGAATCGTTCGGATTGGGCGCGGTTCGCACCTCCGTCTTGACGATTTCCTTAAACTCCGGGTTGTGGAGCGCATATACGGTTAGCTTCGCCAGATCGTTCGCGGAGGAATAATGCCCCTGCTCGTCCAATCCGTGCGGGTTCATAAAATGGCTGTTCTCCAATCCCAGCTCCTCGGCTTTCTTGTTCATCAGAAACGCGAAGCCTTCGACGGAGCCGCCCACATGCTCGGCAATGGCCATCGCGGCGTCGTTGCCGGAGCGCAGCATCAGGCCGTACAGCGCGTCGCGCAGCGAGATGGTCTCGCCTTCCTTCAAATAAAGCGACGAGCCTTCCTTCCCCGCGGCCCGCTTGCTCACCTTCACCGTATCGTCCAGATTGCCGTCTTCGATAGCGACGATGGCGGTCATAATCTTCGTCAGGCTGGCGATCTTCATCGGCTCGTCGCCGCGCTGGCTGAACAGAATTCTCCCCGACGCGACATCGGCCAGGGCGGCCGCCTGGGCGCCGTTCGAAGGCGGGCCGGGCGACTTGGCCTCCGCCGTGGCGGCCGGAACCCCGATAACGGCCAGGCAGACGAGCAACAACGGGAAATGTCGGGCTTGGATAAGACGAATCCAGTGCGGCATGCCGATCCTCCTCGGAAGTGACTGCCGCGCGCCGATCGGCGCGGGGCTTCATAAATCCATTTTATGTATGCATGTCCCAAAGTATGTGGAAGGATTGCGTCCGGGCACAGCCTTAAAAGCGCCAGCCTCCGAATTCGGAGACTGACGCCGAGAGGGGACCCGCTTTTACATCAGCGACGAATCGGCGGAGGTTTTCGTTTCGACCGTGCGAATCGTCTCCGTCGAATTCGGATTGCGCATAAAGGCGTGCTTGAGCTTGTCGACCCATTCCGGAGCGGCGTCGATCAGGCGCTCCAGCAGATGCGTCTGATTGTCCAGCGGCACGACCTTGACGCCGTGCGAGCCGACGACCAGGAAGGCGATCGGGGTAATCGACACGCCTCCGCCGCTGCCTCCCCCGAACGGAAGGGCGACCGATGCGTTATGCTCGTCTTGACCGCGATGATTCCCGGAATCGCCGGACATATCGTCCGTCGAAAACTCGCTTCCCCCCGCCGCAAAGCCGAAGCCCACTTTGGAGATCGGCATAATCACGCTGCCGTCCGGCGTCTGGACGGGTTCTCCAACTATCGTGTTGACGTCCACCATGTCCTTGATATTTTCCATGGCGGTCTGCATTAAGCCGTTAATCGGATGCTGAGACATCTTCAACTCCTCCTTTCGTGTACCTAATTTGCCCGAAACCCCGCCGCCTTTATGCGCCGTTCCCTGGTCTCTCCCCTGCCATCTTCCGTTAGCTCAAGCCTTCGTTGGGCGGGGTCAGCCAGCTGCGCCAGGCTCGAATCGCCTTGCGGATGCGCAGCGTTCTTGTGCCCAATTTAAGAACGGCCCATACGAACGTTCCCAGCCGAATGCGGAAATCCGCCTCCCAGACGGCCGTGAACTCGGCTGCGGCATAGTTCGGCGCCACTTCCCCGTGCGGGGAGGTGCGGAAGGTCACCCAGCGGCTGGCGACGCCCGAGGCGCAGCCGGACACCGTCCACAGCAGTCCCGTCAGCACCGCCGTAGACGGCGCGTCTCCGGTGCCGACGCGAAAGTCGAGCCGCCACCTTGTACACTCCACCTTTTTCAAAGTGCGTCTCGCCCATCTTTTGAACCGCTTCGTGGAAACGAGCACGGATCGATAAGCCCTTATGTACCGCATAACCGATTTTCTTCCCAAACGCCGCTTCGCTTTGTCCTGCTTTTCCCTGCCCGGCAGTCCGCCTTCCCGCTGCTCCCGGTACACGACGTTCCAGCCGCGAATTACGATGGAGGGAAGCAAAATCTGATAGTGAAAAAGACCGAACAAAGCCTGTACGATGACGACCAGTTGATCCAATTGGCCGCTGCGCGAGTAGCGGACGCGCACCTTGATTCGCGATACCGATGCCGCGACGAGTGCCGCCGCTGCGGCCGCCGAGGCGATCCAAAGCCAGAAGGCCATACCTCCCCCGCCTTTCTTAGGGGTAGTATGGCCTTCTGGCTTTGGATCATTCCCTGATTTATGCCAAATCTTAGTCCGTATCCAGCTCGCGGTCCAGATCCTCCAAGGAAAGCTGGCGGCCTTCGATGCGGTCGAACAGCAGCTTCGTTCTTTCCTCCAGCTCGTCGTCGCCGTCGGAAATCGTCGGCTCGGGCAGGCTCTGAATGCTGGCCAGGCCGAAATAATCGAGGAACGACTTGGTCGTTCCGTAAAGAATCGGCCGTCCGAGCGCGTCGGCTCTGCCCTTCTCCTCGATCAAATCCTTGTTCACCAGATGATGGAGCGGCCGATCGGCCTTCACTCCGCGAATTTCTTCAATCTCGATCCGGGTGATCGGCTGCCTGTAAGCGATAATCGCCAGCGTCTCGAGCGCCGCCTGGGAGAGCGACGAACGGGAAGGAGAGTACGCCAATTTCTCGAAATAAGGCGCGTGTTCGATCACCGTAGTGAGGCGATAACCTCCGGCGACTTCGGCGATCCGGATGCCGCGGTTTTTTTTGACGAATTCCTTCTGCAAATCCTTGAATACGTCGGCGACGACTTCCACGTCCGTCTCCACGACTTCCGCCGCCGTCTTCGCGCTGATCCCTTCGTCTCCGGATACGAACAGCAAGCCTTCAAGTACCGATTTCAATGTCGAGTAATTCATCGTTCTCTTCTCTCCCCGTCCACGACAACACGATTTCATCGAACAGCGCGGTTTGATGGCACGAAACCCATTTCCGCTTCATCAATTCCAGAATCGCCAGGAAGGTGACGACGATCTCCTCGCGGTCGTCCTCTTCTCTGAGCAGCTGGGAAAACAGCAGCTTCCCTTCGGTCGAGCGGTGCTTGAGCGTATGGATAATGTCGCGAATCCGATCCTTGACCGAAATCTCGTCCTTGCGAATCGAGGATACCCGGTTTCTTCCGGCCAGACGCCTCATCGCTTTCTGAAAAGCGCTCACCAGGTCGTTCACATGCAAGCCTTCCACCGGATTCGTTTTGATCGCCTTCTCGAACGGCGTCAGATCGGCGGGCTCGCGCGTATACACCTGGCTGCGGTCCCATTCCTTCTCTCTGAGCTGGCCGGCTACCGACTTGAACTTGCGGTATTCGATCAGCTTGCGGATCAGTTCCTCCCGCGGGTCGAGATCGTCGTCTTCGTCGACCGTCAGCCAAGGCTCTTCCGTTACCGGAGGCTTCGGCAGCAGCTGCCTGCTCTTCATGGAAAGCAGGGTCGCCGCCATAACGAGAAATTCGCTGGTAATGTCAAGCTCGAGCTCCTGCATGGCCGCCAAATATTCCATATATTGATCGGTAATCTCGCTGATCGATATATCCTGAATATCGATTTCCGCCTTGTCGATCAGGTGAAGCAGCAAATCGAGCGGACCTTCGAACGTCTCCAGCTTGTACAGCATTGCCACGCGGCTTTCTCCTCCTGCCTTCGCTCACGTTCCTGTTGCCTCTAAAATTAAATCTTATCAGCCCGAGATCGCCCGCGTCAAATTCGCCATCTCGATCGCCGTCGTCGCCGCGTCCCAGCCTTTGTTGCCGGCCTTCGTGCCCGCGCGCTCCACCGCCTGCTCGATGCTGTCGGTCGTCAGCACGCCGAAGATCGTCGGCACGCCCGTCTTCAGCGAAATGGCGGCTACGCCCTTGGCGACTTCGTTGCAGACGTAATCGAAGTGCGGCGTGGAGCCGCGGATAACCGCGCCCAGCGTAATGACTGCGTCGTATTTGCCGCTCTCGGCCAGCTTCTGGGCGATCAGCGGAATTTCGAACGCGCCGGGCACCCAGGCAATCTCGACCTCGTTGTCTTCCGCCCCATGGCGCTTGAGCGCGTCAAGCGCCCCGCCGAGCAGCTTGGACGAAATAAACTCGTTGAATCTTCCGACGACGACGGCATATTTTAACCCTTTGGATACCAAGTGACCTTCATATACGATAGACATATTCGTTCATCCTCTCAAATGTTGTAATCCGGCTCGCCCTGAAACGACAGCAGATGGCCCAGCTTTGCTTTTTTGGTATGCAAATACCCGGTATTGTCTTCGTTCTCCTGCATCTGGATCGGCACGCGCTCGACGACGTTCAGGCCGTAGCCCTCCAGCCCTTTGATCTTGCGCGGGTTGTTCGTCAGCAGACGGATGTCGCGAATGCCGAGGTCCTTCAAAATTTGCGCCCCGATGCCGTAGTCGCGCAGATCGGGAGCGAATCCCAATTGGATATTCGCGTCCACGGTGTCCAATCCCTGCTCCTGCAGCTCGTAAGCCCGCAATTTATTGATCAGGCCGATGCCCCGGCCCTCCTGCCGCATATAGAGCAGCACGCCGCTGCCGGCCTCGCTGATCTGCCTGAGCGCCGCTTCCAACTGCGGGCCGCAATCGCAGCGATGGGAATGGAACACGTCGCCCGTCAGGCACTCCGAATGCACGCGCACGAGCACCGGCTTGGAGCCGTCGATCTCTCCTTTGACGAAGGCGACGTGCTCCTTGCGATCGACTTCGTTGGAGTAAGCGACCGCCTGGAACGTTCCGAAGTCGGTCGGCAGCCTGACCGAAACTTCCCGCTTGACCAGCTTCTCCTTCTCGTTGCGGTAATGAATCAGATCCTTGATCGTAATCAGCTTCAGATCGTGCTCCTTGGCGAACGTCTGAAGGTCCGGCAGCCTGGCCATCGTTCCGTCTTCCTTGATGACCTCGCAGATGACGGCCGCGGGCTCGGAGCCGCTCATTCTCGCCAGATCGATCGCCGCTTCCGTATGGCCGGCCCGTCTGAGCACGCCTCCGTCTTTTGCGATCAGCGGGAAAATGTGGCCCGGCCTGCGGAAGTCGCCCGGCTTGGCCGCCGGATCGATCAACGCCTGCACCGACAGCGAACGCTCGTGCGCCGAAATGCCGGTTGTCGTGGACACATGATCGACCGATACGGTGAACGCCGTGCCGTGATAATCCGTATTGTGATTGACCATCGGGGGCAAGTCAAGAGCCTCCGCCCGCTCCTGGGTAATCGGAACGCAGAGCAGCCCCCGGGCCTCCCTGATCATGAAATTGATGATCTCCGGCGTCGCCTTGTCGGCCAGCGCGATCAGATCCCCTTCGTTCTCCCGGTCTTCGTCGTCGACGACGATAATGACCTTCCCTTGCTTCAAATCCTCGATCGCGTCGTCGATGCGGTCAAAATGATGCTGTTCCATCGTGGTCGCTCCTTTCAGAGGTTGTTCACATAAATCCGTTGTCGCGCAGCGTCGCTTCCGTCAACCCGCCGGCCTTGCGCGCGGCCGGCTCCTGATCGCGCCAGTTCAGCAGATGATCCACGTATTTGCCAAGAATGTCGCACTCGATATTCAGCGTGTCGCCGGGGTGCTTATGCTGCAGCACCGTTTCGCGCAGCGTATGAGGAATGATCGATACCGTGAAAACGCCCGCGTCGCGATCCGTCGACACGACCGTCAGGCTGATGCCATCCAGCGTCACCGAACCCTGCCGGACGACGTGGCGCAGCAGGGCCGGATCGTCCGGCTCGATCGCGAACACGACGGCGTTCGCTTCGGCCGTCCGGCCGCGGATCGTCCCCGTGCCGTCGACGTGCCCCTGCACCAGATGTCCGCCGAAGCGGCCGCCGGCCTGCATCGCCCGCTCCAGGTTCAAGGGCGCGCCCGGCTTCAGCGTGCTCAGGTTCGTGTGGCGGTACGTTTCCGGCATGACGTCGACCGCGAAGCCCGTTCGGTCGAACTCCACTACGGTCAGACAGACGCCGTTAACGGAGATGCTGTCGCCCAGCTTGACGTCCTCCAGCACCTTGGCCGCCGAGACGCCCAAGATCATCGCCTCGCCCCGGCGGTGCACGGAGCGCAGAACGCCCATTTCTTCGATAAGTCCCGTAAACAATTAGCTTCCCTCCTTCGCGGCGCTCCCGTTCGGCTCCGCTTCAGCCGCGGCTTCGGCCGCCGCTCCGGCAGCCCGGTTGTCGGGATAACCGGTGACGCACCAGTCGTCGCCGAAGCTTTGCATCGATACTCTCGAGAGCCGGAGCGCCGCGGACATTTCCTCCGGGCCGACATAAGAGAACGCGGAAGGCGCCCCTTCGCCGCCGACGATAATCGGTGCATAAATCAGCATCGTCTTGTCGACGAGACCGGCTTGCAGCATGGCGCCGTTCAGCACCCCGCCGCCTTCCAGCAGCACGGAGCCGATGTCGCGCCGTCCCAGCTCCCGCATCGCCGCGGCGAGATCGACGCGCTCTCCGTCGCCGCAGCGCAGTACTTCGGCGCCGCGCTCCCTGAGCCGCTCGGCTCTGTCCTCGTCGGCTTGAACGGTGGTCAGAACGATCGTCGGAGCGGCGTCGTTCAGCACCCTTGCCGTCAAGGGCAGCCTCAGGCCGGAGTCGACGACGATGCGGGTCGGATGCAGCGCCGGAACGTCGAGCCGGGTCGTCAGCTCCGGATCGTCGGCCAGCACCGTCTGCAGACCGACCATGATCCCGGCGTGCCGGTGCCGCAGCGTATGGACCGCCTCCCTGGCCGCCGCTCCCGTAATCCAGCGGCTGTGTCCGGTGCGCGTGGCGATGCGTCCATCCAGGCTCAGGGCCGTCTTCAGCGTGACGAAAGGCAAGCCGGTGAGGATAAACTTGTTGAACGCCTCGTTCTGCAAGGCGGCCTCGCTCTCCAGCACGCCGGTCAGCACCTCGATGCCCGCCTCGCGCAGCCTGGCGATCCCCCGCCCGGCCACGAGCGGATTCGGATCGGACGCGGCGACGACAACGCGCGACACACCTTCTTCGATCAGCCGCTCGCAGCAGGGCGGCGTGCGGCCGTAATGGCTGCACGGTTCAAGCGTGACATAAGCGGTCGCTCCGCGGGCTTGATCGCCGGCCATATCGAGCGCGTGAACCTCGGCATGGCCTTCGCCCCGCTTCAGATGCGCGCCCAGGCCGACGATCCGGCCGTCCTTGACGACGACGCAGCCGACCACGGGGTTAACGCCGGTCTGACCGGAAGCCCCGTCCGCCATATTCAGCGCCAGCCGCATATAGTATTCGTCATTCAGAATCTCCATCGGTCTCCTCCTCCCCTGCCGTCGAACAACAAAAAAGCCCCCGGAAAATTCATCCCGGGGGCGTTATGCACAGCGATAAACAGGCCTTCAGGTCGCGTCCTGAAAAGCGAGGGAAACAGCAGCTTGATAACGAATCGCAAGCAGACTGAAACAACCCGTCGTGTTCGCAGGATTGTGAAAAAAAGAACAATCAAATCCGAAAAATGTCCGATTGCCCATTCCCACTAAATAACGACGCTCTTCATCAGACGCGGCACGGCCGCTGTGCTTCCTTCTCCCATCCAGACTGTTACTGTCGGTCCCGGATTTGCACCGGGTCCACCGCAAAGCCGCCGCCGGTTCGACCGGAAGAAGCGATGACGGGTCACGGACTGACGGCGGCAAGTCGGCTTCGATGCGATCGATGGCCGAGCTGCTGCCGATCACCGTCGGTGGGGAATTGCGCCCCGCCCCGAAGGATAAGCAACTTATTGTATGTCAGTTTATCACTCCGCCTGCCAAAATGCAAGCAGTCGGGTTGGAATTATCGCGCGAGATCCGCCATTAGCCGACGCAAACGAATTCCGCCCTGCCGCCGTGCATCTTAGAAAGGGGCTGTCCCATAAATAAACCAAGGCGTACCGAGAGATGATCGCTGGAATGTTGTAAGCCGCATCTATCTCCTTCCGCTGCTATACGATCCTGAAACTTGAAGGGTTAACCCGTAACAGAGTAGTTTCAGAACGTATGAGGCAGGCTCCAGGAGATAGATGCTTCTTCTTTACCTTCGATCATTTTGTACGCCCTTACTTATGGGACAGCCCCGTCGATCTGCGAATTTATTTCGCGACCGCTTGCTTCTGCAGACGCTGCGGAATGACGTCGTTGCCGACGATGTTCTCGTAAGACTCGCGGGCGACGACCAGATCCGCCTGACCGTCCTTGACGAAGACGACCGCCGGACGGCGGATGCGGTTGTAGTTGCTCGCCATCGCGTAGTTGTACGCGCCGGTGCAGAATACGGCGAGCAGGTCGCCGGATTGCACGGCCGGCAGGTTCAAGTCCCAGATGAGCATGTCGCCGCTCTCGCAGCACTTGCCCGCGACGGAGACGACTTCCTCCGCGGCGTCGTTGGCACGGTTGGCCAGCACCGCCTCGTATTTGGATTCGTACAAGGCCGGACGCGGGTTGTCGGTCATGCCGCCGTCCACCGCGATATATTTGCGCACGCCGGGGATGTCTTTGCTTGTCCCGATCGTATAGAGCGTCGTTCCCGCGTCGCCGACGATGCTGCGGCCGGGCTCGATCCAGATCTCGGGAAGCGGGAAGCCCGCTTGCTCGCAGGTCGTGCGCACCGCGTCGGCGATCGCCTGCACGTACACGCCGACCGGCAGCGGCTGATCGCCGTCCACATAACGGATGCCGAAGCCGCCGCCAAGGTTCAGAACGGTAAAGGTATGGTTAAGCTTGTCGCGGATTTCCACCGCGAAGGCGGATACTTTCTCGACCGCCATCCGGAAGCCTTCGACCTCGAAAATCTGCGAGCCGATATGGGAGTGCACGCCGAGCACCTTCAGGTTGGGCAGGGAGATCGCCGTTTCGATCGCCTGGAACGCCGTTCCGTTGCCCAGGTCGAAGCCGAATTTGGAATCCTGCTGGCCCGTCGAGATGTAATCGTGCGTATGGGCTTCCACCCCCGGCGTAATGCGCAGCAGCACGTTCACGCGCTTGCCCTGTTCGCCGGCCAGAGCGTTCAGCAGGCCAAGCTCGTTAAAGTTGTCGACGACGAAGCAGCCGATGTTCGCTTCGAGCGCCATCAAGATTTCCTCCGGCGTTTTATTGTTGCCGTGAAAATGAATCCGTTCGGCCGGAAAGCCCGCCTGCAGCGCCGTATACAATTCCCCGTCGGAGACGACATCGAGGCTCATGCCCTCCTCTTCGGCCACGCGGCACATCGCCATGACGCAGAACGCCTTGGAAGCGTAGGCGACCTGGTGGCGAATGCCCGTCGCGCGGAACGCATCCATAAACTCCCGCGCCCGCTGGCGCACCAACGCCTCGTCCACAATGTACAGCGGAGTGCCGAATTGCTTCGCCAAATCCGTAACGTCGCAGCCTCCGATTTCGAGATGACCTTTGCTATTTATTTTGCTGGTACCGTGCAAGAACATAATTCTTATTTCCCCTTTGGCGAATGATTCGGAATCGGCCCGCATTGGCTCCTTCCGGCTTTTGCGCTTTATCATCCAGTATAGCGGAAAAACGGTCAAGGGGATATGGAGGATTTGCCACAACATTTGCATTAACTTTCAAGCCGACCGGGCCGCAACGCCTTCGCCGTCCTCTTGACGCAAAACCGGACCTCTCCACGGGAAAATTTTCATCCCCCGCTTCGAAAGTCCGGTCTCCGCTCGCCTTCGCTTGCCGTTATGCCGGCTGTTTGCGGCTTTTCTTCGCACGGTAGATCGACAGCCGCTTCTTGTTCGTCGAAAGCGGCATGCGGAACAAAATATTGCGGAACGCGATGGCGTTAAACGGCAGAAAAGGCCACAGATAGGGCGCGTTAAACGATCTCTTGAACGCCAGATACAGCAGCGTGGCCGTCGCGAGCACGACGAATCCGATCTCCTGGAAGAAAAAAACGGCAAGCAGCAAGCCGAGCCGAACGATCCGGTTCGCCAGGCCCAGCTCGTAGCTCGGCGTCGCGAACATTCCAATCGCGGAGACGGCCATGTACAGAATGACCTCGTTGACGAACAGTCCGGTCTTGACCGCAATGTCCCCGATCAGTATCGCCGACAGCAAGGTCATCGCCGTCACGAGCGGCGCGGGCGTATGCACGGCCGCGAGCCGCAGCAGGTCGACGCCGATCTCCGCGACCAGAAATTGCAGAATGAGCGGAATCTGCCCGGCCTTGTCGGTTCCGACAAACCACAGCCAGTCGGGGCGCAAACCGGGATTGGCGTTGAACAGAAACCACAGGGGCATCAGCACGAGCGAAGCGAGAATGCCCAAGTACCGCACCCACCGCATATAGGAGCCCATAAACGGGTTTTGACGATTTTCTTCCGCATGCTGGACCAGGTCGAAATACGTAGTCGGAAGCAGAATCGCGCTGGGAGAAGTATCGACGAGCACGGTAACGCTGCCGTCGAGCAGCTGAGCCGCCACGACGTCCGGCCGTTCCGTGTATCTCACCAGGGGGAACGGATTCCAGTCGTTGCTGACCGTCATTTCCTCCAGCTGCTTGTCGGCGAGCGGAAGGCCGTCGATGTCGATCGCCCGGATTTTGTCCCGGATCGATTCCACCAGCTCCACGTTCGCGATATCGTCGATGTAGCCGATGCAGACGTCGGTCTGCGTACGCCGGCCGACCTTCATAATCTCGAAGCGCAAATTGGGGTCGCGAAGCCGCCGCCGGATGAGCGCGACGTTCATCAGCAGCGTCTCCGTAAAACCGTCCTGGCTGCCCCTTACGACCTTCTCCAGCGACGGCTGCTCGGGATTCCGGCTCGGGAACGTCTTCGCGTCGATCAGCAGAGCCGCCGACTGCCCGTCGACGTAGAACGCCGTGTTGCCCATCAGCACTTCGTCGACCATCTGCGGGAACGATTCGGTTTTCTTGACCTGGACGGCGGGCACGTAGCATTCCAGAAAAGCCTGCAGCGCATCGGAATCCAGCGCGCTGCCAGGGTCCAAATAGGTCAGCCGCTTAATAATCTCCGTCAGCGACGCGTCCTTGGCGAACACGCTAAGAAACAGCAGCGCCACCTTCCGGCCCCCGAACGTCATCTCGCGCACCTGCACCTCGAAGCTCTTGTCCAGACCGATCGTCGCAGTCAGCAGCTCCTTCCAGCTCTCGAGATCCTGGGGGATGCGCTCCTGCGTCCTGCGCGCCGTCTCCGAAGCCGAAGGCATCGGCCGTTCTTCCCCGTCGCGCCGTTCCTGATCCCGGCGGGCGCTCCTTCGGGAGCCGTCCCCTTCGTTCTCCCTATCTCTCTCCCTGATCCCGTCCCGGTCCTCCGGAACGTTCCTCGGCCGGTCCGCATGGCTTAAATCCATGCTGCCGTGCTCGGTCGTTTCCATCTCGTTCACGCTCCTTAAGGCTGAAGCCACAGCCAATCGACGAGGGAGCCCGTCACCTTGCCGAGCACCATGGCCATCAGCAGCGACAATAAATAAGGTTTCAGCTTTAATCTTTTGGCTACGATGGGGATGACGTTCAGCACCTCGGTTAACGCCGCCGCGAACATGCCGACGAACAGCCCTTGAAACACCGCCGGCACGAGCAGATAACGGGCCGACAGCCGGAACGACCACTCGAACAGATCGGCGCAAATCCAGTACAGCGAGCCGAACAAAATCGCCGATTCGAATACGGCGGAGCGGCGGTGGGCTCTCGTCAGCTGCACGAGCCTGGGAATCAGATCGAGCACGATCAGCAGCGCGACGAAGGCGCTCCCGACGGCAAAGCCGCCCGCCAGGCTTACGGTTCCCAGCAGCAAGCTTCGCAGCGCGTCAAGCACCGTCTCTCCCCGTCCTGTCCTCGTGTTTTTTGCGATATTCTTCGGTAATGACGTAGTGGTTCACGTTTTCCTGATACATGAACATCTCCACCTCCAGCGGATTGGGCTCGTCGTTCAGCCGCTTGCGCAAGAGCCGGTCGAAAAACAGCAGCATGCCCAGTCCGACGCCCAGGGAGTACGGAATTTGAAACAGCCAGGGGTGCGCGCCGTCCTTGCCGGTGATCAATTCGGTTATTCTGCGCTGCACCGCGGGCATGTTGACGTCGGCGTGGAAGTTCATCATCGCCATCCCGGAGCCGAAAAACAGCAGCAGCCAGGCTAGGACAAGCATGATCTTGCGCGGCTTGACCTCGCCCGCCGGAGAAATCTCCAGCAGCACGTGCGGCTCGCCGAACGTCTCGATGACCGTCCCGGGCTCCGCTTCGCGAATCGCCTGGACGACCTGCAGCATGTCGATCAGCAGCAGATTGCCGTCGCCGGCGGCGACCTTGTGCAGCGGAAGCTGCTCAAGCCTCTGCTGGAGCCGCCTATCCGCAACCAGTCTCGCGACGTCTCCCAAGCGAACGACGGCTCCGGGCCGCACGACGGCCCTTCTTCGCATTCGAACGTAGACGGTCCCGGACGCCTCCTCCGAACGCTCCATCGCTACCCCCTCCCCCTCTCGGCATTTCGTTTAGTATGGAATGGATGCCGTCCGCCTAACCGCGCTTTTGGAAAAAAAACAGGGAGACGCCCGCCGGATTCCGGCATTCGTCTCCCTGCGATCGCGTCCGGCAGGCGGCGTCCGCCCGCCGTGACCGCCCCCCGCTTACCGGACGGCGTCCAGCTTTGCGAGGGCGCTTCACAGCGCGATCTGGTCTTTAATATTTTGCAGTATTTTTTTCTCCAGCCGGCTGACTTGAACCTGCGAGATGCCCAGCCGGCCGGCCACCTCGGATTGCGTCTGGTCGCGAAAATACCGCAAATAAATAATCAGCCGCTCCCGGTCGCTCAGCGCCTGGATCGCCTCCGTCAGCGCCAGCTTGTCGAACCAGCGCTCCTGGGTCTCGTCCGCGATCTGGTCCATCAGCGTGATCGGGTCGCCGTCGTTCTCGAACACCGTCTCGTGAATCGACGTCGGAGGCTTGTTCGCTTCCTGCGCGAATACGATTTCCTCCGGCGTGACGCCAAGCTCCTCCGCCACTTCGCCGATCGTCGGCGCGCGGCCGTATCTCTTGGACAGCTCGTCCTTGACTTTGCGGACGCGGTTGGCCATCTCCTTGAGCGAACGGCTCACCTTCAACGTGCCGTCGTCTCTCAGGAATCTCTGGATTTCGCCGATAATCATCGGCACGGCGTAAGTCGAAAATTTGACGTCGTAGGACAGATCGAACTTGTCCACCGACTTCAGCAAGCCGATGCAGCCGATCTGAAACAGGTCCTCGCTGTCGTAGCCGCGATTGGCGAACCGCTGAACGACGGACCACACCAGACGAATATTGCTGTTGACGAGCGTGTCCCGCGCGGTCGTATCTCCGGACTGGCTCAGCGCAATGAGGCGTTTCACTTCGCTGTCGTCCAAATATGCCGGCGGAGACGTTCGTTTCCATTCTGCTTCCATGCCTCCAACCCCTGCCGCACGGTTTTAGTTAAACAATGCTTTTTTTGACTCGATCCGCTTTTTCATCCGGAGAGACGTGCCTCCCGCATCCGAGCTGACAACGTCGAATTCGTCCATGAAATTTTCCATGATCGTAAAGCCCATTCCGGAACGCTCAAGCTCCGGGCGCGAAGTGAACAGCGGCTGCCTGGCCAAATCCAGATCTTCGATTCCTTTGCCCTGATCGCTCACGCGCAGGGAAACCGTATCCCCGTCGATCTCCGCTTCCACGGTCACGACGCCGTCCGTTCTGCCGTCGTAGCCGTGAATGATCGCGTTGGTCACCGCTTCGGAGACGACCGTCTTGATTTCGTCCAGCTGCTCCAGCGTCGGGTCCAGCTGCGAGACGAAGGACGCGACCGTAACTCTGGCGAACGACTCGTTCTCGGACCGGCTCGCAAACGATAGCTTCATATGATTATGTCCGCTCATGACACGACCTCCAGACCGGCGAGCGCCGTACGCTCCGATTCATAGAACGAGAGAATCTTGAACAGCCCCGACAGCTCGAACAACCTCTTCACGCCGGGCTGCGTGTCGCACACGACCATTTTGCCGCCCCGGCTCTTGATCAGCTTGTAGCGCCCCAGAATGACGCCAAGCCCCGAGCTGTCCATAAATTGCAGCTCCTTCAGACTAAGCACGACATGATCGCATCGTCCGCGCAGGATCGCGTCCTCCATTTTGAACCGGACGATATCCGCGGTATGATGGTCCAATTCGCCTCGAAGGCGGACGATCAAAACGTTGCGCTGCTGCTCCAGCTCGACCTGCAAGCTCATCTCCATTTCCCCTTCCCCAATCAACCTGCTTGCTCGTCTTCAATTCTACGGAAGACTCTCCCATTCCTGCCCCCCGACAAAACTAGAAGCTGGTCCTCCAGATTCGACAAAACGCGCGAAAGAGGCGGCGACGCTCGCCGCGCCAAGCCGCCTTTCCCCCGGAATCAATCCGCTTTCGAGAAGAACAGATGACCGGTCGCCCTGCGGAGCAGCGTCCACCAGCCCGCGCGTTCGACCGCCGCGGGAGATTCCACCTGGAACTCGGTGATGACGTCGTCGCCGCGATAGACGACCAGCTTGCCGACTGGCTGCCCGATGGCGATCGGCGCCTTGATCTTGGGCTCGAGCACAAGCTCGTGGCGAATGCCTTTGCCCGCGTCGCCCTTCTTCAGCAGAACGCTGTACGAATGCTTGGCCGTCAGCGGAATTTTGGCGACTTTGCCTTTCTCCACCGGCAGCGTGCCGATCGGATCGCCCTTCTTGTAAATCGGAACGTTCGTGTATTGCGCGAACGCATAGTCGAACAGCTGCGACACTTCCGCGTTGCGCGTCTTCGTATTCGGCTCGCCCATCACGACGGCGATCAGGCGCAGATTGTCCCGGCGGGCCGTCGCCGACAAGCAAAATTTCGCTTCGCTCGTAAATCCCGTCTTTAAGCCGTCCGCTCCGCTGTAGAAGCGAACCAGCTTGTTCGTATTGACAAGCCAGAAGGGCTTGGGACTCCCTTTGCGCAAATAATCCTGGTACAGTCCCGTGTATTTCGTAATCTCCTCGTATTTCAGCAGCTCTCTGGACATGAGGGCGATGTCGCGGGCCGAGGACATATGCCCTTCGGCGGGCAGACCGTTGCAGTTGACGAACTTCGTATGGGTCATTCCGAGCTCGGCCGCTTTCTCGTTCATCATCGCGACGAATTGCGGCTCGCTGCCTCCCAGCTTCTCCGCGAGCGCGACGGAAGCATCGTTGCCGGAAGCAAGCGCCACGCCCTTGAGCATATCCTCGACGCTCATTTCTTCTCCGGGCTCCAGGAATATCTGGGAGCCGCCCATCGATGCGGCGTATTCGCTGGCGGTCACCTTGTCGGTCAGCTTCAGCCGGCCTTCGTCGATCGCCTCCATGACAAGCAGCATCGTCATGATTTTCGTGATGCTGGCGGGAGGCAAAGCCAGCGCGCTGTTCTTCTCGTAAATCACCGTGCCGCTGTCCGCATCCATCAGAATCGCGGACTTGGCGTTCGCGGCCAGATCGGTGGACGGCTGCTTAACCGTCGGCTCCTTGGCGGAGACCGCCGGCGGCGCGATCAGCGCAACCGTTAACAGCCCGGCCAGCAGCCAGGCGCAGGAACGTCTCCCGGACAGCCTTCTTGTCTCTTTGCAAGCCAAAAGTGGCTCCCCTCCTTTCTCGAATTCAGCCTTTCATTTGCAGCGTAATCTTAGTCTGTCCTTCGAGAAAGAAATATATTCCATCGGGGCGTCCATCCCGGCGCATGACCGCAAAAAACGAAAACCGCGAAAGAGAGAGCGCTTCTCTGCTTCGCGGCGAGCGGTTTTATTCGTTTGCTGCGGTACCGGAGCTTCGGAGCTGCTCAAGCGACTCCTCTCCCAATTCGTCCAGCCGCCAGACGGCAATATTATGGATGCCTTGGGACTTGGCGGCTCGAATCCACTGCGCCAGCGTCGCGCCGTCCGCATACCAAACCTCGTGTCTGGCGCCGCTGGAATCCGTATATTCGAAGTGCAGCGCGCCGCTGGCTTTGTCCCTTGCGGGAGCGGCTCCGCCTGCCAGCTCGGCCGCCTGGCGCTCGGTTATTCCGACGGCATTGCCGGTTCCGCCGTGCCAATCGAAGCCTCCCGTCGACAAGGCAATGTAGGGACGATCGGACAAAGTCTTCATCCGCTTGGCCAGCTGGCGGACGAACGCGTCATCCGCCTTCGGCCCCGGCCCGCTGTGGCTGCCGTACAGGTTGTACGCCATCATCACATAAACCGGGCCTTCCGGCAGATCGAGCCGTTCCAGCGGCGCGCGCGGTTCAAAAACGACCCGAAGCTCTTTGCCCTGCCCGCTGAGCCGGGTATGCAGCTCTCTGATCAACTGCGCGTAATTCGGCCAATCCGCTTCCCCGACCCTCTCGTAATCCAGCTCGACGCCGGATAAGCCGTACGTCTCGACAGCGGCGACAATCTCGTTGATATGTTTTCTGCGGCTCGCAAAGTCCTGAACCAGCCTCGACACCAGCTCGCCGTCCTTCTGAATGTCCGCGCCGGCGGCAGGCTTGATGTCGTTGACCAGCGTCAGGAACAGATTGTTCAAGCCGCTTCGTTCCGCTTCCTGCCGTACCGCGGGGAGCGCCTGCCGGAATTCATCCGTAAACAGCAGACGGTCGGATTCGTCGAAATAAGCGGCGAACAGCTGCAGGCTGCTCAATCCCCCGACCACCGTTCCCAGCTGCTCCATGCCGGCTTTCCATCGCCAATCCGCCAGCCATACCGAACGTTCCGTTTTATATTCCGTTATTTTGGGTTTGACGGCCGCCCCGAACACATCCTGCCTGCACATATACGTCAAGCCCGCCAAAAGCGCGAGCGCCCCCGCGCACGCGTAGAGGACAATCGTCCGATTGCGGCGATGGCGATGCTGGCGGCGGCTGCGAGCGTAGCCCGCGCGAGTGCTGTTCAAGAATAGTCCCCCTTCCTGTCCGTCCGATTAGAACGTCTCGATCATCCAGTCGACGGCCCTGTTGACCGAACGTTCGATTTCCTTGACCCATTTGTTTAATCCGGTATACCGGTTGCTGTACAATCCTTTGATCTGAACGTCTTCGAAGACGCCGTCGTAAATATCGTCCCGTTCGTTCTGAACGTTGTATTCCGACTCCAGGGCGACGGACCCGGCAGAAATTCCGTCGTCGATCGGGCTTTCGTACGTTTGAACGTTCCCGTCCACCGTCACGCGAAGCTCGCTGCCGCTCACAGAGATGGCAAGCTTCCTCTTGCCGGCGATATTGACCGGATAGCGGGTCTCTTCGGTCAAATCGAGCTCGGAGGTTTGCGCCTTCGAATATACGGTCGCCTTGTTGAGCGCCAGATCGGTTTCCTTCCAATCGGGCTCGTCCAGTTCCAATTGTACCAGTCTCTCAACGTCCTGTCCGGCCTTTTTCTGCTCGACCGTCACCTGGTTATTGTCCAGCGAAATCCGGACGAACGAATTCCGCTCCCGGTCGTACCTGACGTAAATCGACTGCCGCCCGACAACGTTGCCGGTCAAGGTCGCTTCAAGCTCCACGTCCCGATAGCCTTCGCTGCCGTTGAGCACAAGCGTGCCGGGAGCGGCCGGCAGCGAGGTCAGCGCGATGCGATTGTCGATAAACTCCGCCGCTCCGCCGACCAGCGTCCAATCCTTCGCACGCTTGGCGTCCCCGGTCAAAAACTGCATCCGTTGACCGGTATCCGCGGCTATTTTCATCAGCAGATGGTTGGTGTACCAATAGGCAGCCGGCTGAACCCGGGTCAGATCGTAAAGGTCTCCGTTCTTGCCGTTAAAGGCGACGCCGTCCCGGTTGAAATGCATCTTGAAAATCCGCTTGATTTCCGCTTCGTTGGCCGCCGTGACGAGACGATTCATTCCTTGTCCCAAAGCGTTGGCATGCATGATCATATAGACGTTCGGCACGAAGCCGAGCTGCGCGGTATAAATCTCTTCCATCAGCCGGTAATCCTCGGTGATTCGCGCTTCCATCTCGCTCCGCGTCTCGGTCGGAATCATCTCCTCGTCGCGCAGAAAATCCATCAAATAATGATTGTAATAATCGATTTTCATTTTGTTCCGCAGCTCGCTCTCGTCCTTCATGCCGACGAAGCGGCCTTCGCTGTCGAAAATGTTGATGTAGGCCAGCCTGTAGCCGTTGCTGCCGAGCTCCCAGTAGCCGTTCCTGGTCATTTTCTTCATTTCTTTCGGCTGCAGAAACTTGCGTTCCCCGTTGCCCATCTTGTTGGCGTAGGAAAGAAACGTCGCTTTGAAATTGTATTTCTCCAGCAGCGGCTGGGCGAACAAAGCCGAATCGTTGCGTCCGTCCTCGAAGGACAGAAACAGCGCCTTGTCCGGCAGCTTCTTGCCTTCCCGATAGTAGTCGAGCACGTCCTGCTGGGAAACGGCGACAAAGCCTTGATCCTTAAGGGCCTTAAGCTGCTTGTCCAGCTCCCGCTTCGAGATCAGCTTGGGCGTGCCCGTTCGGCTGACTCCGAAATAGGACAGCGCGACAAAGCCTTGGTCCGAGGTCCATTCGCTCCGCTCGGGCTCCTTGTACCTCTCGACGTCGACAAGCGCGTGAAACAAAATATATCCGACGAGCGCTAGCAAGACCAGCTGAATCGCCGTCTTGATCTTTTTGCGTCTGTTCTTCTTATGCGAGTCGAGGGCGCGATCGCGATACTTGTTCCCCATCTTTGCTTCTCCTTACTCAGCGGAACGCAGACCGCCGCGTCAGAACGGCAGTCCGTATTTCCGGTTGGCTCTTTTTTGCTTGCGCGCTTCCTTCTTGTTTCTGGCCTCGACGTCCTGCGGGGTTTCCCTCGTTCCCCACGTAGATTTCCAGAAAGTGACCCACGCGACCGGCATCTGCCACAGCAGTACGAATTCATAGAACAAACAGAATACGATCCCGAATATCCACAGCCTGCTCTTGCGGAAAAACAAATGCGCCAAGCTCATGCACAGCGCCATCAGCAGCAATCCCATCAGGAAGGTGCCCGGAAACACATGGTAAAACAGCGGGACGTAAATCAGGTTGTAGATCACGATGATCGGCGCGGCAATCGGCACAATCAGCCCCACCAGGAAAAACAGCGCCATAAGCGGTTCCTTGCGCCATATGAATTGACAGGCCCGAAGGGATTCTCTCAGCCAGGAACGTTTCCACCGCATCTGCTGCTTCAAAAATACGCCCATGTCCGAAGGCACGATCGTCGAACAGATCGCTTTATCCTGGTACGTCGTTCGGTGAGTCCGTAAAATGTAGTTGGTCATGCTTCGGTCGTCGCCGAACGTCGCCGGCTGCCCCAAGAACTTCTGGTTCAGCCACGCGTCGGCATGCTTCAGCACCAGTTCCTTGCGGTAGCAGGACAGCGGTCCGGACAGGCAGGTCACGCTGTCGAACCAGGATTCCGCCGCTTTCATGATCCGAAAGGCGATATAGTAGCGGACCGTTTGCAGTTTGGTGATGGAGTTCGTGAATTTATTTTCCACGTCCGTTCTGCCGGCTACGCCTCCGACCTTCCGGTCCTGGAACGGCTGGACGAGATGGCGGATCGCCGTCGGCTCGAGGAAGCTGTCCGAATCGACGAAGACGACCAGGCCGTGCTTGGCCATCTCCACGCCTTTCACCAGAGCCACGCGCTTCCCGCCGTTTTCCTCCAGCAGCAGCATCTTCACTCTGTCCCTTGTGCCGAACCGCTCGGCCTCTTTATGAATCAGTTCGATCGTCTCTTGAATTCTCTGCGCGGAATTGTCGGTCGAGCGATCGTCGACCACGATCACTTCCAGCTTGTGTACCGGATAATCCTGATTGACGCAGCTCAAAATCGTACGATGAATCCACTGCTCCTCGTTAAAGCAGGGGATAATGATCGTGACGCCAGGCGTGTATACCGGATTGACCGGTACGTCGCGGTATAACGATCCGAACAAATATCTCGACAGCAGGAAAGCCGCGGCGATAATGCTGTAGGTGTACAAAAGCGAGTTGTATTTGAAATAAATGACGCTCTCCGCGCGCATCAGCATTACGAATAAAGCCGTAAAGAGCAGCAAGGTGCTGGACATGTAAACGGAATATCCCCAACGCTTCTTCTGGAAATATTCGGTCAGCGGCTGGTCGAACTCGAAGGCAACCATCGTCTGCTCGCGTCCGTTCAGCTCCCTGACGAACGTTCTGACGACGGTCGCCTGCGTTTTGACGTTCGACTCGAATCCTTCCGGCATCGCTCCCGGAGGAATCCGAAACCGGACGCTGGCGCGGCCTCCGACTCGGACCGCGTCCGGTCTGACCCCGTCGAGCGCAACCAATATGCCGGTTGCGGACACGTCCACCGACCGGCCTTTGAGAAACCTTCCCCTGCGAAGTCTGGCCATGGTGACTCGCACTTCGAATTCCGCCACATAGCGCAGGCTTAGCATTCGCAGCTTTTCGTGCATATTGGCTTCCTGCTGCGGCGATTCGCTCCCCTCGCCCTTGAGCCCTCTGCGATCGGTCGCCACACGAAGCTTGTCCGGGTCCGGCACATAGGCCAACGTTCGCCGATCTCCCTTGGCGGATGTCAATATTTCCTCGACATCCTCCTTCGGCTTCTTTTTCCATTTCCACATGTCACTGCCTCCAATCCGCGAGACCGACGCTACAGACTCCAGTAATGGAAGCCATCTTTTTCAAAATCCGCTTTGTTGAACGCGCCTTTAATATCAATCAGAACCTTCGTTCGATTTCCGGAGAACATCACATTGAAGTCCCTTGCGGTCATCGCGGCAAAGGCGCTGTGCGGCACGGCGACGACGACAACGTCAAGCCCCTGCAAATGCTCCATGTTCGTCAGTTCGATTCCGTACTCCTCATGCGCCTGCTCGCGATCGACCAGCGGGTCGGCGACAAGCGGCGTTACGTCGTATTCGTTCAGCTCGCGAATGACGTCGATCACCTTCGTATTGCGGATGTCCGAGCAATTTTCCTTGTACGCCAATCCCAGAAACCCGATTTTGACGCTGGAAATATCGATTTTCAGCTTGGCCAGCGTCTTGACGATGCTCTGGGCGACGAAGCTGCCCATCCCGTCGTTAATATGGCGCGCGGCAAGAATGATGCGCGACCGGTAACCGGTGTCTTCGGCTTTATAGGTTAAATAATAGGGATCGATGCCGATGCAGTGGCCTCCGACAAGCCCGGGCTCGAACGGGAGAAAGTTCCACTTCGTCCTCGCCGCCTCCAGCACGGCTCTCGTCGAAATGTTCATCTGCTTAAACAGCATCGCCAGCTCGTTCATGAAGGCGATGTTGACGTCGCGCTGCGCGTTCTCGATCACTTTGGCCGCTTCCGCCACCTTAATGCTCTCGGCCCGATATACGCCCGCTTCGATCACAAGCTCGTATACGCTCGCAATCGTCTCAAGCGTGTCCTCGTCCATCCCCGATACGATTTTCGTAATATTTTCCAGACGATGAACTTGATCTCCCGGGTTGATTCGCTCCGGCGAATAGCCGACCTTGAAATCCACCCCGCAGCGCAAGCCGGATTCCGCCTCCAGAATCGGTACGCAAATCTCCTCGGTCACGCCGGGATATACGGTAGATTCGAAGACTACGATCGAGCCCCGGCTCAGCTTGCGCCCGACGATCCGGCTGGCGTTCTCGATGTAGGTCAAGTCCGGAACATTCCCGCTGCCAATCGGCGTCGGTACGGCTACGATATAGAAGCGCGCTTCCTCCAGCCTGGAAATATCCGAGGTGAACGATGCCGTGCTGCTTCTTACCGCTTCATGGCCGACATCCCCGGTCGCGTCTATTCCGTTCCGGTAACCTGCGATTTTTTTCTCGTTCAGGTCGAACCCGATCACCTTCACTTTGCGGGCAAAGGCAAGCGCAAGCGGCAGCCCTACATACCCCAATCCGACAACGGCAATAGGCTCCGTCCTATCCAACAGCCGATCGTATATTTCCTGCATTTTCCGTTCTCTCCCGTAGTCCCGAATCGTCTATTGCTGCAATCCTATTAAATCCGCCATTTTAACGAATGTGAAACCCGATTTTTGCAACCGTTCGATGACTGTGGGAAGAGCTTCGACCGTATGAATATCATCGAGCATGTGAAGCAGAATAATGCTCCCTTTATCCGTCTTCTCCATCACCTTGTTCACAATATCTTTCGCGCTGTTGCTCGCATCCCAGTCAAACGTCGTTACATCGTACAATGCAATGTTCGGAAATCCGATCGCCGAAACGATTTTGGCGCTCTTGTCGTCGATCTCCCCGGTAGGCGGCCGGAACAGCATCGTCGGCTTCTGCTGAATCGCTTCCGTAATCACTTGATGGGCTTTAACGACATCCTTCTGCAATTGCTCGGGGGTTAACGTCGTAATGACGGGGTGGGTGTAGGTATGGTTCGCTACATCGTGTCCTTCCTCGATCATCGCTCTTGCCAAATTCGGATTGCCCTCCGTGCCTTTGGCCCGCAGGAAAAAGGTTGCCTTAATATTGAACCGGGCCAGAGTATCCAATATTTTAGTTACCGTATAGTCGGTTCCCCAGTCGTCGAAAGTCAGGGCAATTTTTTTCTCGTCCGTCACGACATTGTAGATCAAATTGTATTTCGCGTTCTCGTAATCGGGATTGACCCGGACGGCGTCGTAGCCTTCGATTTGCTCCAACGGCTTCCGTTCTCCGCCGTCCGCGATCAACTGTCCCAATGGAATGAAGCTGTATCCCACCTCTTCCGCCGCTTTCGCCGCGAACGCGATATCTTCAATAAGCGAGCTGTTCTCTTCGACATCAATGGAAATAATCCCGCCTCGGGTTATATATTTCCTGATGTACAGCTCCTTCTCCTGATCGCTCTCCGCCTGCCAATTGTGAAGAAACAGGCTGTAGACGACTACGGCTTCCATTTCGTTGTGAGCGGCGGCCAATCGGATATCGTCGGTATAGTCGCCCGAACGCGTCCGAACGTATCGCGGAACGATCCCCGTCTCTCTCTCGATAATTTCGTTGCTGAGACGGATTTCCTTGTCCACTTGCCCGTAATCGAGCTTGGACATGTCCAGACGGTTTAGCGTATTGTTCTCGATCTCATGTCCCCTGGCTATGATTTTCTTCGCAATGTCCGGCTCTTCCGCGACGCGCATGCCCGGTAGAAAAAAAGTCGCCGTAATGCCGTACTTGTCCAGCTCGTCCAGCAGCTTGTCCATCGTAACGTCGTCGCTCATTCCGTTAAACGTAAGCGACAGCTCTTTCTTCGCCGTATATACGAAAGGCAGAACCTTGCTCATCGGTCCGCTGTATTTCTCGATGACGGATGCTTCTGGCGAAGGCTTCTGCTCGTCGGTCTCCTCTCCAAACATTCCGCATCCCGTCGCCAAGGCGGAGAGCATGGCAATAAGCAGCGCGATCCCCAGCCAACTCCGAATCCGGCTATGTACAGATCTATTCATTAGAATCAAACCTCTCTTAAATCCCGTTTCCAAAAATTGAAGCAAATTACCTATTGTTAATAGGTATAAAGTACCAATAAAATAGACATCATCATTTTACCACGCTTTGCTGAACAATTTCTAAACTTTTTCGAGAGGAACGCAAATTTTATTGCCTCGTTGTACAGATTTTGTTCAGCCCGATAGTTTATTATTTCAGGTTGAACGCACCCTGTACAGGTAAAGGCAGATGGTAAATCTATGAAACTAACCGGAACAGCCGTCACGAAAATCGCCGCCTACGTTCTGATCGCAGCCGGCCTCGCCCTGCTGGCCTTCCCGACGGTTCGCGAGTATTTGCAGGATCGGGAACAGCAGCGAATTTTGCAGCAATTGGAGCAATCCTTGTCACCCGTCGAGCCCGCCCGCTCTTACGATATTCAAAGCGAGTACAGCCGGCTCTCCCATGTACTTGACGCAGGCCTGGAGCAGACAGGAACGGAAGAACCCGAGCCGTCCGAAACTCCCGAAGAGCTGATGGATGAGCGGACGATCGGAATTATCGAAATTGATAAAATCGAGCTGAAGCTGCCGATTCTGGAAGGGGCGACGACGCAGACGATGAAGGTCGGAGCCGGTCACATGACGGAAACCGCGCCGCTTGGCGAGATCGGCAACGCGGCCGTCGCAGCCCACCGCGCCCGTACGAAAGGACGAATGTTCAACCGGCTTAACGAAGTGGACATCGGCGACCGGATCGACATCCGTACGAGAAACGACAGCTTCGTCTATCAAGTGACCGACATTAAAGTCGTGCTTCCAACCGACCTGTCCGTGCTGGACAACGACGGGGACAAAGCCACCCTCACCTTAATCACATGCGACCCGCTCGTGAATCCGACGCACCGCCTCATCGTTCGCGCCGAACGGGTTGAAGATCAAGGTTGAAGCCTCTCTGCAAACACAAAAAAAAAAAAAAAAAGCGTCCGGAATCTTTGACGATTCCGGACGCTTCGAAGTTTAATCAATAATATTTAGCGGCTGCATAGTCGCTTGCCTTTTTCGCGAACGCTGCTTTCTTGTCGCCTTTGCTCAACCCCGCGTCCACCGTCGTATCGACGACGACCCATTTCCCGTTCAGATAAACCTCGTTCCACGCATGATATTCGTCGACCAAATTCGATTTTCCCATAACCAGCTTGGCCGGAATGCCCTCGCTGCGCAGCATTGCCGCGTACAAGGTGGCGTAGCCGTAGCAGATGGCTTTGCCCGAAGCGAGCGTACCGTCGATGTCGGGAACGTAATCCGAGGTGATCTTGCGAGCCAAATCTTTGTCGTAGCTGACATTGCGAACGATATATTCGTAGATCGCTTTCGCCTTCTGTTCGTCGGTCGCGGCGCTCTTGGTCAATTGCTTCGTCTTGGCCAGCGTCTTGCCCGCGTTCTCCCAGGCGATCGATAAGGTGGAATTCAAGAACACATCGGGCGTATTTTTAACGGTTACGCTGATTTTCTCCGTGAGATTCACACGATACTTGTTGCCGGTAACTCGCTCGAGCACCATAACCTCGTATTGCCCGTTCCCCATCTGCAGCGGCAGCCATACGATCTGTCCATCCGCGGACGTGTTCAGCGTGTAAGTGTAGCTGGTTCCGTTCTTCGATATTTTCGCTTTCATATCCACAGTCGGCTTGCTCGCCAGGCGAATGCCGATCGTGCCCTTGGTCAATGCGCTCGTATCTAATGCCGCTTTGTTCGCTCCCGCGCTTGCAAAAGCGAGAGTCGGAACCGCAGCGAAGAGAATGAAAATCGTTAACAGCAACCTGGCAGGTTTAAACATAAACCCCAAACTCCTTTCGGTAGCTGGCTGCCATTCCTCGCGGAAGAGAAGGCCCTTTAGCTTTGCGTCCCTGCCTTTCGACAGGTTTGCCGTTATCGTGAAGCTTGTCCGAATAAAACAAAAAAAGCCCAGTCTTTCGGTAGCTGGCTATCATCCTTCCATGGGAAGGGAAGACCCTCTAGCTTTGCGTCGCTGTCTTTCGACAGGTTTGCCGTTATCGAGCTTGCTTTAATTAAGTAAATTATAGCGAAATTCCGTCGAAAAAGCAAGAAAAACCTGCCAATAATCTTGGCAGGTTTAGTAGAATTTATCTCTGTTCTCTATCTCTTACTCTATTCTCTATTTTTTCTTGATAAGGGAAATTCTTTTGCGGTTCAGGAAGATCACTCCCGCAGCAATAAGCGCCAGACCCGCGATTTGCAGCGGCAGCGGGCTGTCTTCCCCGGTTTTCGGCAATGCTTTGCCCGGAGCCTTGCCTCCGGCGTCTACCCCGCCGAGTGGAACATCGTCCACGTCGATCTCGACGAGAATTTCCTGTTCATTGCCTTCCGAATCGATCACGATGATGGTAAAGGAATCTTTGCCTTTGTAGTCTTTGTCCGGCGTATATTTCCATTTGCCGTCCGGCGTGATCGTAACCGTGCCATGCTTCGGTTCTTCTCCGACTTTAACTTTGCCGCCTTTAGGAACTTCCGTTGTTCCTTCGACCGGCTTCTCGTTCGTCGTTTTCTCTTCTACCTTCTCGATCGGCTTGCTCGGCTGCGGAGTCTCGGAAGGTCCCGGGGTCTCCGACGGGCCTGGCGTCTCCGAAGGCTCCGGATCTTCCGTCGGCCCCGGCGTCTCGGTCGGCTTCGGCTCCTCCGTCGGCTGCGGCGTCTCCGACGGTCCCGGATCAGGCGTCCAGCCTCCTCCGGAGCTTGGGACGTAGATTAACCCAACGTCAATGCTGAGATCCTCCCACACTTGACCGACACCATCGCCAATCGTAATCACGGCGGTGAAGCCTTTGGTCAGTTGGTTGGAATCCTGCTCGGGATCTACTCCGGCTTCCTCTGCTTTCGTCAGTTTATATCGGCTTGGAATGAGGAATTCAACGTAATAATCCCCACCTACCAAGTGATCAAACAGGTAGTAGCCCGGTTTTCCGGAATTGTCGGATTTCGTTTTTGTTTCAGCAAGCGGATTTTTGTCCTTATCGTACAATTTGACCGTAATTCCGTTTACGCCATAGTTTTGGTTTTCATCTTGTTTGCCGTTGGAATTGCTGTCCAACCACACATAGTTGCCGATAGCCCCGTTCGCAATCAAACCGAGATCGATCGTATGATCTACCCAATCCGGCGATCCGGGCGCGCCGCCAATCACAATCTGATCCGTGAAACCGTCATTGTCTGTCGGGTCGGAATCCTTGTCGTCGGCGCCAACGCCTGCTGTAGTCTTGGTGTAATCAACAGGGACAATGAATTTCACATAATACGTACCGGCCAGCAGGTTGTCAAACAGGTAGTAGCCTGGCTTTCCGTCTTTGGTTTGGGTTATCGCAGTCGCGATTGGCGTTCCCGATTTGCTATCCTTGTACAGCTCCACTTCAATACCGTTTACTCCGTCGGAATCCGCATCATTCTGAATGCCGTCTCTGTTGCGGTCCAACCACACATAGTTGCCGATCTCTCCGCGCGGAACCAGTCCAAGGTCAATCGTAAGATCGTCCCATACGGAATCGGGATCGGAGCCGCCGATTGGAATGATAGAGGTTATTCCCTCGTTATCCGTCGTATTGGAATCATTGGTCGAATCCGTTCCATCTGCTTCTGCCGTGGTTACGCCATAATCGTCAGGTATAATGAATTGCACCTTGTAATTACCCTGCGGCAGACCTGGGAACAGATAAAATCCTTTTTTGCCCTCATGATCCCTAGTGAATGTTTGAGCGATTTGAACTCCCGTATCGTTAAACAATTTCACTGTGATTCCGTTGATTCCGTTCTCGCTAGCGTCCTGCAGACCATTCTCATTTTCGTCAAACCAGACGTAGTTGCCAATAGAACCTACCGGAACGATAACGACAGGAATTTCATGTTCATCCGTAACCTCGGGCACTTCGTCCGGTTCTACCCCGACTTGGTTAACAACCCGGGTCCCGCTCTGATCCGAAGCTTTTACCAGATAGGTATATACAATTTCTTTGGTCTCTCCGACCAGCAGCGACGGAATATTCGGGATCGATCCGAACTTCGAGTCGTTAATCTTGAGATTGGTCAGATCGTAGCTGCCGATGTTCGTGATCTTGACGATATAGTCGATCATCATGTTTACAGCATCTTTAGCAACCTGCAGCGCGCTCGCTGTCTTCTCGACCTTAACCCCGGCAGTAGGAACCGATACTTCGTCCTCGATCGGGTCAGGAGATTCGTTGTAGTTCACAACGATCTTGTTCACCAGATCGGTTCCGTCGATGTCGGCGGACACGACGTTGTAGGTGCCTTCCAGAACGATGCTCTTGTTCTTGTCCAAGCTTTTAATAACAATGCTCGGTTGATCCAGGTCGGTAATGATATCCGGTCTATTGTTGGTGTTGCCGCTTATTGCGATCTCTTCACCGTCGTAGATCAGTTTGGTAAACGTGTAGCCGGATTTGCCTCCGTCCAATTCATCTGTGAACTTGATGTTATGAATGGTCACGGATGAATCGTTGCTCAGTTCAATTTTGTAATGGACTTCGTTGCCATCCAACACATATTCCTTGTTCGGAGCCACTTTGGAAGATGTGCCTTGCGCCACGCTATCGATGGTCTTCTCGACATTGATCGCCGGGAATTCATCATCCGGGCTCGGCGGATTCGTCTCGATTAGACCGAAATCGATTGTTCTGTTCTTCTCGGCCGTCCCAAGAGCAATAGTGCCTGTTCTATACGGAGTGTATCCCGCACTGTCAGTGGTTCCTTTTGTCGTCAAGTTGGAATCTGTCTGGTTCTCGCGATTGCTCGGATCAACTCCTCCGGCATTGGCGATCGTCGGCAGATAATGCTCGGGCAGTACGAATTCTACTACGTAATCGCCTGCTTCAAGACCTTGGAACAAATAGTAGCCCGGTCTGCCGTTAATATCGTAACCCGTTTTGCTGGACTTGTAGAAGTTGCCGTCCTTGTACAGATTGACAGTGATTCCGTTGATGCCTGCTCCTTGTCCGCCGTCTCCGTTGAATTCCTCGTCCTGGATTCCGTTTTTATTGCTGTCGAACCAGACGAAATCTCCAATTTCTCCAAGCGGTATATGCGTGCTTGCGGGGTCGATCACAAATCCGACTTTGTTCGGCGCAGTTGGGAGCATTTTATCTCCGCCGCTGCTGCTTATCTCTGTCGCTTGAATCGCGAAGGAGTTCCAAGCGATCTCGTTAACCGGCGTCCCTACAGGCGCATCCATCTTCCAGTCCAAAACAATATAATCGCCTGCGGCAAATCCAAGGGTTTCATGGTCCAGACTGTCGACGCTTCTAATGTTCGAAATTTCGAAGTACAGCGACTTGATATCGGTCAGATCGTCGGAATTATAGTCGCTTTGGGCAGTCCAACCCTCTCTGCTGCCGGTCACGTTCGCAAAATTTACAACGGTGTCCTGATTCACGGATTTGCTGTAATACGTCTTCAAATCGTACTTGACCTTCCTACCATTCATTGCACTGGAAGTGAAGATCAGATCGTTTCCGGATGAAATGACCTCCGCCAAGTTTGGCCGCCATTTCGAATTTCTGGCTTCATACGAACCGGAAACTCTCACCGCATTATCCCCGACATGGGGCAAAATATCGATGACATCTACACTGCTGATCAGCGTGTTACCGCTGTTTCGAATAACGAGCTTGTAGTCAGCCGTTCCTCCCTCGTACGTTACACTGTAATATGGGAATTCCGTGTAGTCCGGCAATCCTGGCTCGGTGTCAAACGGTTGAACCGGGATGGCCGGCGCGCCCGTATAGCCGCTGCCATCGCCCACCATGAAAATCGGAGCAAGATCGCCGCGGTTCCACTTCGTCGATTGAACGAAGGTGCTTTTCTTCACCTCAATCGTTGCTGTCGCTTTACAGAAGTAGGCGTTGGTCGGATCAGAGTCTGCCGATTCGAGAGTTGGATTGTGAATGGGTCCGTTTGCGTTTCTCCAAGCATCCAATCCTGCAGAGTCAGGCGCATACTGATTCGTATCCCCGCTGTGCCAGAATTGTACGTCAGGATCTTTAGTCGTAATAAACAATTCATTCTCGTAATGGGTTCCAATTGGCGTTCCCGCTCTTACCTGGGCCTTATACTTAATCTTAAACTCTTGCCCCGGGTGCAGTTTCACGCCATCCGTATCCGCCCAGGACCATCTAACAAGCGTTCTACCGGTACCGTTATAGTTCTTATCCACGATTGTCGCTGTCGGCTTAGGCGTCGTAATATCGCCCTCAATAGTAAAGGAAGCGGCAAGAGCGGCTGCCTCATCTACGATCTTCGGATCGGTGTAATAATCGAAATTCACCGGCAGCAAATCGTACACGACAGGATCGACGTAATTCCCGGTCGCTCTAATATCGTTTCCGACCGTCAGCGTAAACGGAACTAAGCTGAGCGGACGATAGTTGGCGACTGGCGGCGTTAATTCTTTGGATGCGTTCAGCCATGCCTTGGGCGCATTGATTTTAAAGTTCGTCTGGGCAGTTACCGGAGTTTTGGATTCATACGCATAACCGGGCGCCGAGCCCGGCGCTTGATAATTCAACGTTGCCGTGTTGGTAACCGTATCGCCATGAGCAACAGCCGTGCTGTCGTTGTTTCTATTTTCCAGCACGGTGCCGTTAATGCGAATATCGCCAATCGTTTGACCTACGTCAAGCTTATCAAACGTCCAACGCAATGCTTTAAGATATTCGTTATCCGGGATATCAATCTCCTGGTTTTCGCCAATCTGTATCGTACCTGCGGATTTGGCTCCAAGATTGACCCAGCCTTCGTCAGCATCAGCACCAGTGCCGATCGTTCCCGTCAGATATTCCAGCTTGGCAACGGCCGGAATCGCGATTGAAGTGTAGTTCATATCCGGAGGCAGCGCGTCTTCCAAAATAAGATCCTTCAACGGCACGTTGTTCGTCCCGTTAGCCGCATTCTGGATGCCGGAAATAATAAACCACTGATCCTGGTCATGCCAACGATAATCATACTGCCTGGACTTGGACAGACCGGGCGCTCCGGCAACCGGAGGCCCCACCTTGGTTGTGACCGTTTTGGTCTCGCCGCCGGCCGTTAACGTTCCGCCGTCAATCGGGCCGTCACCGGGATCATACGTAATGTTTACGGTGTTCTGGCGATTCCCGGGACTCGTCCCCCCCAGATTGTCCGGATAGTCCAGCACGATCGTCGCTTCAAACGATTGTCCCGCTTCCAGCGTAATGCCGCTCCATGTGATTGTATTCGCCGCTGAATTATAGTTGCCGGAGATCGGCGAGTGCGACCCCGGTGTAATTTTTCCATCGTAGACGGTCGAATCGCTCACAGGTATTCCTGACGGCAAATTCTCCACAAACGTTACATTCTGCAGAGCTCCCGCATTGGCATTGCTCTGAACGCTGCGGATTCCTACTTTGTACTCAACCTCTCCGCCAACTATCGCCGGACTTCCCGGAATATGTACATCTTCCACTTTGAAGGCTTCCCACTGTCCATACACGGTCTGTGGAACGGAAGGACCTCCCGGATCCGTCCCGCCGCCGCACGCCGGGCCTCCAGCATTCGGGTCGGCCTTGATCGTCACGTCCGCCGATGCGGTCGCTTTAAGACCCGAGCCATCCTGCAGCGCAAGCTCGGCTGTGTTTTTTACAACGACCGGACTCGCGGAACAGGTCGCTTTCGCTTTTACTGTGAACCTAACGAGAATAGAACTACCGGACTCTAATTCATAGGGGGCCATCGATAGATTGGAACCGGAAACAAGGTCCCACTGATCAGAGTCCACCACGGCAAACTCGGAAGGCACCATATCGGATACAACCAAGGTTTTGCCAACCTGTGTCGCTCCGTCGGCCTGATATTTGATCGTGTAATCGAATTCTTCACCGACTTCCACTTCTGTTTTGGAGGCTTCTTTGGTGAACGTAATTCCAGGAATGGAAGTATCCGCAGCCTGCGAAGAAGGAGCCACAAACAACTGCGTCGCTAACTGAAGCACCAGCGCGAGCGCGACGAATATCGTCAGCTTCTGCTTGGCTTGTCGAGCTCTGGTCTTGCTTACTCTTACTCTACTGACTCTCACAAAATCATCCCTCTCTCGTAAGAAGTATTGCAATTACATGAGGAAGTCCTCGATGTCCGTCGAAAAGTCGTAGCGCAGACGACAAAACGACAAATCCTGCAGTCGATACCTGGTTTGTCCGCATGCAAAAAAAGCACATAGCTGAATAATAGCAATGCCGACTGAACAACTTCTGAAAAAAAATGGTCGACAAAAAATGCCGCCATCCTACTAAAAATCCAACCGAAGAGTCGTCTTGACATCCGAACACATGTTTGCTAAAATAAGTAAATCATTAGCGAGAGGGGTCTACCAATGTCCGAAGAACGTCTGGCCAGGCTGGAGGATATGATGGGGCAGCTGATCGGTATGGTGGGGAAGGTTCTGAGCGAACAGCATGAGATGCGGCAAGAGATGAATGGAATGAAGCAGGAAATCGGCGGGGTTAAGCAAGAGATCGATGGAATAAAGCAAGTATTAACAAGAATGGACGAGCATTTGGAGAGAGTAGAAACCGAACAAACCCGTTATAACGATTCCACTCTCTATCTGATGGACAAGTCGACACAGCACGATCATGACATCCACGTGCTTAAGAGACATATTCTTAAATAATCTTTCTACAATATAAAAGGAGCTGCCCCCGAGGGCGAGCTCCTTTTTTGATAGCCGGATTACATTTTCGGAAGAACCGTGAGGACAAGCGATAGGAATTGTCCCTTCACGCGCTCCGTCGTCTCCATGACTTCTTCGTGCGAGAGCGGCTGATCCAGAATGCCCGCGGCTGCGTTGCTGATGCACGAAATGCCGAGCACCTCGATTCCCGAGTGCCGGGCGACGATCACTTCGGATACGGTGGACATGCCCACCGCGTCGGCGCCGAGCGTCCGCAGCATGCGAATCTCGGCCGGCGTCTCGTAATTCGGGCCGAGCAATCCGACGTAAACGCCCTCCTTCAGCTCGAAGCCGAGCTCCTTGGCCGTTTCCTTGGCAATGCCGCGCAGTCTTTTGCTGTACGCCTCCGACATATCCGGGAACCGAACGCCCAGCGCGTTGTCGTTAGGTCCGATCAGCGGGTTTTTCCCCGTCAAGTTAATATGATCGGAGATGAGCATCAGGTTGCCCGCCGCGAAGTCGAGGTTGATGCCCCCGGCCGCGTTCGTGACCAGCAGCTTCTCCACTCCAAGCGCCTTCATTACCCGGACGGGCAGCGCCGTACGTTCCGGTTCGTAACCTTCGTACATATGGAACCGGCCGCGCATCAGCATGACGTTGCGAGCCTGCAGCTTGCCGATCAGCAGCTCTCCCGCATGCCCCTCCACCGTTGAAACCGGAAAATGGGGAATATCCTCGTAAGGGATCGTAACCGCGTCTTCCAGCTCGTCTCCGAGAACCCCCAGGCCGGACCCGAGAATCAAGCCGATCTCCGGCCGCACGTCCGTCGTCCTGCGGATAAACGCAGCCGCCTCTTCGATCATCGTTTTGGTTATCGCTTGCATGGGATTACCCTCTCCTCTATTCCATCGCTTATTTCAACAACTCGAGAAAGCTGGAGCCGTGCGTCTTGAATTCGATGCCGAAGTTGGCGGCGACGGTTGCCGCAACGTCGGCGAAGGTGGAGCGATCGGCCAGAGCGCCCGCTCCGGTCAGGCCCGGACTCCACGCCAGCAGCGGCACGAATTCCCGGGTATGATCCGTTCCCGCATGAATCGGGTCGTTGCCGTGGTCGGCAGTGATCAGCAGCAGATCGTCTTCCTTCATCGCCGCCATAATGTCCGGAAGCGCCCGATCGAATTCCTCCAGCGCCCGTCCGTATCCTTCCGGATCGCGCCGGTGACCGTACAGCGAGTCGAAATCGACCAGATTCGTAAAGAGGAAACCGCGGAAATCCTGCTGCAGCTCCTTGATCGTCACTTCAATGCCGTGTGCGTTGCTCTTCGTCGAAGTCGTTCTTGCGATTCCTTCGCCGCTAAAAATATCGTTGATTTTGCCGACGGACACGACTTCCACCCCTCCGGCCTTCAACGCGTTCAGCACCGTCGGATACGGAGGCTTTACCGCGTAGTCGTGGCGATTGGGCGTCCGCTTGAATGCGCCCGGAGCGCCCACATAAGGTCTCGCGATCACTCTTCCGACCGAGAACTCGTCCTTCATCGTCAGCCGTCGCGCGACCCGGCAAGCGTTGTAGAGCTCCTCCAGAGGAATCACGTCCTCGTGAGCCGCCAATTGAAAGACGCTGTCCGCCGACGTGTAGACGATCCATGCGCCGCTTCTCATCTGCTCCGCGCCCAGCTCGTCGAGAATCTCCGTTCCCGATGCCGGCTTGTTGCCGATGACGGTCCTTCCCGTCTCGTCCTCGAATTGCCGAATCAGAGCGGCGGGGAAGCCGTCGGGGAACGTACGGAAAGGCTTGTCGATGCGCAGCCCCGCAAGCTCCCAGTGCCCGGTCATCGTGTCCTTGCCTACCGATACCTCCGCCATCTTCCCGTAATATCCGCTTGGGGCGGGTTCCGGCTGCCAGGCTCCCAGCGAAGCGATGTTGGCCAGTCCCAGCTTGCGCAGGTTGGGAAGCGCCAGCCCCGGTGTCCTTTCGATAATATGGCCAAGGGTGTGCGCCCCTGCGTCTCCGTATTGTCCGGCATCCGGCAGCTCTCCGATGCCTACGCTGTCCAGCACAATAACCGCAATCCGTTTATAAGCCATGCCCATATTCCTCTTTTCGCTAGCAATGTCGCTTTTTATGTACCGGGCTTCCTCCCGGAGCGGGGGTGACTGCGTTCGTATACTTCCGTCAATCTCGGCTTAGCGGCCGATAAGTAAGGCTGCAGCGAAGCCGCGCTGGTAACGCCGAGCATTTCCTGTACCGCGCGCAGATCGGCGCCGTTCTCCAGCAAGTGCGAGGCGAACGAGCGGCGGAGCGCTTGCGGAGTCGCATCCATGCCCAACCGGTCGGCATAGCCCTTCAGGATTTTCCAAATCCCTTGACGGGTCAGCCGCGAGCCTTGCCGGTTAAGAAACAACGCGGTCTCCCGCTTCTCCGGACGAAGAAGCTTGGGCCTAACTTCCTCTACGTATTTCGATACCCAATGGTTTCCGCTGGCGCCCACGGGCACCATTCTTTCGCGGCCGTCCGAACCTAAGCATAGCAAAAATCCCATGTCCAGTCTAACGTGATCCGCATCCAAAGACGCCAGCTCAGACACGCGAAGGCCGGTCGCGTATAACAGCTCCAGCATGGCCCTGTCCCGGATTCCCGCCGCCTGCCCGACGTCGGGCAGCTCCAGCAGCTCGTCCAGCTCTCCGGTCCGGATCGTCTTGGGCGTTTTGGGCTCCGCTCTGGGCGTCTCCAATTGAATCGCCGGATCGGCGTCGACGTAACGCCGGAGCACGAGAAACTTGCAGAAAGAACGAAGCGCGGCGACGCGGCGGGCAATCGTCGACGAGGCTCTGCCCTGCGCCCGCAGCTCGTTCAAATAAGCGGTCAGATGGCGCGCTCTCAAATCCGCCGCCGTCCCGACGCGCTGCTTGTCCAGAAAACCCAGGAAGTCGGACAAATCGCTCAAATAGCTTTGCTCCGTGACGGGAGCGACGCCCCTGTCCTCCTTCAAATATGCGAGATAAGCTTGCAGCAGGTCTTTTAAGTCCATGACGAATTCCTTTCTCTTGCCCCATGCGCCTATCCGTCGTTATTCCCACCTCCATTACTTCAACGCGCGGCCGCTCTTTTCCTCCCGAAACCGCTATTCCCCCATCCAAAAAAACAACCGAAGACGATCGCCGGGCGACACGTCCGGATCGCTTCCTTCCCCTGTCTTGAATACCTTAAACGCTCTTCCTTCCGGAACTTTATACGGATCGTTCGGATCGAGCCAGCCGTGAAACCATCCGAACAAGCCGTGAACGACGACGGCGAGCGCCAGAAAGAGGAGCGTAAACTGCAATCGCTCCCACCATCTCTCCAACGGACCTTTCATCCCCTCATCTCCCCTTGTCCATGCCCCTACTCAACCGTATGAAAAAGGAGAGACGTTCATACCTGCCGCCACAAGCTTTCCAGCTTCGTATACGGCAATCCTACGGCCTCGGCCACCTGGGGATGGGTTATCGCGCCGCGGTACGCGTTCACGCCGAGCGCGAGCATCGGATTGTTTTTCACCGTATCCTCGAACCCCAGACGCGCCAGCTGCAAAATGTAATCGATCGTAACGTTCGTAAGCGCGAGCGTCGAAGTTCGCGGCACCGCCCCGGGCATATTGGCGACCGCGTAATGAACGACGCCGTGCTTTTCGTAAGTCGGGTGCTCGTGCGTCGTCGCGCGGTCGATCGTCTCGACAGAACCGCCTTGGTCGACGGCCACGTCGACGATGACGGCGCCTTTTTTCATCGTCCGCACCATTTCTTCGGTGACCAGGCGCGGCGCCCGGGCGCCCGGAACAAGCACCGCTCCGATCAGCAGGTCCGCTTTGCGGACGGCATTGGCGATGTTGTAGGGGTTGCTCGTAAGCGTGCGCAGCCGTCCTTGAAATACGTCGTCGAGATAGCGCATCCGGTCCGCGCTTTTCTCAAGCACGACGACCTCCGCCCCGAGGCCGAGCGCCATCTTGGCCGCGTTCGTTCCGACGATGCCTCCGCCGATAATGATGACCTCCGCCGGGGGAACACCCGGCACGCCGCCAAGCAGCACGCCTCTCCCGCCCTGGAACGCCTCCAAATATTTCGCGCCCTCCTGGACCGACATTCGGCCGGCCACCTCGCTCATCGGCGTCAGCAGAGGAAGGCTGCCATTCGGCGCCTGGATCGTCTCGTAAGCGATCGCGGTTACCTTCCGGTCCGCGAGCGCCCGGGCCAAATCCGGAGCGGCGGCCAGATGCAAATAAGCGAACAGCGTTTGGTTTTCGCGAAATAACGCGAACTCTTCCGGCAGCGGCTCCTTCACCTTCACGATCAAATCCGCGCTCGCCCATACGTCCTCCGCGGTCTCCGCCAGCCGCGCGCCGGCCGCAGCATATTCTTCGTCCGCGAATCCGCTCCCTTCGCCCGCTTGCCGCTGCACGACGACGCTGTGGCCCTGCCTTACGATCATCTCGCATCCGGCCGGTGTAAGCGCGACGCGGTATTCCTGCTTCTTAATTTCTTGGGGCAATCCGACAATCATGCTCGTTCCTCCCGCTCTCAATGTCCTTCATCTCCCTTACGGTCTCCCCGGCTTCCGAAAATATGTGCGCGCCGCCCCATGCACCCCGCATGCGAATCTCCCATACCCTACTACAGAATACGGTCAAGGTACGGATTTGATCCGCTCAGGAGGTCATTGGATGAACCTATTGGCTAAACAGCTCTGCGCCGCGTTGAAGCGGAAGCGGCCGGCATCCCGCGCGGAACGGAGGAACATCGTGTTTCGCAGGGCGCAGGATTACCGCGCCTGCCTTAAGCAGCTTTCGGCGGAGGGCATCCGGCCGCTCAAGCAAGTCGACTCCATGCGGATGATCTGCTGCCACGGCGACAAAAGCGCCGGCTGGAAGCAGCTGAGCAGCCATCCGCGCATCGCTCTCGTGGAACGGGATCGCAAAGTTAAGGCGCACGGGTTGGGACGCGTTGCCCTGCCGGGCTTGTCCGCCGTCGTCAAAAGCCGCATCACCTGGAACGTCAACCGGGTCAAGGCTCCTCCGGCCTGGCCGGCCGCAAACTTCGGGGCAGCGATTAAAATCGCGATTCTCGACACCGGCATCGCCCGTCATCCCGATCTGGCCATCGCCGGAGGCGTGAATACGATCACGGGCAAATCTTACGCCGACGATAACGGTCACGGGACCCATGTCGCCGGAATCGCCGCCGCAACGGGACGCAAAAGGATTTACGGGGTCGCGCCCAAAGTCGAGCTCTATGCCGTCAAGGTGCTGGACGAGAACGGCTCCGGTTTTATTTCCGACATCGTCGAAGGCATCGATTGGTGCTTGTCCAGAGGCATACGCATTTTGAACATGAGCTTCGGCCTTTCGGCGGACAGCGCGCTGCTCAGAAACGCGATCCGGCAAGCGAGGCGCCGCGGAGCGGTTATCGTCGCTTCGGCGGGCAACAGCGGCACCGCGCTTCCGCAGATCGACGCGCCCGCCCGTTATCCGGAGACGATCGCGGTGGCCGCCACGACGCGAGCCAACCGGCCGGCCAGCTTCTCCAGCCGCGGACGCGGAATCGACATCGCCGCTCCGGGCGTCAGCATTCTGTCCACTTGGCCGGGCGGCACGTACCGCAGGGAGTCGGGCACTTCGATGTCCGCCCCGCACGTAACGGGAGCCGCGGCCCTGCTCAGGGGCGTGCGCCCCAAGCTCAGCGCCACCGAAGTCGCCCGCAGGCTGAAGAAAGCCGCGCTCGCGATTCCGGGAGGCAAGAGAGCCGTCGGCTCCGGACTTCTGCAAATCGAGCCGGCAACTCGCTGAACCGACTTATTATTACGCGCCCAAATGCCGATATATAAAGTTAGGCCGGTTAATGCCTGCCGACGACTCACCGGCCTCGCATTCGCATTCCAATCAAGGAGTTAACCATGCCCTATGAAAGCAATTCTTGTAGACGATGAAGGACTGGCGCTGAGGGATTTGGAACGGCAATTGGAGAAAATAGGCGGCATCGAAATCGCGGGAAAGTTCCAGAACGCGGCAGACGCCCTGCAGCGAATCGGAGAGCTGAGCCCGGATGTCGCCTTCCTCGATATCGACATGCCCGAGATTTCCGGACTGGAAGCCGCCGAGCGCATTCACAAGATTAACGAAGAGATTGAAATCGTATTCGTTACCGCCTATCACGAATACGCGATCAAGGCGTTCGAGCTTGCCGCGCTGGATTACGTGCTCAAGCCGATCAACGCCGACAGACTTGCCCATACGTTGGAACGACTGAAGCAGCGAACGTCCTCCCGCCCCCGCGAGAGCGCGCCCTCCGTCGCTACGGTCGGCTGCTTCCGAAGATTAAACATCGAATACGGAAAGGCCGAGCCGTTCTCCTGGCGCACCGTGCGGGCACAGGAGCTGTTCGCCTATATGGTGTACAAACGGAATCAACCGGTTCGCAAAGATATTTTGCTGGACCTGCTGTGGCCGGATACGGAGTATAAGAAAGCTTTTACGCAGCTGTATACGACCGTCTATCAAATCCGCAAATCGCTCGAAGCCGCCGGGCTGACCATTCGGCTCACCAACAGCGGAAGCGACTATTATCTGGATTTGGGCAACAACCGCTACGACGTGCAAGAATGGGAACAGGGACGCCTGTCTCTCCCCGAGCTTTCTCCCGAGACGGCGGCGGAGCATCTTGCCTGGCTTCAAAGCTACGAAGGGGATTATTTGTCGGAGACCGATTACGTGTGGGCGGAGAACGAGCGGAAAAGACTGCGCGACATCTGGTACAAGCACGCGCTCGCGTTAAGCGAAATGTGGAAAGCGGCCGGCTGCCGCAAGGAAACGCTCGAGGTTTACGATTTGATCGAGACGAGGTTTCCTTTCTCCGAAGAGGTTTACTTTATGGCGATGCAGTTTTACGCCGATAACGGGGATTTGGAGATGGCCAAGCTCAAGTACGACAAGCTCTGTGCGATGCTTGACGAAGAATACGGCATCGCCCCTTCGCTGGCTGTTCGCCAGTGGGCGGATACCGTGTTCGGCCGTTAAACCCCCGTTAATGAAAAGGCGAGCCTCCTTCCGTCGCCAACGGAAGAGGCTCGCCTTTTTGGGGATTACGCCAACAGCTTGTCGATATCCGGAGCGATGTCCAGCGGCTTCACCGAGGAATCGTACAGCTTGACCGGATTGCCGGCGCGATCGATCAGGAATTTGGTGAAGTTCCATTTGATCTCGCCGTCCGTTGCGGATTTCAAATAATCGAACAGCGGGTCGGCGTCCGGTCCGTTCACGTCCAGCTTCTCCATGATAGGGAAGGTTACTCCGTAATTCACGCTGCAGAACGCCTCGACTTCGCTTGAAGTGCCGGGCTCCTGTCCCCCGAATTGATTGCAAGGAAATCCGAGTACGACAAGCCCTTTGTCCTTGTAAGCCTCGTACAGGCTTTGCAGGTCGGCGTACTGCGGCGTAAATCCACATTCGCTGGCGGTATTGACGATCAGCAGCACCTTGTTTTCGTACTGCCGCAAGGGCACGGATTCTCCGTTTGCTTTGCGGCTCGTGAATTCATAAACGCTCATCGTTCGTTTCCTCCCTGTTCGTAGTTTGCGTCGGTTCGCGAAGACGCCATTCCTTGCACCCTGCGGAGCATGTCCGCGATTTGCCCCCGCAGCCTGTTCGCTTCTTCCGGGGCGATCCCGGCCTGGCAGAACAGCTGCTCGGGGATTTCCCGCGCCTTCTCCTCCAAACGTTCGCCCATCTCCGTCAGTTCGACGATCACGCTGCGTTCGTCCTGCGGGTCTCTCGTCCTTGTGATCCATCCCATTTGCTCCAGCTTCTTCAGAAGAGGGGTCAACGTGCCGGAATCGAGGTACAACCGCTGGCCCAATCGTTTGACCGTCGCCCGCCTCTCTTCCCACAGCGCGAGAAGCGTAATGTACTGCGTATAAGTAAGCCCCAGTTGCTTAAGCAGCGGGTGATACAGCTTCGTGATTTCCCTGGCGCAGGCATATACGGCGAAGCAAAGCTGATTGTCCAGTTTAAGCGCCGACTCGTTGTCCATCCTCTTCTCCTTTCCGCCGCGGAGACGTTGCAATTGATTGTATGCAATTAAATCGATCTAACTATAGCATTTGCGATTTTGCCTGTCAAAGCATTGACTTTTAAAATGAGTTGTATACAATTTAATTTATAACAATATAAAATGGACGCCATTCCCAGGAGGTTTCTGCCATGTCTTTATACGACATTCCCGTAACAACCGGAAGAGGAGAAGAAACGACGCTGTCCGAGCATCAAGGCAAGGTCATGCTGATCGTCAACACGGCCAGCAAATGCGGGTTCGCTCCGCAATTCGGCGGCTTGCAGAAGCTTCATGAAGCTTACGCCGATCAAGGACTTGCCGTCCTCGGTTTTCCCAGCAACCAGTTCGCCAACCAGGAGCCTCTCGAGGGCGAAGCCCTGGCCGAGCATTGCCAGATCAACCATGGAGTTACCTTCCCTTTATACGCCAAGATCGACGTGAAGGGAAACGGCATTCACCCTCTGTACCGCCAGTTGACGAAAGCGGCTCCGGGTTTCCTCGGGTTCAAGAACATCAAGTGGAACTTCACCAAGTTTCTGGTCGACCGCAACGGCAAAGTCGTCAAGCGTTTCTCCCCGACCGTTACTCCCGAGCGCATAGAGGCCCATATTCAAAAGCTCCTCTAAAGCTGCTGCCGTTCCAACCGCTCTATATTAACGGAAAAAGAGGCCTCCTTCTGTACAAAGGGAGGCCTCTCCGTTGTTGTCGTTATTCTCCGCCGGATTCGCTTGCTTGACACTTGGCGCAGATGCCCTGGAAGTCCAATCGGTGGTCCAGCACGTTGAAACGGTATTCCTTCTCCAGTCGTTCCTCCAGCGGTCCCAGCCAGTCTTCCATAATTTCCGACATAGATCCGCATTTCACGCAAATGAGATGGTGGTGGTGGTGCTTGTTGCTGTCCGTTCGAAGATCGTAGCGGGCTACGCCGTCGCCAAAATTTATTTTTTCCACGACATGCATCTCGCTCAGGAGCTCTAACGTCCGATAGACGGTCGCCAGACCGATCTCGGGCGCTTTATCCTTGACGAGCATAAACACGTCCTCCGCGCTGAGATGATCCTCTTCATTCTCGAGAAGCACCCTAACTGTCGCTTCCCGCTGCGGAGTCAGCTTATAGCCCTGGGACTGCAACTGCTGTTTAATTTTTTCGATGCGGGCTTCCATGGTTTCCCCTCCGGTAGCTGGTGCACTTCCCTTCATTATAGGATGAGCCTATTCATTTAGTCAAACTTCACATCACATTTTAGAAGAAAAAGCCGAAAATTCCTGGGCGGAGACGGAAGGAGCGATTCGGTCCAGCACATTCGGCGATACGAAAGCCTCGTACAGCGAAGCGACGCACAGCACGAGCAGCATCGCCGCGGCGACGGCCGTATGGGCCAGGAACGGCGGCAGCAATCGGCCCTTGCGGCGGAATAACCGCTCCCGCACGACGAAATAAGCGAATCTTGCGGCCGACAAGCTGGCGATCATCAGCGCGGGCACGACCAGGGCGTTGCGCGGCCCCGTCGCGAGCAGGAAAAACAGCACCCCGTTCCAGGCAAACTGCTGCGCCAGCACGGCGGCCGCGAATCCGATCAGGACGCCTTTCAGAAAATCAAGCACAAACACAAAAGGCAAACCGATGACCGACAGCCCCAGAAACCAGATCAGCAGCAGCCATTTTCCGTAAAACAGAAAGCTGTCCCGGAACGCCGAGGCGGGCGACGCCTCGCCGGGTTTGTCGACTTTGGCCAAGTAGACGCCGATCGAGTCGGCCAGCTCCTGCTGCTGGTCCAGCGTCAGCGCGTGGACGAGCATCGCTCCGAAGATCGCTCCGACCAGCACCAGCACGCCCAAAAACACATATAAATTCAAATTGTCGCGAGCCGACAAATTCCATAAGCGAAAATTCACGACGGCCAGCCTCCTTGTCCATCATCTGCGACGCATCCCGTGCCTCATTGTATGATGGACAAGTCCGGTTTATGATTGGCGGATGCTCCCGTAGCTGCCGCCGCTGCCGGACGTAAAAGACAGCTTGTCTTCCCTCGCCCGGACGATCAATTCGGCGATCTTCTCTCCCGCTGCGGAAGCGATCGCTTCCGCAGGGAGCCGGTGAAGGATGTCCATCTCCGTTCCGACCTCGGTGAGCAGCTTCTCCCGCTTGGCCGGGCCGACGCCGGGAAAGAAGGACAGCGGCACCTGCGGCCGGTAAGGAGGCCGGCCCTCGGGCTGCAGCGGGCGTTCCCGATCCGCCAGGCGGCGAATGCGTCCGGACACCCCGCGGGTAAGCCGCGAGCTGCCGCAATAAGGGCAGACGGCGACCTCCTCCTCCGTCTCGGGAACGGTGCGACGGCAGGCGGCGCATGACGTTTCGTGATATTTGCCGAGCTCCGGATGCAGCCCGTAGTTGGCCAAAATGCGCCGGCCCTGCTCGCCCTTGAGCGCCTTGGCGAATTCTTCGAACGAGGGAGTCGACAGCAACAGCTCGTTGCACTCCCGTCCGATCATTCCGGGGGAATGCGCGTCGGAGTTGGTCAGGAAGGCATACCGGTCGAGCTCGGACAATGTTCCGGCCATATCGGAGTCCGCGCTGAGTCCGAGCTCCACCGCCGCGATGCCGTCCGGATCGAGCCTGTCCGCCAGACGGTCCGCGGAGCAGCCGAGCAAGCCTCTGTGCGGCGTGAAAATATGGGCCGGAATGAGCAGCCCTCCCCGCGCGACCAGTTCGGCCTGCAGCTCCCTGGCCGTTACGCGAATGCGCTGCGTGCTTAGACGAATGTTGGCGACCCGCGGAGTCATCCAGGCCGTCCACTCCTGCATCGCCTGCAAGGACGGCAAGAAACCGAGCAGATGAAACGGCCCGCCCCCCTCTTCCTTGACCTCCATCTCGGCGCCGAGCAGCAGCGTCGTATTCCGATAACGGATGCCCCCGCCGGGCACCTCCTCCATCTCTCCCGAATGCAGGCAATCGAGAATATCCTTCTGCACGGCGGGGGAGTGGCAGTCGATAATGCCGACGAGCTCGATGCCCTTGCGCTCGGACGCTTCCTTCGCGATCTGCCGGAAGGTCAGGTTCCGGCTGCCGCTGATTTTCACGGGTTGTCCGTCCTGGGATCTGCCGATATGCACGTGCAGGTCGGCGAAATACGGAGACAGCCGATCGTCGGACGGGGCTTTCGAGTCGCCCATCGGTCAGAACGCCCCCGTCAGAACGTGCATGCGCCAAGCATAGACGGCCAGCAGCGTCTTGGCGTCGCAAATCCGTCCTTCCCGAATATACGCCTGCGCCTGCTCCAGCGTAATCGCTTCGCACGTCAGAAACTCTTCCTCGTCCAGGTTTACCTGACCCGATTCAAGCTCTTCCGTCACATAGAGATGCACGATCTCCTCGGCAAAACCGGGTGAGGTGGAGAACGAGTGGAGGTGACGAATCGTTTTCGCCCGATATCCGGTCTCCTCCTCCAGCTCGCGAAGCGCGGCCGCTTCGGGCTCCTCTCCCGCATCCAGCTTGCCGGCCGGAATCTCGACCTGGACTTTCTCCAGCGGCTTGCGGAACTGCTCGACGACGAGCATCTTGCCGTCCAGCAGCGCCAATACCGCTACCGCTCCCGGATGCCGCACGATTTCCCTCGTCGCCGTTCCCCCGTTCGGCAGGCTCACCGTGTCCACTTGCAAGGATATCATTCTGCCCTCGAAAATCGGCTTCGTCTCCAAAGTCCGTTCGTAGAACGGATGAGAGGCGATTTCATTTTTTTCGCTCATTGTACGTTTCCCCCAGTCTAATCTCGTGTCCGCGAGCATACCTTCAACGTATAGGAAGCCCGTCCCTCGGGAACGGGCCGAGCAGCCGATACGAGGAGGCCCTGCCCATGTTGAAAAAATACGTAACGCCGCACAGCCTGCAATACGTCGGCAAAGCTTGGGAAATCCGCCATGCGCTTCGCCAGGAGAAGAATCAACGCGGAGAAGGCACGCCGCTTGCCGCGCTGCTCGCGGGAAGACAAGCGCCTCCGCGAAGCCGTTAAGCCGGGTTCCCCGCGCGGAGCGGAATAACGAGGGCAGCGCCCGCGGCCGCAAGGCCGAGGCGCTGCCCCTTTTGCGCGGCGCTTACCGCTTCAGCGTCTCGCTCGCGATGGCCAGGACAAGCTCGGCCGCCTTCGCGAGATCGTCCGCTTTGATCTGTTCCTTCGTCGTGTGGATGTGCTCGTAGCCGACGGCCAGATTAACGGTCGGCACGCCGTTGCCGTTAAACATGTTCGCGTCGCTCCCGCCTCCGGAGGAGAACGAGCGCGGCGTCAGCCCGATCGCCTTGATCGCCGCTTGCGCGACCTGGACGACTTCCGTGCTGTCGTCGTGGGCGTACGCCGGATAGATCGTCACCGTCTCGAAATCGAATCCGGCTCCGCACTCTTCGACGGCGCTGGCGACCGCCTGGCGCATCGATTCGACCTGCGCGTCCATTTTCTCCTGCACCTGGCTGCGAGCCTCCGCGTAAATCTTGATCGTGTCGACGACGATATTCACTTCGCCGCCGCCCTCGAAGCGGCCGATATTGGCCGTCGTCTCGCTGTCGATCCGCCCCAGCTTCATGCGCGACACCGCTTTGGAAGCCACCTGGATGGCGCTGATGCCGTCTTCCGGGTTAACGCCCGCATGCGCGGCTTTCCCCCGGATCGTAATGTATTGGCGCGAATTCGTCGGGGCGGATACCGCAATCGCTCCGATCTCGCCGTTGGAATCGAGCGCGTACCCGAATTTGGCTTTCAGCCGCGAGCCGTCCATCGCCCGGGATCCGATCAAGCCGGACTCCTCGCCCGTCGTAATGACGAACTGGATGCCCCCGTGCGGCAGCTGCAGCTCCCGAATCACTCGCAGAGCCTCGAACATCGCCGCCAGCCCCGCCTTATCGTCCGCGCCCAGAATCGTCGTCCCGTCGCTGCGAATATAGCCGTCCGCATCCAGGCGGGGAGCAATTCCTTTGCCCGGAGAGACGGTATCCATATGGGAAGTGAACAGAATGGCCGGAACGGTCTCCCGACCGGCCGACGCCGGAAGCCACGCGAACAGGTTTCCCGCTCCGTGACCGATCTGCTCGGCCACGTCGTCCTCCGACACTTCCAGTCCGAGCGCTTCGAATTTTTCCTTGAGCACCTTGCTGATTTCCGCTTCGTGTCTCGTCTCGCTGTCGATGCGCACCAATTCCATAAACTCGGCCACTATTCTATCCTTCTGAACCATGATCTTTCCTCCCGGAGTCGTATTCGTTACAATAAGATTATGGACATGCCCCAACTGAAAGGATGTGAAGTCGCTTATGAACAGACGCTGGTTTAAGATCGTCGTTTACGTCACTCTATTCGCCTTGGTCGCTACGACTTTGCTCATGGGAATATCCCTGCTGCAGTAACAGGCGCGTAACCGAACACTTCGGCGAAACGGGGAACGATTCGTCTTCCGATCTCTTCCAGCTGCAGCTCGGTCCCGGTTAACGTCTCCAGAGACGTTACGCCGTATTCCGCGATGCCGCACGGCACGATGCCCCGAAAGCCGTCTTCTTCCACGTTCCTCTTCACGTTAAAAGCGAAGCCGTGGCTCGTGACGAAACCTCGCCGCGTACGGGCCTTGTTGAACTTGACGCCAATCGCGGCGATCTTCCGGTCGCCGACCCAGACGCCGGTATACTCCGGCTTCCTTCCGCCTTGTATGCCGAATTCGGCCAACAGTCGGATAATCGCTTCTTCCAGGTTTCTTAAGTATCGGTGCAGGTCGAGCCCCGCGGCGTCCAAATAAAGCAGCGGATAGCCGACCAATTGCCCGGGCCCGTGATACGTAATATCTCCCCCGCGATCGATCTCGAACACTTCGATTCCGCGCCGCGCAAGCTCCTCCGTCCCGTACAGCAGATGCTCGGGATGTCGATCCGTGCCGAGCGTATACGTCGGCGAGTGCTCGAGCAGCAGCAAGGAATCGCCGCGCTCCTGGCGGTCAATCTCTCGGACGAGCCGCTTCTGCAGCTCCCAGGCCTCTCCATACTTCAATCGGGACAACCATTCGACATTAAGTTCTTTCATGCTGCGAAACCTCCTGCTCGAACAACATCTACCTTATTGTAGCTCATCTGACCGGTCAAGAAAACCCGGCACGCCGCGCTGATGCGCAGGGTGCCGGGCAGCCGTTCCTAGTATACTTTCGTCTCCAGATTGTAACCCTCCAGATTTTCCTTAACCCGCTGGAGGAAACGTCCGCAGATGACGCCGTCCAAAATCCGATGGTCGAGCGACAGGCACAAATTCACCATCGAGCGAACGCCGATCATGTCGTTGATGACGACCGGACGCTTCACGATCGATTCGAACGTAATGATCGCGGCCTGCGGGTAGTTGATGATCGGCTGGGTCAATATCGATCCGAACGATCCCGTATTGTTGACCGTAAACGTACCGCCTTGAATATCGTCCAGCTTAAGCTTCTTGTCGCGCGTGCGCCGGGCAAGATCGTCGATCTCGTGCACGAGCCCGGAAATGTTCTTCTGATCCGCGTTGCGGATGACCGGCGTCACGACCGAATCCTCCGTACCGACGGACAGCGAGATGTTAATATCGCGCTTCACGATAATTTTGTCCACGGCCCATACCGAATTCATGATCGGATAGTCTTTGATCGCGTTGACGACCGCTTTGATCATGAACGGCATATAGGTCAAATTGATGCCTTCGCGCTTGCGGAATTCGTCTTTAAGCTTGTTGCGAAGCACGACGAGATTCGTCACGTCGACCTCGATCATCATCCAGCCGTGCGGAATTTCGCTGACGCTTTGGCGCATTCGGGTCGCGATCGTGTTGCGGACGGGCGTCACGTCGATAAAATATTCGCCGCGGCCGGGCAGCTCCTGCCCCTCCACCTCGACCGAAGGAATCCGCGGCGACTGAGACAGGTGAATTCCCGAGGAACGCACCGGAATTTTCGGGTCCATCGGCGTGATCGGCACCGTCATTGAGACTGGAGCAGCGGCCTGAGCCGCTCCCGTGGCGGCGCTGCCGGATGCCGCCTCCAGCACGTCCTTGCGGGTAATGCGTCCGCCCTCTCCGGTCCCGCTCACCTGATTCAGATCGATGCCATGCTCGGCTGCCAGCCGCTGAACGGCCGGGGAATAGCGATGGCGCATCGGAGCCGCGGCGTCGAACCCTGCCGCAGGCAAAGCGGCAGCCGCGGGCCTTGAGGTCGACGTCGTTCCCGGCGCCGCTGCCGTTGCCATTGCCGCGTTTGACGACGTTGCCGAAGCGCCGCCGTCTTGCTGCTCGGCCGGAACCTCGGCATCGGCTTCCACTTCGACGAGACAGATCGCCGCACCGACGTCCACCGTTTCTCCCGCGCCGATGAGGTGCTTAACGAGCTTTCCTTTTACAGTGGAAGGGAGCTCGGCATTGACTTTATCGGTAATCAGTTCGCAGATCGGCTCATACATGTCCAGCATGTCGCCCGGCTGCTTAAGCCAGCGGTCGACAGTCGCGGAGACGAGAGATTCCGCGAGCTGGGGCATTATTACTTCTACAATCTTTTTAGCCATTTGATACCATTCCCCTCTCAAATCCGGTGACCGGCTTAATAGCGCGCAAGCTCCAGCATCGCGGCCTTCAGCTTGTCCTTGTTCAGCAGGAAGTGCTTCTCGCCAGGAGGGTTGATCGGCATGGCCGGCACATCCGGGCCGCACAAACGGCGGATCGGGGCATCCAGGTCGTAGAGCAGCTCCTCCGAAATCAGAGCCCCTACCTCGGCGCCTACCCCGCCCGTCTTATTGTCTTCGTGCACGATCAGCACTTTGCCCGTCTTGGCCGCCGCTTCCAGAATGCCTTCGCGGTCCAGCGGCTGGATCGTCCGCAAGTCGAGAATGTGGGCTTCGATCCCGTTTTCCCGGGACAGCTCCTCCGCGGCCTGCATCGCGAAATGAAGCGGCATGCTGTAGCCGATAACCGTCAGATCGGTTCCTTCGCGCATCACCTTGGCCTTGCCGATCGGAACGATATAGTCATGCTCCGGCACTTCGTCGGAGATCAGCCGGTAGCATTTTTTGTTTTCGAAGAAAATGACCGGGTCCGGATCGCGAATGGCCGCCTTGAGCAATCCTTTCGCGTCGTACGCCGTAGCGGGGGTGACGATCTTGAGGCCGGGCGTTCCGAAAAACACCGACTCCGGACACTGGGAGTGGTACAGCCCCCCGAATACGCCTCCGCCGATCGGCGCGCGGATCACGATCGGACAATCCCAGTCGTTGTTCGAACGGTAGCGGATTTTGGCCGCCTCGGAAATGATTTGATTGGTCGCGGGAAACATAAAATCGGAATACTGCATTTCGGCGACCGGCTTCATTCCGGCCATCGCCGCTCCGATTGCGACGCCGGCGATCGCGGATTCCGCGAGCGGGGCATCCAGAGCTCTGAGCTCTCCGAATTGCTGCTGCAGCCCCCTCGTCGTGCCGAACACCCCGCCTTTGAGCCCGACGTCCTCGCCCATGACGAAAACGTCGTTATCCCGCTCCATCTCTTCCTTCATCGCAAGCCTGATCGCTTCGATATATTCGATTACCGGCATCAGTAGCCCTCCCCGTTATCCTCTGCGTATACGTAACGGAAAGCATCCTCCGTCGGTTGGAACGGCGCTTTCTCCGCATATTCGTTCGCTTCGTCGATCGTTGCGCGGATCTCGGCCTGCAGCGCCGCTTCCTTCTCCTCCGACCATAAACCGGCGTCGACCAGATATTGCTTGAACACCGGCAGCCCGTCCTTGCCCTTGTGCAGGTCCACCTCGTCCTTGGTCCGATAGGCCAGATCGTTGTCCGAGGTCGAGTGCGCCGTCACCCGGTACGTCATAATCTCGATCAGGGTCGGCCCTTCGCCCGCGACCGCGCGTTCGCGCGCCTCCTTGAACACCCGGTACACTTCCAACGTATCGTTGCCGTCTACCCGCACGCCGGGAAATCCGTAACCCAGCGCCCGGTCGCAAATCCGCCCCCTCGTCTGCTTCGCCAGAGGCATCGAGATGGCGTATTGATTGTTCTCGCACACGAAAATAACCGGAAGCTGATGAACTCCGGCGAAATTGCAGCCCTCATGAAAATCGCCTTGATTGCTTGAACCGTCCCCGAACGTGACGACCGCCACGGACGGCTCTCCCCGCATCTTGGCGGCCAGAGCCAACCCGGCCGCGTGAGGCACCTGCGTCGTCACCGGGCTGGAGCCCGTCACGATGCGAAGCCGCTTGGACCCAAAGTGTCCGGGCATCTGGCGGCCTGCGCTATTCGGATCCTCTGCCTTGGCATACAGCGACAGCATCAGATCCTTGACCGTCATCCCGACCGAGAGCACGAAGCCGTAATCCCGATAATAAGGAAGAAACCAATCGTGTTCCAGATCCATCGCGAACCCCATCGCGACCTGCGACGGTTCTTGAGTAATTCCGGAGATATGAAAATTGACTTTGCCGGCGCGTTGCAGCAATTGCCCGCGTTCGTCGAAACGGCGGGCTAGCATCATCATCTTGTACATGTCGACTACGCGTTCGTCCGTGAGGCCAAGCTCGGCGTGACGAAGCGTTCGCTGGACGGAACCAGTATGCATCATGGGCGCGTCCTCCTGCTTTGGTTTAGTTTTATAACCTGGTCTTAATACTTGGAGTTAATTCTTATTATACTCCCCTCGCAAGCAAAAAGAAACGCCCAACCCGCTGCGCCGAACAATTTTCCGTAACGGATAGTTGTTCGGCGCCGAAAGGATGCGTCATCCTTCGGGTTGAGCCTTCTGGTATCGCTCGCGATCAGGCATGTCCCGCGCTGCCTTCCAGCGCGAGCATCGTTTCCTGCATCGCCTCCGACAGCGTCGGATGAGGGTGAATCGTTCTCCCGATCTCCCACGGAATCGCATCCAGCAGCTTCGCGAGCGAAGCTTCGGCAATCAGCTCCGTCGCATGCGCTCCGACCAGGTGAACGCCCAGCAGATCCCCCGTCGCCGAGTCCGCGACCACTTTCGCAAAGCCGTCGCTCTCCCCGTACACCAGCGCTTTGCCTAAAATTCGCAACGGCAGCTTGGCCGTCCGCACCTGGAAGCCTTCCGCTTTTGCGTTCTCCTCCGTCCAGCCGATCGCGGCCGCCTCCGGGCGGGAATAGATACAACGCGGAACGTCGCGATCGGCCGCCCTGGACGGCTTGTTCCCGGTCAGATGCTCGATCGCCGTCGCCGCCTCGTGCATAGCCGCGTGCGCCAGTTGAACGCCTCCGATGCAGTCTCCGATCGCGTAAATATGGGATTCTCCCGTCTGCAGCGTTTGGGAGTTCACTTTAATAAAGCCTTTCTCCGCCTTGACATCGGTGTTCTCCAATCCGAGCGTCTCGACATTGCCGATTCTGCCGACGGATACGAGCATCCTCTCGGCGCCGAGTGCGACCGCTTCGCCGCTTGCCGTCGCGGCCTGAATTTCGATCCCCTGCTCCGACATACGGCAGCTTTCCGCTTGAATCGAGGCACCCGTGTGAATCGTAACGCCCCTCTTCTTCAGCGCCTTCGCGATTTCGGAGCCGATGTCCTTGTCCTCGGTCGGGAGCAGCCGTTCCGCCGCCTCGACGATCGTCACCTTCGTTCCGAAGTCGCTGAGCATCGACGCCCACTCGACTCCTATAACGCCTCCTCCGACGATCAGGATCGAAGACGGACGGCTCGTCCAGGCCAGCGCTTCATCGCTTGTCGCGATCCGTTCTCCGTCGTAATCCAGCCCTTCGAGCTTGCGAGGCCGGGACCCCGTTGCAATCACGACGTTTTTGGGCACGATCGTCTCCGCTTCCCCATCCGCCAGCTCAACCGCGATCGCACCGCTTTTCGGCGAAAAAATCGACGGGCCGATAATGCGGCCGCTCCCGTTAACGACCTCGATTTTGTGCTGCTTCATCAGCGCCTGCAGCCCTTTGTGAAGCTGCTCTACGATATGGTCTTTCCGCTTCAGCACCGCTCCCCAATCCACCGAAGCGGTCCCTTCCGCTATTTGAATTCCATAGGATGCGGCTTCTCCGATTGTCGCGTATACTTCCGCGCTTCTCAGCAAAGACTTGCTAGGAATGCAGCCTCTATGCAGGCAAGTCCCTCCCAGCTTGTCCTTTTCGATCACGACGACGCTAAGTCCGGCTTGCGCCGCCTTCACCGCAGCCGTATAGCCTCCCGGCCCTCCGCCCAAGATGGCGACATCGACTTCGATTGGCATAGTTTCCCCTCCGTATGTAAGCTCACGTTCCCATTGTACCTTTTTTTCGCGGACGGAACAAAGGACCCGGTCGGCCTCCGCGGCCTTTTCGGCGCATTCGCGGGTATCCCCTCCGATCAGTTTGCTCCGTTTTTCGCCCTCGCCTCTCGTTTTCCTTCCTATTTTCCGGTATCCCCTTCCGTCAGTTAGTCTTAGTGCATACCCTCCTCCGCCCCTCTTTTTGCCGCTATCCCCTTCCGTCAGCTTATCTTTGCACCTCCCCACTGCCTCCTCTCTTTTCCGCTATCCCTTTTGCTCAGACGCCCCTTTTTTCCTCTTCTATATTCCAAAATTTTCCACTCAACCATCCCCTTCAATCAGTTTCCCCCTCCCGCACCTCCTTTTTTCCACATTTCGCCAAATGGTCTCGCCTTGTTGCTGTTTTCCTACAGGCTTTGCCGGTATCCCCGCAACTCAGAAAGAAAGCGTCAAACGCCTGTGCATCCTCATTTCGGGAGTCATCCGACGACATTCCACGCTCTCGCAAAAATTATTATCAATTCATATTCAAAAATCATTTAAATAAGAACAAATGTTTGGTATAATAAAAAGAGAACATAAGTTCGCTGGGGTAGGGAGGAGATTTTTTTGAGTCTGAAAGAAGCTGCGGAAAAATTCCAAAAGTTTTGCTCCATCTATAAGGAGGAAGCGGATTGCTTCTCCCCTCTATTCGAGTTGAAATGGCCCGACGGTTTTCGCTGCCCGCATTGCGATCACCGGCAGTTTTATCTCATTCCTACCCGCCGAATTCCGCTGTACGAATGCCGGGCCTGCCATACTCAAACTTCTTTAATCGCCGGCACCATCATGGAAAGAAGCCGAACTCCTCTTCACCGCTGGTTCCAGGCAATCTATTTGCATGCACAACCGCGTTGCATCAATGCCCGCCAACTTTCCGAAGCCATCAACGTCACCTACAAAACCGCCTGGCTTATCTGCCATAAAATCCGCCGAGCGATGTCTCTAAGGGAATCCAACCGATTGCTTTCGGGAATTGTCCGCGTTTCGGACACGATTTATTGCAAACGCCTGACTCCCTCCTTCGACTGGCATCAACAAGAGCAACCGCTGCTCGTCGGCGCCTCCGATTCGAATAACGGCGTTTTGAGTCCCATCGTTATTAAACTTCAATCGAAAGCTCCGTTAAAAGACAAATACGATTGCCCGGATACGGCCCCTTTTATTCGCGAACATGTAAACCCTGCCGACGTGAAAAATACGATCGTTACCCGAAGGTATGGACGCGACATGAACAAAAAGCTGGCCTGGATGGGTTACGACGTAACATGGTGGATCGCCAGAGTATTTCTGGGCATAGGTCCCAAACATCTGCAAGCTTACCTTAATCAATTTTGTTATTACTACAATCGCAGTCGTTCCACCCTATACATCCAATTGCTTGCCGATTGTCTTCACTCTCCCGCGATTACTTATCCCGAGCTTACGAAACCCACGGCCAACGGCCGTTCGAGCCGATTGCTTCGTTCCGCAAGAAATCCATCTCAACAAACAGGGTAACTTCTTTGTCCTGGTGCATAGGCGGAGGTTATTGCGTCAAATTCTAACCGAAGAGACTAGGCTTCCTAACGTGAAACCCTGGCTGCTACGAGGTTTGCATGTGAACTGAGCGGCGGGGATAGCTTAGCATCAAAAAACAGCCCACCCTATTCCTTGCGTATTTTATACTTATATAGGTGATATTTATCATAATTTATATGCCGGATAGCCACTTCCTGAGCCACGGGGATACCCGCAAATGGAGTTAAATATGAGGAGTAGAGAAATTCAGGAAAGTACAGGAATTGAAGAGAGTACAGGAATTCAGGAGAATTCAGGATTACAGGAATCCAAGAGTACGGGAGTATAGAGGACAGAGAGGAATGGGGAGCCAAAAAAATAAAATTTAAGCGGTAATCGGCCTGAGTCACGGGGATAGCGACAAATACGCGGAATAGCGACAAACACGTGGGATAGTCGCAAAGACGAGGGAAAGAGGGATTGGTTACGCATTCATGGACAAATCCCTAGAAAGTAGGTATGATTAGGAGATGGGAAGGAGGAGGACTTCATCATCCTATGAAACTGCTTATTCAGCGGCTAATCGCTATAATGATGCTGGTTATCCCCGGTATTGCGGCCGCCTATGGCTTTTTGCTTATGAAAGACGCAGTATACGACTACTTCGCAAAAATTGGCGATATTAACAATAGCTCCCCGGACTTCGCTTGGGGGATGTTTATCGGCGGAGCGATCCTTTTTCTGATCGGCATCGGCTTTATCGGGGGTTGGATTTTCTTCCGGGACCGCAAGCATAATTACTTGTCTTCGCGTTTTCGGCCGAAAGTTCCGCGTCCGCCCCGACCGCAGAGAACGCCGCAAACGAATGACGGCAACTCTCCTCAGGATGCCAATTCCGATTGATTAGCCTTATCGCTGCATTTAACCGGGCTCTATCTCCCCAGGGTGACAGAGCCTATGCCTCGTTTTTCCCCCTTGTTCATTTCCGTTCTGCTCGCAGCCAGTTCCATCGACCTTGCGATCGCTTTCATGCGAACCAGCCGATTTTGTTCCGACTCGTCCAAGCTTCCGAATCGCTTGTCCTGAAACAGATCGATCAACGTCAAGCGGCATGCGTTCCAAGCCAGCGCCTCTTCGACCAAAATATGGATGCATAAAGAGTAACAGTGCACTTCGACCGCCCTCAAAGTTTCCACTCGATTGCTATAGTCCATCATCTTGACACCTTCCCCCGTATCCCCGTCCTGGTCCTTTTATCTTCATTACCCTTTATATTGTAAAGGAAACTTTTAAAACAATTGAAAAGCAAATCATAAGATTCTCTTAAGACGGCTGCTCGGGAGAAGCTTGCGCCGCCGGACCAGGCTGCGTCAAGGGGAGTCGTACGCGGAAATTCGTGCTATCGCCGTCGCTCGTCACCGTAATCGTACCTCCGTGCTTATCCACGATGCCTTTGGCTATGGCCAGCCCCAGCCCCGATCCTCCTTCGTGCTCCGTCCGCGATTTGTCCACGCGATAGAAGCGCTCGAACAAATGCGCCAAGTCCGCATCGGGGATCGCTTCTCCGTAGTTGACGACCTCTACGACCACGGCTTCGTTCAGTTTGTTCAAGTAGATGTCCACTCTCCCCCCGGACGCTCCGTAATTAATCGCGTTGATGAGCAGGTTCTCGAACACGCGAACCAGCTTATCCGGATCGCCCTCGATCTGCAATTCGGTCACATTAGAGATCAGCTTGCCGGTCACCTTGGCCGTTTCCAGCGATAAGCGATAATGGACAAGCAATTGGTTCATCATTTCGACAAGATTAAAGGCTTGACGCCTCAGCGGGATGACGTCGTGCCTCATTCGGGTATACTCGAAAAGGTCCTGGATCAGAACGTTTAGCCGTTCCGACTTGGCGTAAGCGACCTGCACATAGTGACGCAGCTCTACTTCGTCCCTGTAGCGATCTTGTTCGATGAGGCCCAGATACCCGATAATCGAAGTCAGCGGCGTGCGCAGATCGTGCGATACGTTCGTGATCAGTTCATTCTTCGTCTGCTCGGCCTTTCGTTCTTCATCCAGCGATCGCTTAAGCTCCAGCACGAGCAAATTCACATTATGGGCCAGCAAGGAAACTTCGTTGTTCATCTTGACGGGAACTTGATCGTCGAAATTCCCTTTAAGCGCAATATGCTCGACGGACTGACTCAGCTTGTCGTAATAGCTGAATCTCCTCCAATTGAGCAGCACCATATAGATAATAAACAGAATGAAGCAGCCGAGCAGAATAAGCGGAGTCTCGCCAAACGTATAATACAGACCGCGCAGAAACGAGCGCTGAGTATCGTTGTCCCGCGTCATTCTCTCCAAAATAATAATGGACAAATAACAAGTGATGACCGCAAGAACTGCGCTGAGCACGATTTGCCATAGGAGTCTCCACGCCATGCGGGCCGCGATGCTAGATCTCAATTTTATAGCCTACCCCCCATACGGTCGTGATCAGCTTCCGTCCCATCTCCTGCTCAAGCTTGTCCCTTAGTTTGCTAATGTGAACCATGACGGTGTTATTCGATTCGAAATATTTTTCTTTCCACACCTGCTGAAAAATATCTTCCGCAGAAAACACGCGGCCGGGATTGCTCGCCAGCAGATGCAAAATCCCGAACTCCGTCGAGGTCAGGTGAATCGCCCGTCCGTCGACTTCGGCCGTATGAGTCGTTTTGCTGATCGTAAGCTCGTTGATTTTGATCGTGCCGTCCTCATCCGCCGCAGACGCGGCCTGCGTTCCGTACTGGTACGCCCGTCTGAGCAGCGTCTTGACCCTTACGACCAACTCGAGCGGATTAAACGGCTTAACGACGTAATCGTCCGCTCCCGTCATTAGGCCGAGTATTTTGTCCATATCCTCCGCTTTGGCGCTCACCATCAAGATCGGAATCGACGCGGTCTCCCGAACGCGCCTGCACACTTCCATCCCGTCCATCTTGGGCATCATAATATCGAGCACAAGCAAATGAAAGCTCCGGCTTTGCAGCTTGCTCAGAGCTTCCTCTCCATCGTGCGCCTGATCGGTATCGAAGCCTTCGTTGCGCAAATAAATATCGATCAGGTTGGCGATTTCGCGGTCGTCGTCGACGATTAGAATGGATTTGGACATGTTTCCAGCTGCTCCTTTGTTTCGCTTGCGAATTAATCCGTCGTCTTATCCTTCCCACTATACCGTATTCGTCCGCTTCCTGTCCGCAGTTGAAGGCAGGTTTTACACTTCTTAAGGAAGGCTTAAGGTAATTTTTAAGTTTTAGGCCTTATCGATAAAATAAACAGCCGCCCCTCCGTAAGAGAGGGACGGCTGTCGGGTTAGCCGGTTGCGTTATTCCGCTGGCTGCGAAGCTTCCGGACTTGCCGGAGCCGAGGCCACCGGGGCCGAAGCTTCCTGATCTGCGGCAACCAAATTTTTATAGTTGCGATCCGTCTTCAACTCGGCAAGCCATGCGACTGCATCCGTGCTCATCTTCTCGCTATAATATGCTTCCTTAACGTCCGGTTTCACCGTATCGTATTCGGGAACGACCGCTTCCTGAATATCGGTTACTTTGATAATGTGGAAGCCGTTGTCCGCTTCTACGACCTCGCTCGTCTCGCCTTTGGCGAGCGCGAACGCAGCCGTCTCGAAACGCTGGTTCATCACGCCGCGGCCGAAAAATCCGAGATCCCCGCCCTGATCCTTGGAGCCCGGATCCTGCGACTTCTCCTTCGCAAGCGCGGCGAAATCCTTGCCGCCCTTCAATTCCGCGAGCACAGCTTCGGCTTCTTCCTGCGTGTTCACCAGAATGTGCGAAGCCTTGATTTCTTTCGGAGTCGTGGCGAAGGTGGAATCTTTATTTTCTTCGAAATACGCCTTCAGCTCATCCTCGGTTACCGGATGCGAGCTCTCGAAGAGCAGCTTGATTTTCAGATTCGGCAAAATTTGCGTGTCCTTGAGATCCTCCATGGACATTCCGGCCTGCATCAGAGCGGCGTTCATATCTTCGTCGGTCTCGAACCCGTAAGCCTTTTTGAAGTTTTCCAGCTCGCGCTGAACATCTTCGTCGCTCACCGCAACGCCGGCTTTCTCCGATTCCAGCTCGATAATCTTCGTTTGGGCGATATCGTCGATCAGGGCCACCAATTGATCTTCGCCCAGCCGGTTTTTCACCTCGTCGTAGATGTCCGTCTTTTTGATCGTATAGCCGTCCATTTCCCCAATCGTCTCATCGCCCGCGGCGCTCGACGTATTGCGAATCAGGACGAATACGAGCACGACAATCGCGATCGCCGCGATCGCCCATGGCACGATGACGGCGGAGGACCCGCGAGCCGGCGCAGCCGCGCTTCCCGCGTTAGCCAATGCCGGCGCTCCGCCAGTCGGCAAGACTACCTCGCGCGCCTTACCCAGCTCGACCGCCGAATGCGGAGCAGCGGTTTCCTCCAGCTCCTTTTCGATCGATTCATTTGTTAATGGTTGTTCTTCCTTATCTTGAAGATCATTTTCTTTGTTATCGCTCATTCCCACAATTCCCCCTCGTTTTTATGGACAACCATTCATTCACTATACCAGATTTTCAGAAATAAACCTTAAAGGCTCCTAAATTTTTTCCCAAATTTGCGGCGAGTGCGCGTGCTTGCTGTGAGCAATTAAATCGCATTCGAATGGTTGGAGGAAAGACGAGGAGGGACAACGCAGGAAAAGCCGATCTGTCCGGCCATTCGACGATGGCCGGCAGACAGCGGAACGATGTTTTGGCGCTTGTTCGGCAAGGTCAATGCTCAGATTTAAAGCCGATCGTCCAGCCAGGCGTATGCATCTGCCTGCATCGCGGCATTGAATTCGTGGACGGAATCGTACAAGGCGGGCGTAAACCGTTCGGGCACGCCCGCTTTGACGTATACGCCGGCCACGAGCTCGATCGCCCGCTCGCCTGTGCGTTCCGGAAACAGCGTATCACGCTTGCCGTGAATGACCATCAGCGGCTTGGGCGCGCACAGCGAGACGACGTCCGGATAATCCATCGCGCGATACAGTCCCGGCACGTTCCACATCCAGTGAATATTGGCGATGCGCCGGGCGACCATCTCCCGGTGCCGCGCCATCCAGCAGACGACGACCGCGCACTTGATCCGATCGTCCAGGGCGCCAAGCCAGCCGGACCGGTGCCCGCCCATCGACAGGCCGATGCAGCCGATCCGCTGCGGATCGACTTCCGGCATCGCGCTCAGCACGCTCACGGCGGCTCTGTCGTCCCGCAGGCAAATGCCGGCCGCGGTTCCCCCCGAATAAGAGATCGCTTTGGCCAGCTCCGCCTCGATCCGGTTGAACTGGATCTCGTTGTAGGCACGAATGTAAGCCTCCGATTCGGGCTCGAAGACGCCCAGCTCGCCGTGAAACTCGGCCAGTTCCTCGATTCGGAAACGGCGCTCCCCGAAAAACAAATTATCCGCCACCAGAGTGACATAACCTCGCTTGGCCAACTCAGAAGCGGGCGGCCGTCCCCCGTACGCGCCGTCGATAAAGCGGGCCAGCACCGGGTGCGGCTCGCGGTGCTCGACCACCTTTTCCTTGCCCCAATACTGCATGCCGCCGTGATCGTGCAGCACGACGACCGCCGGCGCGGGAGCCGTCAGCCCTTTGGGCACGAGCAAATACGCGGAAACCCGAATGCCCGGCGCGCTATCGAAGCTGAGCCGGCGCCGGACGTAATCGCCGAAATCCTCCTCTTCGTCAAACTCGACGTTCGGCGGCACGGACGTCTGTTCGACAAGCAGCTGCTGCGCAATAAATGCCCGCGCTTCATCCCGCCAGCTTAACAAGTCCTCCGACGCGAATCGCCCGTGCAGGAAGGAAAGTCCGAACTCCGAATTCTCCAGCGGCTCCCGCAAAAAACGAAAGCTCGGATCGTCCAGCAGTGGAAAATTGACCGCCATCGTTATCCCTCCGTCTTCAGCAGCCGGGACAGGAAAGCCAGCGTCAGCCCTTGTCCCCAGCCCTGGATTCTTTTCACCGATATGCCCTTATAACCGTCCGCGTCGTCCATGACAGCGGTTCCCGCCGACACTCCGGTCACCGTCCCGTCCTCGGCCACGCGGGCGACGATGCCGGCAAGCGCCCGCTCCGTCTGTCTGCGATACAGCGCGCCCCGGCTGGCCAGAGCGGCGGCGATGCCGGCGGAAGCCGACGTCTCCGCATACGATTCGGGATCGTTCAGCACGGTGGGCCACAGGCCCGTCTCGTCCTGCAGCCGAACCAGCGCGCTGAGTTGGTCGCGCAGCGAGCCGTCGATCATCATGTACGAAGGGTGCTGCACCTTGACATGCTTGAGCGCCCCGGCCATCGTAAGCGCCGCCCAGGCATTGCCGCGCGCCCAGAAGACGGCCGACAGATGGCTCTGGCTCGCTTCGTCCCAGCCGTGGTAATACAAATTCGTCGTGCCGTCCTGAAGCAGCTCCTCATGCCCGTGATACTGCCTCAGCCCTTCCTCCAAATAATCGCTTCGCTGCAGCCGCGAGCCGATGCGGACGAGGAAATATCCGGCCATCATCATCGTGTCCACCCAAGCCTGCTGGGGAAATTTGAACCCTTCGCCGACCGTATGCTCGAACACCCCGTTCGGCAGCCGGGGCGCTTCCTTCAGCAAATAATCGGCCATCCGCTCTGCCGCCTCCAAATAGCGGCGGTCCTCGGTCGCCTGATGCAGCGTCAACAGCAGGTGGCCGACCGCCATGGCGTTAACGGTAAAGGGCGGCAGCCCTTCCTCCAGCCGTTCGTCCGCCCAGTTGCGAAGCTTCTCCAAATACGAAGCGTTGCCCGTCGCCTCGTAGGCTTCGGCCACTCCGAAATAGGCGACTCCGCCGGGCCAATCCCAAGTAAAATCCATTTTGAACGTGCGATCGACGATCCGGTCGATCAGTTCGGTCAAAGCTTCCTTGTTTACGAAATCGGGAATCATCGTTCCGCTCCTTTCAACAAGCTTGTCGCGGCCTTTCGCTCCCCCGCCCGTCGCCGTAATGCCGCGCGCCTCTTCACCGCCGCTCATCCTTTTACCGCTCCCGCGATCAGGGCGCTCTCGATTTTGCGCTGCAGCAGCAGGAAGAGCACGATGCTCGGCAGCACGATAACGATCGACGCCGCGAACAGCTGCCCGTAATCGCTCCCGTACATGCTCTGGAAAGCGGCCAGCGCCACCGGGACGGTGCGCGAGCTGTCCCCGGTCGTCAAGATGAGCGCATACAGGAAATCGTTCCAGGCGGTCAGGAAAATGAGCACCGCGGCGCTGGCCATCACCGGCGCGGACAGCGGCAAAATGATTTTCGCGAACGTTCCGAGAAAACCTGCTCCGTCGATATACGCGGCCTCTTCGATCTCCCGCGGAATCGTCAGAAAATAGCTTCTCATAATGTAGATGACGACCGGCATCGCCAGCGCCGTATAGACCAGCACCAAGCCGAGCTTCGTATCATAAAGCCCGATCTCCTTGACGAACACGTATACCGGAAAAATGATCGCCGTCACCGGAATGAGCAGCGACATCGACAGCATCGCGTAGAGCGGCCCCTTTAGCCGGAACTGGAATCTCGCGAACACGTAAGACGACATGCTGAATACCAGCAAACTCAGCAATATGCACGCCGCCGAGATCACCAGGCTGTTCGAATAGTAAGCCGCCAGCGGCAAATTGCCGAACGCCCCGGTATAGTTCGAGAAGCCGAACGCGCGCGGGAGCGAGAAGGACGAGGTTAATATTTCCTGATTGGATTTGAAAGAGGATAGCAGCGTCCACAAGATCGGCACAAGGGAAATCACGACGACCAGCGCCAGAAACAGCCGCCGAATGAATCCCAACGCATATTTTCCTATCGGCATTTGGCTTGCGCTCCTTCCGGTCTCAATAGTCGGACCGTCCCATCCTGAACACCCGGGTAATGATCAGTATGCTGATCATGCCGATGAGAATGGTAACCGTGCCCAGCGTGTTGGAATAGCTCAAATGATTGTTGTTCATCGCCGCCCGGTAGATCAGAATCGGCAAATTGATCGTCTCGTTGCCCGGTCCCCCTACGGTCGTCAAGTAGATGATTTCGAACGATTTGAGGACATTCACCGTCGTCAAAATCATCGCCGTTCCGATCACGTTCCGCAGCAGCGGCAGCGTAATATGAAAAACCGTCCGAAGCTCGCCCGCTCCGTCCATTTTCGCCGATTCGATAATTTCACCCGGAATGGACGCCAGCTCCGCGGAGATAAGCAGTGTCAAAATGCCCCCGTAAATGACCGAAGTGAACGTCACCGTCCAGAACGCCGTTCTCGTATCCTGATACCAGTTCAGCGCCAGCTGATCCAGCCCGACCAGCTCCAGCAGGCCATTGATCGGCCCGATCGCCGGATTGAACACGATATAGAACAGAAAAGCAACCGCGGCAATCGGCAGCATGTTCGGAATCAGATACACCGTTCTCACAAAGCGGGAAAAGCGCGTCTTCCTCGCGGTCAGCAGCGCCACGAGCAGCCCCATGCCCACGTAGATCGTCCAATGCGCCAGCAGCCATACAAGCGTATTCACCAGCGCCTTCTTGAACTCCCCGTCCGTCAGCAGGCTTCTGTAATTGTCGAGACCGACGTACGTCATCGCCGACGCCAGGCGCCATTCCGTGAAGGACGAAATCGCCACCGTGGCGATCGGATACGCGTAAAACGCGGCAAACAGCAGCAGCGTCGGCGCCAGAAACGTCCATATCCACCCTTTTTGTCGTAAGTGCATCCGCGTTCTCTCCATTCTCCCCGGCGTCCCGACGGGACCGCCTTCCCGCGGGCGTTATCCCCCTCGCTCAGAAGACAGCCCCGTTAAGCGCCGCCGGACTTACTTGTTGGCCGCTTCCGTCAGCCGCTTGGCGAACTGCTCCGGTGTGGATGCGCCTGTCCCCAATGCGGCCAGCTCCTGCGAAATGATCGCCGAGACGCTGGATTGATACACCCGCCACGGAGACATCATCCGATATTGAACGTCGTCCCTCATGTTGATGTAATCCTGCAGCAGCGGATCGACCTCGTATTCGCTCAGGTTGATGCTCGTATCCACCGGCATGAAGTCCAGCATTTCCAGACGGACGCCCTGGTCCTCTTTATTATTGAAATGCTTGATGAACTCGTAGGCGGCTTTCGCCTTCGCATCGTCTTTGGAGCCGCTGAACCACGCGTACGCCGGGAACGAGAAAATGCCGTTGTTCGGGAACATCGCCACGCCGACCTTGTCTCCGAAGCCTTCCGGCGCGCCGTCCCGAATGAGCGAAATGTCCCACGTTCCCGTGGAGAAAATAGCAGTCTTCTCATTAAAGAAGTTGTTCTGGGCCACCGCGTAATCTCCGCCGATGGCATCCTTCGTGGTGTAGTTCATGTACATGTTCTGCAACTGTTTGGCCGCTTCGATAAACTCGGGCGTCTCGTAGCTGCCCGGCGAAGGGGTCAACGCAAACCGGTTGCCCTCGGCGCTTTGCGTGCCGGTCAGCGCCAGCAGCATGCTGCTGGATACGAACACGTTTTTCGTCTCCAGGGAGAGCGGAGCGACCCCCGTCTCCTTCAACTTCTCGAGATTGGCGAAAAATTCGTCCCACGTTCCGGCCGGCGTAATGCCTGCTTTCTCGAACATTTCCTTGTTGTAGAAATAGCCGTAAAAATCTTTGTGACTCGAAATGCCGTACACATGCTCCGTTCCGTTGTTCCAATCCTCCAAATCGCCCTGATCCAGCTGCCCATTAAAGTCCGCGTCCTGATCGAGCATCGGCTTGAGATCGGTGAGCAGGTTGGCGTTTTTGGCGATCTCGATCATATCCTTGTCGTTCGTCAGGAACACGTCCGGCAGTTCTCCGGAGGAAATCAGCACCTTGAGCTTGCCGTCCATGCTGTTGTTGCCCGCTCCGGCGATCTCCTCGACTTTCACGTCGATATTCGGATGCTCGTCCTTGAACGCCTGCAATCTTTGCTTCCAATAAGGCGCGAACGGATGGGAACCGACGAATTCGGTAAATACTTGTATCGATACCTTTGCTTCCCCCGGAGCCGCGCTTCCGCCCGGCTCGGGCGAGGCGGAACTGCCGGAATTGCCGCCACAGGCGGCCAGTGCAAGCATCGGAACCATTGCCGCCGCCGTCAGCAGCGAACGCAAGCGTATCGTTTGTGCCATGATGAGCTCCCCTTTTTGTGATCGAATGAAGTATCGCGGCAGGCCTGCAAGCGATTACAGTTTCAGGTTAAACGATCCGCCCCCCGAAGAGAAGGGATGGAATTGACTTGGACATTCAATATTTTTACGTTTTGGCACTGAAAGCATGCACTCGCTTTCATAAAGTTGAGGGATTTTTACTTTTCGTTGCGATTTTGTGTTTTATGCCGTTGAATAGAGGAGTTGGAGATCTTGCAGCCAATACTGTAGCCTATACCTTTCTGCCGGAGGCGCTCCATCATGACCTATGCCCGCTTGCTCGTCCGACTCTGGGATGCCATCTGGAATTATTCGCTGAAGCGGAAAATGCTGACGTTCTCCCTGCTGATGATCATGATCCCGACGCTGGTCATCGGCTTCTACTTCATCCGTGTCGTCGATTCGATTTTGACGGACAACAATTACAAGGAATTCGAACGATTAAGCGAAAATATCTATCTCAACCTGTCCGCGCAGATCGACTTGATCGAGAACACTTACTTCAATCTGATCAGCGATCCGCTGTTCCGGGACAATGTGGATAAGCTGCAGCTGGCAGGAGAAGACAAGCTTCGGGCCAACGAGCAGATCGATCTGCGCATGCAGAGCTTCCTCTACTTCAACTATCCGTGGAACAGCAAGCTGCTGCAGTCCATCTACGTGTTCATCGACGAGGAGACGAGCTATTTTTACGATTACAACAACATTTATTACAACAATTTCTCGTACAACAACGAGGATCGGAACAAAAGCATGGTACAGACGGTCGGCCTGTCCTGGGCCGAGGTTCGTTCGCTGATCGGGGGGAACGAACGGATCAATCGCCTCGTCCCTCCAGATGAAGAGAACGGGATGCTGTATTACGCCCGAGATTTTTACGATATTTATCGGGTGCAGTTCAAAGGGATGATCGTGCTTGGCATCGACGAGGAGGTGCTGTCGCGTATTTACAGCAATGCGCTGCAATCCGAACGTTCTTTCGGAGCCGTTATGAATCGGAACGGCGTCTTCCTCTCACATTCGGACAAAAGCCTGCTCGGCCGGTTCGCACCCCAGCAGCTCGCTCGTCTGAGCCGGACAGCAGCCTTCGAGGAAATCGTCATCGACGGAGAAACCTATCTGGCTTCCGCCAGAGACATCGGCAGCCGCGGGCTGACGACCGTCATCGCGATTCCGAAGGACGAAGTATTCGCCGAGCTGATTGCCGGCATTCGCAACTATTTGATGCTGCTCCTGCTGTTCTTCTCGCTGCTGCTCGTCATTCATCTGCTGCTGTCGTCCCGGGTATCGCGGCAAATTACGAGCTGGATTCGCAAAATCGAGACGGTGCAGCAAGGCAACTACGACATCCGGATGGAAGATTTCAAGGAATACGAGCTGAGCAAGTTAAGCCGGATTTTCAACGAAATGACGAGGCAAATCAAATATTTGATCCAGGAAGTGTACCAGAAACGGCTGCTGATCAAGGAGGCCGAGTTGAAATCGCTGCAGGCTCAGATGAATCCGCATTTCCTGTTCAATACGCTGCTGTCCATCGGCTGGAAAGCCAAAATGTCCGGAGACGAGGAAGTATACAACATGGTCTCTTCCCTCAGCGAGCTGATGAAATCGTCCATCTACAGCGGTCCCGGAGACAAGACGACCGTCGGCAGCGAGCTGCAAAACGTCGATTTTTATTTGTATTTGCAGCAGGCGAGATTCGGGAATAAAATCGAGATCGACCGCGGCGGCATCGATGAGCGCGTGAAAGAGTACTACCTCCCGAAGCTGTGCCTGCAGCCGCTCGTGGAAAACGCGATCGTACACGGCCTGGAAAGCAAAATCGGACGCTGCCTGCTTCGCATCAGCGCGCAGGAGAGAGCCGGAGAGCTCGTGTTCGAGATCGAGGACAACGGAGTCGGCTTCGACGCCCGCGTACTCGATCTGGACGGCGCCGCTCTCTCCGCTCCGCCGCTGCCGAACCATTCCAACATCGGCCTGGTCAATACGCACAAGCGCATCCGGTATTTGTACGGGGACGATTACGGGCTGACCGTCCGCAGCGCGATCGGGCAAGGCACGCGGGTAACGGTAACTCTCCCGCTGGACAGAGGTGACGAACGATGACCTACAAAGTGATGATTGCCGACGACGAGCCGATCATCCGCGACGGCCTGAAAAGCTTCATCGACTGGAGCTCGCTCGGCTGCGAGATCGTCGCGATCGCCGACAACGGCTTGCAGGCCAGAAGCCTGCTGAATACCCTGCCCGTCGACATCGTGCTGGCCGACATCCGCATGCCGGGCATGAGCGGCATCGAGCTGGCGGAATTCGCGCAGAGCCGCCATCCCGGGGTCAAGCTGATCATTCTGACCGGTCATGCCCAGTTCTCCTACGCGCAGTCGGCCATCAAGTACGGAGTCGTCGACTTTATCGTCAAATCGAATCCGCTCGAGCAGGTAACGGAGGCGGTTCGCAAAGCCATTGCCCTGATCGAGCGGGAACGGGAGCAATTCCGGAAGGTGGAGCGGCTTGAGCGGCAGATCGACGACGACCGCCGCGAAATCCGCGGCAAGCTGCTGCTCGACGCCATCCGCCGAATCGTCTCCGATCCCGGAGAGCTGAAAGCCCGAGCGGCCGATCTCGGACTTGATCTGGGCCGCTACCGGATCATGCTGCTCAAGCTGCGCCGCTCTCCCGGCCCGGAGCGGGAGCCGGATGCCGAGGAACGGATGCGGTATTTGCAAGCCGTTTCCAGACTGTACGAGCTTGCTTTTCGACGCTACCGCCCGTACCTGCTGTACGTGGACGACAAGAGCCTGTGCGCGATTCCGCGCTTCGGGGAGCAGGGCGGAGACGCCGGCTTCGAAGCAGCCGGCGCGCATTTCGAGCAGACCTTGCAGGCGACCGCATCGGGAAACGGCTTGTCCGTTGTCATCGGACTCAGCGACGTGAGCGGCGACCCCGCGGAGCTGCCTGCCCTGTACCGGCAAGCGCTGGACCGACTCGCTGCCGATGCCGCCGAGAACGCACCCAAGCTTCGCCAGGCCGTCTCGCAGCATGCGGTTATCGGCAAAATCGTCGATTACATCGCCGCTTGTTACGAGGAGAAAATTTCGCTGGAATCGCTCGCCGAACAATTCCACATGAACGCCAGTTATCTCAGCCGCTTGTTCAAGAAAGAAATCGGCGAATCGTTGATCGACTACCTTACCCGGCTGAGAATCGATAAGGCCCGGCAACTGCTGATGGAGACGGATTATATCGTACTTGAAATCGCAACGCGGGTCGGCTTCGGCGACGCCTCCTATTTCTCGAACACGTTCAAGAGGCTCACCGGGCTAAGCCCCAGGGAGTATAAGCAGACCCACAGAGGAGGTTAAGCGAAGCCCCGTTTCGCATTGCGCGAAAATCGTCCCTTTCACGGGGCCCTGTTTATTTTCCGCGAAATTGCTACAATAGTAGAATTAACAATGCAGGAGCTTATGCCGCTATGAACAAATTCTCGTCCGCGCGGATATGGGAATGGAAGCAGAATTCTGCTCCCGTTACGGTCAAAACCGAATGCGCCCTGCTGCTCTACACCGAGGGCAGGGCCAACGTTTATTTCAACCGCAAGCGCCACGCCTTGACCGGCAAGCATTTGCTTTACGTGCAGCCGCAGGCCAGCATTACGCTGGAGCCTGTCGGAAAAGGCGCAAGCGCGGTTTACGGTCTCTTTTTTCACAGCTACCGGCTGCAAAACAAAACAACCGATACGTTAACTTACTGTCTGGACTATACGAAGCTGCCGAACAACGGCTTTATCCTGAAGCCGCTGCCGCCTTCCATACCCGGAATCGTTCGGCAATTGATCCGGCTGCAGGTGGAGTCTCCGTTCGACGAATATGCTTGTGACCGCTGCATCGAAGAGCTCGTCCAGCATATTTCCAAGCAGATGAATACGAAACCGCTGAGCCGTCCCTCCGCGCAGGAAGCGGTCGAAGAGACGATGCATGCGATGCTCAAGCATTGCGAACGTAACTGGAACCGGGATGCCGTCGCCGGCGACAGGCGGTTTAATACGAGCCATTTGTCGCGGGCCTTTAAACAGCACAGCGGATACAGCTTCTCCGCCTTTCTGTCCAAGGTCAGACTCAATCGCGCCAAAATCTTGCTGTTATCCTCCGACATGACGCTGGACGCCATCGCCCACCGGGTCGGTTTTCTTAGCGGGCTGTATTTGAGCCGCCGATTCAAGCAGGACTGCGGCCTGTCGCCGAGCGAATACCGCCAGCAGCTGCGCCGGGAGCCGCTGCGCGTAGCCGCAATGACGCAGGCCGGCAATCTGCTCGCCGTAGGCATTCAGCCGGTCGCCGCCTCGCTGGCGCCATGGAATACGGCGGCCGTGCTGCACCGGGAGCTGCTCGCCGGCGGCACCGCCGATTGCTTCGAGTTCGAGGATCTCGAGCTGCTGAGTGCGCTTCGTCCCGATCTCCTTCTTATCCCCGAGTACACGCTGATTCAAAATGCTCGCAAGCTTCAGCAGCTGGAACGAGTGGCTTCCGTGCTGTTTTTTCCGTCGTTCGGCGTCGATCCGTTCGCACAACTGCGCCAGCTTGCCGGGGTGGTGGGCAGGGCGGAAGCCGCGGAACGATGGATCGCCGACTTCGAAGCAAGTGGTCAAGCTTGGAGACGACAAATGCAGGCGCTGATTCCTCCGACTGAATCCGTCGCGCTTTACGAGCTGCGAGGCACGGAGCAGATCATCCTCTGGCAGCTGGGGGCGCGGGGCAACTGCAACTTATACCGCACGCTCCGGTGGCTTCCCCCCGATTCCATAAAACGCGACGTGTTGGACAAGGAGACTATGCTGTGTTTGCCCCTTGCCGATTTGCCCGATTATTGCGCGGATCATATGTTTGTCATCGTGGGAGATTCCGAGGACGCTTACGACCGGTTTTATGTGAATATCAAAGATCATCCGGTCTGGTCTTCGCTTGAAGCTTATCGCAAGAAGCGTATCTATCGGCTGCCGCTGTCCGCCTTTTGGGCCGATGACGCATTAACGCTGGACAGACAGCTTCCCCTGCTGGCGGACGCGGTTGAAGCGGCCCCTATGCTTTAGCGAACACCCCTCCTCCTTAAAATGCAACGAAAATCCATGGAAATATCGCGACAATGTGAAATAGTGCCCGCTCCGGCTGCTGGCTATAATGAGTTGGTAGTTAATAAAGAGAATCATTCTCAATTAAAGGAGCGGGTACGCAAGCCATGTATTTCAAATTTAAGTTGGACAAGCGCTATCGATTGGGATGGGCGCTATGTATTGCCGCCATGCTGTTGTTGTCCGCGTGCGGAGCGGACAAGTCCGAATCTGCGACGAGCGCGGCTCCGTCCGCAAGCTCGGCTTCGGAAGCTCCGGCTTCGAGCCCGGCCTCTTCCGGGAGCCCGGCAGACCATACGGACAATTCCGCCGGGGAAGCGACAAGAACGTTCGGCACCATCATGGGGGACGTGGAAATTCCTGCTCACCCTCAGCGCATTATCGCTCAGGGGCTTCTCCCCTATTTTCTCATGTTCGACGTGAAGCCGATCGGGAGCACGAGCTGGGAGATCGAGTATCCCCATCTCGCCGGGTTAACGGACGGCATCGAGGATACGGGCTTCATCGACAACGCATCCGTCGAAAAAATTCTGTCGCTGCAACCGGACCTGATCGTCACCGTCGAACCGACGTTGTACGAGCCATTCAGCAAAATCGCTCCGACCGTCGTTATTCCGTACGACAAAATCGGGGACGTCCACGAGGATACGCGATTGTTCGGGGAGCTGCTCGGCAAGCAGGACGAAGCCGAACAAATTCTGGCCGAGTTCGACCGCAAAACCGAGGAAACCAAAGAAAAGCTAAGTCCCATTCTTAACGGGAACGAAACCTTCTCCTTGGTCGGAGCCTTCGATAAAACCTACTACATTTACGGAAGCGGCATTTACCGCGGCGGGCTGACTCTATATAAGTATCTCGGCTTAAGGGCCCCGTCGATCATCCAGGAGCAGATCATCGACAAGAACAAGGATCTGCTGGAAATCTCCCTCGAGAAAATTCCGGAGTACGCCGGAGACCACATTTTCCTGGATGTCTCCAACGGCGCGTCCTTCGATGAATCCGGCGGCCTCTGGCAATCCATCGCCGCCGTCAAAAACGGCAAGGTCCACAAGCTCGATACCGACATCTTCTGGCCCTACGATCCGCTCGCCATCAGCCAGCAGATGGACGAGATCGTGAAGATGCTGCTGCCCTAAACGGCAAGCCAACAAAAACACCGCCCTCCGTCGACAGTTTCGGGACCGTCGCATGGGGGCGGTGTTTATTCGAGAGCTGCTGGATAACGCCTACAATAAGGGAATCCCTTTATGGTTTACCTCAAGTCTTTTAGCTCACCTTATGCTCGATCCGCAGCTTGTCGGCCACCATCGCGATGAACTCCGAATTCGTCGGCTTCGACTTCGCGATGTTGATCGTGTAGCCGAACAGATGGCTGATCGAATCGATGTTGCCCCGCGTCCAGGCGACTTCGATCGCATGGCGGATGGCCCGTTCGACGCGGCTAGGCGTCGTCTTGAACTTCTCCGCGATAGCCGGGTAGAGCGTCTTGGTGATGGCGCCGAGGATTTCGATGTTGTTGTAGACCATCGTGATCGCTTCGCGCAAATACTGATAACCTTTAATGTGCGCCGGAACGCCGATTTCATGGATAATGCTCGTAATGTTGGCGTCGAGATTTTTCGGCTTGCCGATCTGTACGACATTGGAACGACCGGAGCTTCCGCCCGGCATGCTCGACGTCGTAACCGACGATGTCGCGGAATTGCCGGCCAGCTGGCGAATGCGGTTGGCCAGAACATCCATATCGAACGGTTTAAGTATGTAATAAGAAGCGCCTAGTTGAACCGCACGCTGCGTGATGTTCTCTTGTCCGAAAGCGGTAAGCATAATGATCTTGGGCATCGGCGACAAATTCATATCCCGCAGTTTCTCCAGAACGCCCAATCCGTCCAGGTGCGGCATAATAATATCGAGGATCATGACATCGGGTACTCTTCGTGTTTCTTCCAGCTGACGGATGACCTCTTCTCCGTTGTACGCCACACCGATGACCGTCATATCATCCTGCTCTTGGATGTACTCTGATAACAAGTTTGTAAATTCTCGGTTGTCGTCTGCTAAGAACACTTCAATACGTGGCAATGTCTGGTCCTCCCTTTCTCTTATGCGAGAATAAATTGACGAAAAACGCTCACCGTTTCTCTGATAATCCGATTTCGACATCCCCTTGGCGGATTCCTTCTCGATTAAAAATTTTTTCTTTATTTATTATTGAAAATCGAATATAATTAATCATTTACGCCACAACACGTCAAAACACGATTCATTTCTTACATTTTCGACAATTGTTCGGTTTTCGCGGAATAAACAAAATCTAAGGCGTTAAACCGCCTTAGAGATCGTTTGTTCCGGATTCAGCATAATTCCCGCGTCCTGCAGCATCCATTCGATAAAGCAGCCATAGCCCGACGAAGGATCGTTGACGAACACGTGGGTGACCGCGCCGACTAATTTGCCGTTTTGAATGATCGGACTGCCGCTCATTCCCTGCACGATGCCTCCGGTTCTCTCCAGCAGCTTCGGGTCGGTAATTTTAATGACCATGCCTTTCGTGGCGGGAGAGGACTGCTTGGATACATGGACGATCTGGATATCGAATTTCTCGACCTTCTGCTTCTCCACGACCGTCAGGATCTGCGCGGGTCCTTCCTTCACTTCCTCCGCAAAGGCGACCGAGACCGGTTCGGGATTGTAGGAATGCTCGGGAAGCTGCCTCATCTTGCCGAAAATGCCGAACGAAGTGTTGCGCTCCACGCTGCCCAACGTACGGCCTTCCTTTAGAAAATGCGCCCTCTTCTCGCCCGGCTCCCCGCTCTGGCTTTTGTTGATCGAGGAGACGCTCGACTGTAAAATTTCGCCGCTGCCGACAACAATCGGAGTCTGCGTATCCATGTCCGTTATAACATGCCCGAGCGCGCCGTACACGCCTTGATCCGGAGCATAGAAGGTCAACGTTCCGACGCCGGCCGCCGAATCCCGAATGTACAGCCCCAGACGCCAGGCTTTGTCCTCTTCGTCGTACGCCGGGTTAATCGACGTCCGGAACCTCTCCTTGCCCCTCTGCACTAACAGCTTCAGCGGCTCGCCATTGCGTCCCGCTTCTTCCGAATAAGCCGCGATCTTGGAAATATCGTCGCAAGGATGCCCGTTGATTTCCACGATCAGGTCGCCCAATCTGAGCTTGGCCGCTTCGCCCGGAGACATTTTCGAATTGTCCTTCGTGGTGACCAAGTGATGGCCGACGACCATAATGCCCGCGGATTTCACCTTGACGCCGATCGTCTGTCCCCCCGGTATGACCCGCAAATCGGGAATGACCTGCAGACGGACGGTCTTGAACGGGATTTTGCCGAACAGCTTCATCTGCAGATGAGTTTCGCCGCTCGATTTCGGTTGAATGGATAAAGGCTGTCTGAGATCCACTTGAACCGAAGCGTCCTGGCTGCCGTTTACGGCGGCCACCTGCGGGTTCAAGCTGACTTGGGCATGCACCGGAATCGCGTAATGCAACGATACCGGCTGTCCCTGAAAAAGTCTGACCCGATTCGGAAATTCCGCGAAATGCTGAAAAGGCGTCGAGCACACGGTAATAATCAGCATAAGAACGACAACGAGACCGATGCGGCGGCGTTTCCTGGAGTGTTGCTGGTACAAGTTCTCACGCTCCCTTACAGTCTGGATCGGCTCTCTGTATGTCGCCGATAACGTACCTATAAGGTAACCGTGGCTTGCTCCTTTTATGTTCTCAAAAAGCTTCCTACCCGATTGATTTTTCGCGTCGTTACGCGTTTTTTCGGATCTCCGCCAAGCTAAGCATTTCTTGTGCGTGATGACGGGTTTTTTCCGTTACTTCCACTCCGCCGAGCATCCGCGCAAGCTCCTCGATCCTCTGCTCCGGAGACAGCTCCAGAACCGACGTATGCGTGCGGGACCGCTCGTTCACCTGCTTGCGGATTTCGTATTGATGGTCGGCCATGCACGCCACCTGAGGCAGATGCGTAATGGCGAACACCTGGCAATGGCGCGACAGCAGGCTCAGCTTCTCGGCGATTGCCTGCGCCGCCCGGCCGCTGACGCCGGTGTCCACTTCGTCGAAGACGAGCACGGGGATTTCGTCGATGCGGGCGAAGATCGCCTTCAGCGCCAGCATCACCCGCGACATCTCCCCGCCGGAGGCGATTTTCGCCAGCGGCTTGGGCGGTTCTCCGGGATTCGTCGACAAGATGAACTCCGCGGTATCGATTCCCGTGCTTGTCAGCTCCGCCGCGCCCAGCTTAACCTCGAACACCGAGCGTTCCATCTGCAGCTCGGCCAGCTCCTGCTCGATCTGCCGGGCCAGCACCCTGGCGGCGCTTCTGCGGATCTCCGACAGCTTCTTCGCCCGCTCCTGCAGCTCTTCTCTAAGCTGCGCCTCCTGCGCGGTCAGCTTCTCGAGCAGCTCCTCGCGGTTGTCGAGCTGCTCCGTTTCGGCTTGAATTTTGGCCTGATAAACCAATATATCCTCAATCGTCTCGCCGTACTTGCGCTTTAATCCGTGCAGGACGTCCAGTCGCTGCTCGATCTGCGCGAGGCGCTCGGGATTGAATTCGATGTTCTCCTTATAATCGCGAAGCTGAAAAGACGCGTCCTCGGCGCTGTAATACGCGCTCTGAAGCTGCTCCACCAACGGCTGGAGCGACGCGGAGTCGAACTTTACGATGTCCTGCAGACGGCTCAGCGAGCGCGACAGCGCTGCCAGCCCTTTCGTGCCGTATAGAAGGTCGTAAGCCTCCGTGACCGCTTCCGCAAGCTTCTCCGCATGGGCTAGTTTGCTCCGCTCGTCGGCAAGCGATTCATCCTCTCCCGCTTTTAACCGGGCGGAGGCGATCTCCTCCAGCTGAAATCGGTACAAGTCGAGCATCTGCATGCCCTGCCTGGACTTGTCCTCCAGCTCGCGCCGTTCCCTGCTGACCCCGACGTACCGATGGTGAAGCTGGCGATACGCCGCCTTCTCCTCGCGGATGTCTTCTCCCGCGAACAGATCGAGCCATTCCAGATGCTTCTCCGTCTTCAGCAGCGATTGATGCTCATGCTGGCCGTGGATGTTGACCAGATGCTCGCCCACTTCCTTCAGCATCGTCAGCGTGACGCTCTGACCGTTAATCCTTGCCGAGGATTTGCCGTGCGACAGCAGCTCCCGGCGAATGAGCAGCGTTTCGTCCCTGTCGGACTCGATACCTAACCGTTCAAGCGTCTCCCATACCGGATGGGCCGGCGGAAGATCGAATACCGCTTCGATATCCGCCTTGTCGCAGCCGTGGCGAATCATTTCGGCGGAGCCCCTTCCTCCGGCCGCCAAAGTCAAAGCGTCGATCACGATCGATTTTCCCGCGCCCGTCTCTCCCGTAAGAACGTGAAATCCGGCGTGAAAAGCGACGGATACGTTCTCGATGACGGCCAGATTATGAATGGTTAACTCCCGAAGCATAGTAAGCCCCCTTGGACCCGCTAGTCTGATTATTGCATGATATCGTTGATTCGCTTCAGCACGTCTTCCCCATGGTCCTTCGTCTTCGTAATGATCAGCGTCGTATCGTCTCCTCCGATCGTGCCGATGATTTCCGGCCAATCCATGCCGTCGATCAGCGCCGCGATCGTCCCCGCCGTGCCCGGCAAGCATTTCAGAACGACAAGGTTCTCGGCGGAATCCGCCCCCAAATAATGGTCGAGCAGCGCCCGTTTCAGCTTCTGGGCCGGATTGTAGCGCTGTTCCTGGGGCATCGAATATTTGTAGCGTCCGTCCTCGAGCGGGACTTTGATCAGCTGCATTTCCTTAATATCGCGCGACACGGTCGCCTGGGTCACCTGCATGCCTTCCAGGCCCAGCGCTTCCACGAGTTCTTCTTGCGTCTCGACTTCCCTTATGCCGATCAACTCGCGGATTTTGCGTTGACGTTGACCTTTCATTTCTCGCCAGCCTCCACTTTGAATCGTACCGTTTTAATTTGACGCTCTTGCGGAAGCACGAGGACGATGCCGTGGCAATCGGGGAACAGCAGCGCATAGACGAGCAGTCTTTCGCGCAGTCCGCTTGCCGTCCATTCCATCGGCTGCCTCGGACGTTCGAGCTTCACCAGATAGTATTTATTTTCTTTCTCGGCCAAATAATCGAAATAGAGGCGGGTCGGCATGACCGGCCCGTCGTCTACGGACACTCCGAGCGGAATGCGGTGCTTCCCCGACAGAACATGGAATCCCTGTTCCTTCAACAAGCTTACGTGCTCGTCCTCTTCGACGCCCCCTGCGACCGCCAGCCTGCGCAAACGCGCGTCCGGAGGCTCGTGCAGCCAGCGGTCCACTCTTCTGACGATCCACCACCCCATCACGCCCGCCGCAATGAGCATAATGAGCCAATCTCCGACGCTATCCATAACCGCCTCCCGAACGTTCCGTTACGGAGAGCCGAGCTGTCTGGACAAGTTGTATCCGTTGTTATTGTTTTCGAGATTACACGTCGGTTTTCCTCTTTGATTCAGGCAAAAACCCGGAGATGCGCGCGGCCCGGATCGATTCCTCAGGCCGTTCTTCGGCAGCTCCGGGTCTTCCGGACAAATCCTTATGATGGGCTTCGGCGGAAGGCGCGCCCGGCTTCCTCCACCGTGCCGTCGATCAGCTCGGCGAAGGAAGGAGCCGCTGCCGGGGAAGCCGGCGAGTCTGCCGGAATACCGGTCTCCAGCCGCCAATAAGCCAGAAATTCGATGTTGCCTTCGCCTCCGGTAATCGGAGAGAAGGTCAGCCCCTGCAGCGCGAACCCAAGCGCGGCGGCCGCGGCCAGAACATCCCTTAGCACTTGCGCGTGAACAGCGGGATCCCGAATGACGCCCGATTTGCCGACATGCTCCCGTCCGGCTTCGAACTGCGGCTTGATCAGGGCGATCGTCCGCCCTCCGGCCTCGAGAATCTCGGCCAGCACCGGCAAAATCAGCTTAAGCGAAATAAAGGAAACGTCAATCGTCGCGAAAGTCGGCTGCGGGCCTTCCAGCCGATCCGCCGTCATATGACGGAAATTGGTCCGCTCCAGCACCTTGACCCTCTTGTCCTGGCGCAGCGCCCAATCCAGCTGGTTGTAGCCGACATCCACCGCGTACACCAGCTCGGCTCCGTTCTGCAGCGCGCAGTCCGTAAAGCCCCCCGTCGATGCGCCGATGTCCAGCATCGTCGCCCCTTGCAGGTCCAGGCCGAAGTGCTTGATCGCCTTCTCCAGCTTCAGCCCGCCGCGGCTCACGTAGGGATGCACCGAGCCTTTGACGGTAATCGCCGCGTCGCGCGGAACCTTCGTTCCCGCTTTGTCCACGCGTTCCGTTCCGACAAGCACAAGCCCCGCCATAATGGCGGCTTTCGCTTTCTCGCGGCTCTCGAAGTATCCCTGCTCGAGAAGCAGCAGGTCGAGCCGCTCCTTGGCCGTCTGCGTCTTCTCCATCAGGTCGCCCTTTGCCGCTTGCGCACGGAGAGCGAGGCCAGACGCTGGGCGAGGTTTTCGGCCGTCAGTCCGACCTCCTCGCGCTGCTCCTTCACGGTCGCATGCTCCACGAATACGTCCGGGATGCCCGCCAGATGAACCGAAGCCGGCTGAACGCCCTGCATCGCGTAAAATTCCAGAACCGCGCTGCCCAGGCCGCCATGTACGGCGCCCTCCTCCACGACCATGATCGGCAGCCTCTCCTTGGCCAGAGACAGCAGCATCTGGCCGTCGAGCGGCTTGACGAACCGGGCGTTGACGACACGTACGTTAATACCTTCCCGCTTGAGCAAATCGGCCGCTTCCTCGGCGACCTGAACCATCGGCCCGATCGCCAGCACGGCGGCGTAGTCGCCTTCGCGCACCGTCTCCCACGTTCCGATCTCGATCGAAGACATCTGCTCGTCGTACGCGACGCCGACGCCCTCGATTCGCGGATAACGGACCGCGATCGGGCCTTGGTCGTAATGCACCGCCGTATGCAGCATATTTCTCAGCTCGTTCTCGTCCTTGGGCATCATGATGACCATGTTCGGAATATGCCTCAGAAACGCGATGTCGTAGGCGCCCTGATGCGTCTCTCCGTCGGCTCCGACGAAGCCGGCGCGGTCGATCGCGAAGACGACGTTCAGATTTTGGCGGCAAATATCGTGAACGACCTGGTCGTAAGCGCGCTGCAGGAACGTCGAGTACACGGCGAAAACGGGCTTCATTCCTTCTATCGCCAGCGCCGCCGACATCGTTCCGGCATGCTGCTCCGCGATCCCGACGTCGTACATCCGATCCGGGAACCTCTCGGCGAATTTCAGCAGGCCCGAGCCCCCGGGCATCGCGGGCGTAACGGCGACGATGCGCGAATCGCGCTCCGCCAGCTCGATCAACGCGTTGCCGAACACCTCCGTATACATCGGAGAGCCGACCGGCTTGATCACCTGGCCGGATTCGATCTTGTACGCTCCCGATATGCCGTGCCATTTGTGCGAATCGGCCTCCGCCGGGGAATAGCCCTTTCCTTTCGTCGTCAAGACGTGCACGAGCACCGGGCCGTCGATCTGGTCCGCTTGCTTGAACGCCTCGAGCAGCTTGTTGACGTCGTGGCCATCCACGGGACCGAAATACTTCAAGCCGAATTCCTCGAACAGCATGCCGTCCGGCGCGATCAAATATTTCAGGCTGTCCTTGACGCGGTCCGCCGTGCGGGCCAGCTTGCCGCCGATGGCGGGCACCTTGCGCAGCAGCCAGTCGAGCTCGTCTTTCGCTTTGCGGTAGATCTTCTCGGTTCTGACCTTGCCCAAATAATTATGGATAGCCCCGACATTGGGAGCGATGGACATTTCGTTATCGTTAAGTACGACCATCAGGTTCCGCTTCTCGTGCCCGATATGGTTGAGCGCTTCCAGCGCCATCCCGCCCGTGAGCGCACCATCGCCGATAATCGCGACGACTCGGTTCGATTCGCCCTTCAGATCGCGCGCCAAAGCCATCCCCATCGCCGCGGACAGAGAAGTGCTGCTGTGGCCCGCTTCCCAGACGTCATGCTCGCTCTCGTTGCGTTTCACGAAACCGCACAACCCGTCCTTCTGGCGCAGCGTGTCGAAGCGGCCCTGCCGTCCCGTCAGCATCTTGTGGACGTAAGCCTGATGCCCGACATCGAAAATAAACTTGTCGCGCGGGCTGTTGTAATGATAGTGAAGCGCCAGCGTCAGCTCAACTACGCCGAGGTTCGGCGCCAGGTGCCCACCGGTCGCGCTCAGCTTCCGAATGAGAAAATGCCGGATTTCTTCCGCCAGCTGAGGAAGCTCGGGTAGCGCTAGTTTCTTCAAGTCATCCGGACTGTCGATATGCTCGAGCAGCAAGTCATGTTCCCCGCTTTCCCCACATCAATGTTAGAGCCATTATATCATAACCCGGAACCAATGCCCAATTCCTGCGCGAACGGCACGTTCGCGAAAACAACCGAGCCCCGCCCGGTTCGAAGGGCGACAGTCGCGCCTTTCGTCCCGCTCGGGGCTCTTCGTTCGAATCTTTAATCGACTTCAATGGTCCCGATTCAGCAAATAATCCGCGATCTCCAGCAGGCGGTCCGGCTTGGCCAGCCCCGCCTGCAGCAGCGCTTCGGACGCTTCCCGCGTCAGCTCGGAGACGCGCACCCGGCTCTCGTCCAGGCCGAGCAAATACGGGTAAGTCACCTTCTGCTGCCGCTCGTCGCTCCTGACCGGCTTGCCCAGCTTATCCTCGGTGCCGACCAGGTCGAGAATGTCGTCCTGAATCTGGAACGCCAGGCCGACATTGCGGCCGAAGCGGCCCAGCCCGTCGAGCTGCCGTTCGTCCGCCTCCGCGGCGTGCCCGCCGGCCCGGAGCGAGAAGGCGATCAGATCGCTCGTCTTGTGCAGATGGATGTGCTCCAGCTGCTCGAGCGAAGTGATTCCCTGTTCGCCGAGCATATCCGACACCTGTCCCCCCACCATGCCCGGAAGACCCGCGTAGCGGGACAGGTCCCGGACGACGGCAAGCACCCGCTCGGGCGGGACGCCGGCCTCCGCGGCTCCCGCAGCGACATGGAAGGCGTGCGTAAGCAGCCCGTCGCCGGCGAGAATCGCCATCGCTTCGCCGAACACTTTATGATTCGTCAGCCGGCCCCGCCGATAGTCGTCGTCGTCCATCGCCGGCAGGTCGTCGTGAATAAGCGAGTACGTATGGATCATCTCCACCGCGCACGCGAAAGGAAGCGCCATGGAGGACGTCTCCTCCCTGCCCGATACGGCTTCGGCGGCCGCCAGCGCCAGAATCGGCCGGAGCCTCTTCCCCCCGGCCAGCAAGGAATAATCCATCGCTTCGCGCAGCCGTTCGGGAATCGGCCAATCCGCCGGAAACACGTTGCCCAGCGCGGCCTCTACCCGCTCGCGCCGCTCCTGCAAATATGTATGCAATCCCACCGAAGTCTTCACGTCATAACCCCTCTGCTCCAAACCTATGTATGCAGGCGCGCCGAAATTTATTCTTCTTTGCTCGCGGTAAACGGCTTGCGCTGCGGACCGGAATCGCCTTCCACCAGCATTTCGATGCGGCGCTCGACCTGCTCCAGCTTCTGTCCGCACAGGCGCGACAGCGTCATGCCTTCCTGGAACAGCTCGATCGCCGTCTCCAGCGGAACGTCGCCGCTTTCCAGCTTGGCGACAATCGTCTCGAGCTTCTCCATGGCCAGCTCGAACGACATTTCCGCCGCCCCGCTCTCCCCGGTCGCGGCCGCCTCGGCTTTCCCCGCTCCGTTGTTAGCCATTCGCTTGCTCCTCCCCATGTATTCCCCAAATTTGGCAATCCAGCTTCCCGTCCGTCACGCGGATACGGATAAGATCGCCCGGCTGAACCTCGTTAATCGACCGGATCAGCTTCTTCTCCCCTTCGTCGTAGGCCAAGCTGTACCCGCGAGCCATAACCTTAAGCGGGCTGAGCGCGTCGAGCTGCCGGACCAGAGAACCGTAACGGCTCGACTTGTCCCGCGCGATCGAGTTCATCGCCAGCTCCAGCCCTTTCGCCGCAGCCGTCACCCGCTGGCGGGCATGCACGACCTGCTGGCGCGGGTTAACCGCCTGCAGCCTGCCCGCGAGTCTGGCCGCGCGCTCCTGGGCGCGCCCCTGCTCCGTCCCCATCCGGTAGCGCAGCGCCTCCTTCAGCCGGTCCAGCCGCTCGGCCTGGGCCAGCAGACTGCGGCGCGGCTGCGTGAAGTACGGCGAGCGGGCGGCATGCTGCCATCGCTCTCTCGCCGCTGCAAGCCCGCTTCTGAGCGCTCCGGCCATTCGCTGCTCCATATGGGCCAGCTCCTGCCTCAGCTCGCCGATGTGCCGGACCGCGATCTCGGCGGCGGCCGTAGGCGTCGCGGCCCGCAAGTCGGCGGCGAAATCCGCGATCGTAAAGTCCGTCTCGTGGCCGACGGCGGAGATGATCGGAATCGCGGAATCGCGAATCGCGCGGGCAACGGCCTCCTCGTTAAAGGCCCACAGCTCCTCCAGCGAGCCGCCTCCCCGCCCGACGATCAGCACGTCGGCCGCGCCCAGCTCGTTCATCGTCCGAATCGCCTTGACGATGGAAGGAGCGGCGCCCGTGCCCTGCACGGCCACGGGATACAGCAGCACGTGCACGCCCGGATTGCGGCGCTCCAGCGTAATGAGAATATCCCGGACGGCGGCTCCCGTCGGCGACGTAATGACGCCGACTGTGTGCGGATAGCGAGGCAGCTCCCGCTTCGCTTCCGGATGGAACAGCCCTTCCGCCTCCAGCTTGCGCTTGAGCTGCTCGAACGCAAGGTACAGACTGCCGATGCCGTCGGGCTGCATCGCCGTCGCGTAAAACTGATACTGGCCGTCGCGTTCGTAGACCGATATGCCGCCCCGCGCCAGCACCTTCATGCCGTTCTTCGGCGAGAAAGGCAACCTCTGATTATAGGATGCGAACATAATGCATTTAAGCCGGGCGTTCTCGTCCTTCAGCGTGAAATACATATGGCCGCTGGAATGAAATGTGAAATTCGAAATTTCGCCGCGCAGCCAGACGTCCTGCAGCCCGGCGTCGCCTTCCAGCTTGCTCTTAATGAGTCGGGTAATATCGCGAATCGTTAACGCGCGCGCCGGATCTCCCCTCATCCCGATCGCCCTAACCGCGCGAACGCCTGGCCGCCTTCAAGGTGTTGGCCATCAGCATCGTAATCGTCATCGGTCCTACTCCGCCCGGCACCGGCGTAATCCAGCCGGCCGTATCCAGCACGTCGTCGAAGTCGACGTCCCCGCACAGCTTGCCGTCCGGAAGACGGTTCACGCCGACGTCGATCACGACCGCGCCCGGCTTGACCCATTCCTTCTTCACCAGCTTCGGCACGCCTACGGCCGCGACCAGAATATCGGCTTGCCTGGCGACCTCCGGCAGATTCGGCGTCCGGGAATGGCAGATCGTCACCGTCGCGTGCTCGCGCAGCAGCAGCATCGCTACCGGCTTGCCGACGATGTTGCTGCGGCCGATCACGACGGCATGCTTGCCGGCCGGATCGTTGCCGGTCCGCTTCAGCAGCTCGATGACCCCGGCCGGCGTGCAAGGCAGCAGCGTGTCGTCGCCGATCATCAGATTGCCGACGCTCTCCGGATGGAAGCCGTCCACGTCCTTCTCCACCGCGATCGCGTCGATGACGGCTTTCTCCTCGATATGCTTGGGCAGCGGAAGCTGCACCAGAATGCCGTTTACTTTGTCGTCGCGATTGTAGCGCCCGATCAATTCGAGCAGCTCCTGCTGGCTCGTCTCGGCGGGCAAGCGCACCACCTCGGAATAATAACCGAGCTGTTCGCAGGCTTTCGCCTTATTGCGGACATACACCTGCGAAGCCGGATCTTCGCCGACCAGAATGACGACGAGCCCAGGAACCGTACCCTCCGCCTTCAGACGTTCCGCCTCCAGCTTGATCTCCTCGCGAATCGAATCGGAAATTTTTTTGCCCTCGATCAGTTGCGCGCTCACTTCCGGTCACTCTCCTCGGCTTTGTTCTCTTCTCTCTCTTTCATCATCCGTCCCAGCACCCCGTTAACGAACTTGCCGTTCTCGTCGCGGCCGAAATGCTTGGCCAGCTCGATCGCTTCGTTAATGACGACTTTAGGCGGCACGTCCTGCCTGTACAGCATCTCGTAGACGGCGAGGCGCAAAATTTGGCGATCGACGCGCGACAGCCTGTCCACCTGCCAGCCCGTCAAATAGACGACCAAGCGCTGATCGATGATCTGCAGCTTGTCCTGCACGCCTTGCACCAGTTCTCTCGTGAAGGCGTCGATGCTGCCGAGCTCCGTCACGTCGGTGCCGATTTCATTGTCCTGACGGGCTTCGTCCATTACCGTATCGACGGCTTCGGGCCCGGTCACTCCGTTCATTTCGATCTGGTACAGGCTCTGTACCGCGATTTCCCTTGCCAGTCTGCGCTTCATGAGTCCTCCCGAATGTTTCAGCCATGTTCCCCTGCATTCAACCTATAATTTTTTCCGTAAACGCGCAAAAAATCCCGTGCATTCGCAGGGATTATCGCGACCAAGGCCAACGGTCAGACACCCAGTCCGTCAATCTCTCGAGCGGAAAGATCGGGCCGCGCCGTTCGTCCTTCTGTTTGCCAATCCAATAACCGATGCCAATGAGCAAAGCGCAAAACAGCATATCCCAAAATCCGCTGATCAAATAAATAATGCCGAACAAGAGACCTGCCGCAATGCCTGCGATTCTGCCGCCGTAGGTTTCCAACCAAGCTTTCCACATAGGCGGTCCCCCCTTCTATTCCACGCGGCTCTTAAAGGTAGCGGGCGCCTGCGTCACATTCGCGATAAAGACGGAAACTTCCGCCACGGGGATGCCCGTCGCTTCCTCGATCTGCTGCGCGACCGTGCGCTGCATTTCCTCCGACATCGCCGGAATCGAGCCCTCTCCGTCCACGAACGCCCGGATCAGAATGCCGAGTCCGGCTTCCGATACCCTGACGCGCGCGCGCAAATCCTTGACGCCCCGCGTCCGCGACGCGGCCTTCAACGCGAGGTTCTCGACCGTCTCCACCGAAATGCGAATGTCCCCGTGCTCCGTTCGCTGATTGATCGAAGGAGCGGAATTGCCGTCTCTGCGAAGCGCGACGTACCAGAAGCGAACGCTGAGGAGCAGCAGCAGAACCGACACTCCAATAACCGAAATCTGCACGACGCGCACGCCGCCCGTAAAGTCGGATACGACCTCTTTCAGCCATTCCTCGGAAAATCCGCCGCCGGCCACCGCGATCGCTACGATCGCCGCGACGGCGATCGCCAAACTATACACAAACAGAAGCAGCCTGTCCAATACTTTAATCAACGAATAAGCCCTCCCTGCTTCCAGATCGAATGATACGCTCCATGATCGCGAAAAGGCCTCTGCGAGAGTCATCCCGCAGGAAACTCTCGTCAGAGGGCCGTCATCCGCAGACCGAAGCTGTTGCGAAGCCGCGGAATTCAGGTGCGGCCGCGCCGTTATCGGACACGTGCATGGGATTCTTCTTCTTCGGGTTTCTCGCTTGTCTTGAAGTGAACGTCATGAATATGTACGTTGACTTCAATCACGTTTAATCCCGTCATCGATTCGATCGAACGTTTGACGTTGCGTTGAATTTCGGTCGAAATCTCAGGAATCTTGTGGCCGTAATGGACGATAATGGATACGTCCACGGCAGCCTCCCTCGACCCGACTTCCACCTTCACGCCTTTGGACAGATTCTTGCGTCCGAGCAATTCGGCAATGCCGGACGACAAGCCGCCGCTCATGCCGGCGACGCCGTCCACTTCGACGGTGGCCAAACCGGCGATCACCTCGATGACCTCCGGCGCGATCTCGATCGTGCCGAGATCGGTCTTCTCGAAATCCGGGGCTATCATTTCCATTCGCAGTTCCACCTCCATATCCGGACCTATTCGCGTAAGTCCGAGCGTCCGACTTCACTACTTATAAATATAGCATTCCCGGATTATTATGACAAACGCTTGGCCCGTTTTTTTGTACGGTGCCAAATCCGCGTGCAAATTCCCCCGTCAGAGGCCGATATCGTTCTCTTCGAGAAACTTGATATCGAACGTGCCTTTGTTGAAGATCGGATGGTTCATCAGCTTCAGATGGAACGGAATCGTCGTCTTGACGCCTTCCACGATAAATTCGCTCAAGGCCCGCCGCGCTCTGGCGATCGCTTCCTCGCGCGTCGGCGCCCATACGATCAGCTTGGCGACCATCGAGTCGTAGTGCGGCGAGATGACGTACTGCGGATAAGCTCCGCTGTCCACCCGCACGCCCGGACCGCCCGGTGGCAGGTAGAAGCCGACGCGGCCTGCGGATGGCATGAAATTGCGCTCCGGGTCCTCCGCGTTGATCCGGCATTCGATCGCCCATCCGTCGAACTTCACGTCCTCCTGCTTGAAGGACAGCGGCTCGCCTTCGGCGACGGCGATCATTTCCTTGATCAAGTCGATCCCGGTAATCATCTCCGTCACCGGATGCTCGACCTGAATGCGGGTATTCATCTCCATAAAGTAGAAGCTGCCGTCCGGCCCGAGCAAATATTCGATCGTCCCGGCGCCGGAGTAGTTCACGGCGCGCGCCGCGCGAACGGAAGCTTGACCCATGCGCTCGCGCAGCTCCGGCGTCATGATCGCGCACGGCGCTTCCTCGACCAGCTTCTGGCGGCGGCGCTGCACGGAGCAGTCGCGCTCGCCCAGGTGCGCCACGTTGCCGTGCTTGTCGGCGATAATCTGGATCTCGACGTGCTTCATGCCCGTCAGGAACTTCTCCAGATAGACGCCGGCGTTGCCGAACGCCTTCTCGGCTTCCTGGCGCGCGGTCGTAATTTCCCGGATCAGCATCTCCTCGTTGTCCGCGATCCGGATGCCGCGTCCGCCGCCTCCGGCCGTCGCCTTGATGATGACCGGATAGCCGATCTCGCGGGCGACGCGAACGGCGTCGTCGAGGTCCTCCAGCAGGCCGTCGGAGCCGGGAATGACGGGCACGTCGGCGTCCTTCATCGTCTGCTTGGCGATCGACTTGTCCCCCATCCGGCTAATCGCATCCGACGACGGGCCGATGAACGTTATATTGCACGATTCGCAGATCTCCGCGAAGTCGGCGTTTTCCGAAAGAAATCCGTAGCCGGGATGAATGGCGTCGCAATCGGTCAAGGTGGCGACGCTCATAATGTTCGTCAGGTTCAGGTAGCTGTCCTTGGACGCGGTCGGCCCGATGCAATAAGCTTCGTCGGCCAGACGAACGTGCAGCGACTCCCTGTCGGCTTCGGAATAGACCGCTACCGCCGTAATGCCCAGCTCGCGGCATGCGCGGATGATTCTCACCGCGATCTCGCCTCGATTGGCGATCAGTATCTTGTTGAATTTCAAAGCGAAGTCCTCCTCGGGATTATTCCGGCTTTACTAGGAACAGCGGTTGGCCGAACTCGACGAGCTGTCCGTTCTCCACGAGAATGTCCACGATTTCTCCTTTGATTTCCGCTTCCAGAGGATTCATCAGCTTCATCGCTTCCAGAATGCATACGACCGTCTTGTCGGAAACCTTGTCTCCGATGTTCACGAACGGCGGAGCCTCCGGGGACGGGGAACGATAGAACGTCCCGACCATCGGGGAGACGATTCGGTGCAGGTTGGAAGTGTCGGCCTCGGCAGCGGCTTTCGCCTCCTCGGCGGGCGCGGCGTGCCCCGTCGGCGCGGCATGCGCGACCGGAGCTTGCGGCAGGTATGTAGTAGGGAAGGAAGGCGCTTGCACGTTAACAACTTCGGTGCGGCCCGGCTTGCGGATCGACAGGCGCGCGCCTTCGTTTTCGATTTCCAGTTCGTGCACGCTCGTTTGGTCCACCAATTTGATCAATTCTTTAATTTCGCTCAGCTTAAACATTTCGGTCACTCCTTGATTCGGGATTCCCCGTCTGAAGAAAGCACATTCGAATACGAGGCTCGTTCGCACCCGCAACGGGATTATTATACCATAAACGTTCGAAATGGAAAGAGCATTGCGTTCCCGCGGGTTTTCCCCCGGGCCCGCAAGCGCGAAGAAGGCTGCCCGGAGGCGGATCGGGAGATCCGCTTCCGAGGCAGCCCTGCCTCCGCTGTCCTTCCTTGCCGCGCCGGCGTCCGAATCATTCCACGTATTGGACGCTGACCCGGTCGGGACCTACGTTAAGCTCTTTCGTCGCCATGTCGATAATCTCGATCGCCTGCTTCTTCTCGAGCTTGTCGCTGAGCACGATGATCTTGAATTTGGACTCGGCTTCGTCCACGACGGCGTTGTCGAAGTCCTGCAGCAGCTTTTCCTGCAGGCTTGTAATCCGGGCGTCCAGATCCTCCAGCCGGCCCAGCTCCTCGGCGGCGGCCGTCGCTTCCTCCTGGGTCGCTTTCGTGTTGCCGATCACCGAGCTTAGCGCTTCCGCCCGCTCGCTGACCTTGTTCATCCGCTCGTAAGCGATCTGCTCCAGACGGTCGTTGCCCGTCGCGTTGGCGATTCCCTTCAGCACCTCTTGGTCCTCCGACGAAATTCCGCCGTCCGCGCCCGTCGCTTCCGTCTCTTCTCCCGTCGCCTCGTCCATCATCTGATCGACCTGCTGCACGGTGACGCCGTCCGGGTCGATTACCGACACCTTGCCGGCGTCCTCGATGACCTGGTTCGCGCCGCCGGCGGCGTCGTTCGTCGACGGGGCGTCCTCGCTGAACAAATAATAGGCGGACAAAATGACCATCAGGCTAAGCATCGACACGAGCCAGATCGTTTGGCGTTTGTTGTTCATTGTTCCATTCCTCCCGGAATCTTCGTAATTTTATAGATCCGTCACGTTTTGCGGGGAACGACGGAGATGCGGTGGATCGGCACGTCCAGTCCGCCCGACACGGCTTCCGCGATCAGCTTCTTGACGGTGATGTTCTCCGCGCCCTTGGCCACGATCATCACCCCGCGGATTCGCGGCTTGATCTTCTTGACGACGATCGGCGCCTGGACGCCCGACGAAACTTCGTACAGCACGACCTGGCCGTCCTTGGAGATGTCGGTAATGTGCCGTTTGGCGCCGTTGCGGTCCGTCTCGTCCGTGATCGCCTGCATCTGCTTCTCGTTCAGCTGCACGACCGTCTCTTCCGTGGAATCGACCGTGACGAGAATATCGACGGTGCCGACTCCGACGATTTTTTCCAGCATCCCCTTGAGCCGGCTCTCGAACTCCGCTTCGATGTCGGCGAACGTCGAGACGCCTTTGTCGTCTCCTCCGCCAAGGAACGTCTCCTGCTGCGGCACGTCTTCGTCCCTCGGGGGAGAATAGTCCGGAGCCTTGGAAGGATCGATCGGCTTCATGTTGAGCAGGGACGCCGCGAGCAGCAAGGCCGCGCCGATCAGGCCGAGCAATATGAGCCATCGGAACGCCTTCACCCGGCGGGGTCCCCCGGAGCCTCCGCCGATGTAGGACTCGAGCCGCTCCAGCCATTTCGCCATATCACACCTCTCCTACTGTGCCTGGCGCGCGTTTTGCGCCTCGCCCGGCAGCTTGACTTCGACGATGGAGGAAGCGATGCCGAAGCGGTCCGCGACGAGCGCGGCGATGCCCTTTCGGGTTTCCCGGTCGAGCCGCTCGTCTTCTTCGGCTGCGCTTTCCGCGACCGTCCGTTCATCCCCGGTCGCCCGCTTCCCTCCGACCTCGACTTCGATCTCGACGTCCGCCACCGCTTCCACCGCCACGTCGCGGATCGGTCCGTCGTCCGTCTCCCCGCCGCTCCTTGAGCCGGCCGCTTCCGCGCCATCCGGCTCCAACTCGATCGTCACTTTCGCGACCGCGAGCGAGCCGTCCGACACCTTCTCCAAACCGACTTTCACCCGGCGGACCGGATGACCGCCCGCTTTCTCCACCTCGCCGCGGATCTCGGTTTCCAGCTTGGCCGCCGTCAGCTCGGCCGCTTGGGCCAATCGGCTGTCACGCAGCCTGGCGCCTTCCTCCTCGATCATCGCGAGCTGCCGGTCCGCTCCGGCCGGCGCTTGCTCGACGGCCTGCAGCCCTTCCGCCAGCCGGCTTCCGAAATCCCCCTTGATCCATTGCATGATCGGCGTCGCCATCGTCAGCAGAATGAACAGTCCGGCGACCAATCTGACGTAGCGCTGCATCGTCCGGTTGGGGAGCAGCAGATCGATGAGAGAAGCGAGCAGGAGGACGGCGATCACCTGCCGCAGCCAGCCCGACAATGCGTTCATGATGTCCATCCGGCGGATCGCCTCCCGTTCATCGGATCATAAGGGCGGCATTGCCCGCCGTCAGAATGATCGTCACCGCCAGGAAAAACATCAGCCCGACCGAGGCCAGAGCGGCGAAGACGTAGATCAGCGTCTTGCCGATCGTCTGCAGGCACTGCACGATCGGCGTATCCCCCAGCGGCTGCATGATCGCCCCCGCCAGGTTATAGATCAGCGCAAGCGTCAAAATTTTCAGGGCGGGGAAGGCGCACAGGAAGATCAGGACGATGACCCCCGCCAGTCCGACGGCGTTCTTGACGAGCAGGCTCGCCGACATGACGGCGTCGGTCGCGTCCGAGAACATCTTGCCGACGACGGGGACGAAGTTGCCGGTGACGAACTTGGCCGTGCGGAGCGCCACCCCGTCCGCGACCGCTCCCGTCGCCCCCTGCACCGACAGCACGCCCAGGAAGACGGTCAGCAGGACGCCGAGCAGACCGACGCCCGCGTTGCGCAGCAGATTGGCCAGCTGCGTCGCCTTGTACCTATCGGTAATCGCGCTGACGAGATGCAGCACCGCCGAGAAGAACAGCAGCGGGAAGACGACCAGATGCACGAGCGTCCCGATTGTATGGATCATGAACACGATCAGCGGATGCAGCACCGCGACCGACGTTACGCCTCCCGTGCCCGCCAGCAGCGTGAGCAGCAGCGGCACCATCGCGAGCATGAACTGCACCATGTTGCCGATCGCCTCGGCCGCGTACGCGGTCGCCGTACGGAAGCTGTTCACAGCAAGGATGATCACGATCAGATAGGCGATGCCGTAAGCGACTTTGCTGACCGTGCCCCGCTCGAACGCGCTCTGCATCGTCTCCAGCAGCATCGTGAACACGGTCAGCAGAACGATCGTCACGAGCAGCTTTCCGCTGTACAGAACCTCGTGCAGGAAAAACTTCGCCAGTCCCGACAGCACTTGCCCGATATTCCAGCTCTCCCCCTGAGGGAACATCAGCTCGCGCAGCTCCGGCAGCTTGCCTTCGGGAAAATAACCGCCGTATTCCGTCTTCAGGTTGTTCCAATATTGCTGAATGCTCCCCAGTTCAAGCTCCTCGCTCTGCCTGAGCGCCAGATCCTCCGGCAGCTGGCCCGGCTCTTCCCCCGTTGGCCGGGTTCCGTCCGAAGCGGGCGCGGAGCCCGAGCTGGCCAGCGCGGTCGAAGCTCCCGCGAACAGAAGGGCGGCGAGCGCCAGCAGCGGCAGTATCCACTTGAATCCGGGTCCGGTTCGCCGCATTCCGTCTCTCCTCCCATCTTCGCGTCCGTCAAGCGGGCAGCAGATTCAGCACCGTTTCGACGATGACGCTGATGATGGGCACCGCCATGACGAGAATGAGCATTTTTCCGGCAAACTCGATCTTCGACGCCATGCTTTCCAGCCCCGCATCCCGGACGATCTGGGCGCCGAACTCGGCGATGTAGGCGATCCCGATAATTTTCAGCATCGTCTTCAGATACACCGACGGAATGCCCGACCGGTCCGCCAGCTCCTCCAGCACGGAAATGACGTCGCCGATCTTGCCTACAAAAGCCAGGAAAATGCCGACTCCGACGAACGCCGCCAGCAGATAAGCGAACATCGGCTTTTGCTCGCGGATAACGAGAATGAGCACCGTGGCCAGAAACCCGATTCCGACGATCTGAAGAATATCCATCCGCCCCACCTACTGGAACAGGAAAATCGTCTTGATTTCCTGGAACAAGTCATTTAGCATCCGGACGACCATGAACAGCACGACTACGAAGCCGATCAGCGTAACCCAGTGCGCCATATCTTCCTTGCCCATCTGCTTCAACACCGTGTGAATCATCGCCACGATAATGCCGATGCCGGCGATCTGAAAAATGGTGCTGATATCGATGTTCATCGCTATGGCCTCCTAAATTGTGCAACGAATGCGCCAAGGCGTAATCGCCCGTTCCCGTCCAACAACGTCTAGAGCATCAAAATCACGACCAGCGCCGCCCCCAGCATGCCCAGGCTCCGGCTCAGCTTCTCGTATTTCTGCTGCTCCTCGCGGGCCGCCGCCTCCTCCGCCTGCAGCTGGTGGAACGCCAGCTTCAGATGCTTGAGCTGGTCCTCCCGGCCGCTGCCGCCAAGAATCGCTCCCAGTCTGAGCGCCGCTTCCTTCTCCGGCTGCTTCATCGCCGTCGACGGCCAGCACTCGCGAATCGCCTTCTCCCAGCATTCCCGCACCGTTTCCCCGGATTTTGCCCGCTCGCCGGCGAGAGAGTCGGCAATGCTGGCGAAGAGGGTCGACAGCGGCTTCGGAACGGCGGCGGCGATTGCGCCCAGCGCTTCGGGCAGCGGGGTCCGGCCGTAGCCGATCTCCGTCTCCAGACGCTGGAAAGCGTGGAGCAGCTCGCGGATTTGCCGCGGCCTCGCGGCGTAACGAGCCGATTGCACCAGCCCGATCATCGTTCCCGCGAACAGGACGAGCAGCACGCCGATGAATTTAAGCATCGCCGCTCCCCTCCTTCAGACCGCCGCTGGGCGAACGAATGACCGGCATCGGACGGGATTTCACCGTGACTCTGGCCGCTTCGCCCGCCGGCGGGCCCCCGTCCCGCCAAGCGGCCGGCTCCGCGGGCGCGTCTCTGGGCATCGCCGCCCGAGGGCCGCTGCGTTCGCTCTCGCGCGCCGCCTCCTCCGCGGCGACGATCCGATGCGCCACGCTGCCGCCCGACTTGTTCAGGAACACGTAAGCGCCGAATGCGCCCTCCGCGGCCAGCTTGCCGAGGACCGGCCTCGCCAGCACGTCGGACATATCGGCGGCATGGGCGGTCGCCAGCACCCGCACGCCCGCATGAATCGCTTCCCGCACCGCCTCGGCGTCCTCCTGTCTGCCGATCTCGTCCACGACGAGCACTTCCGGAGACATCGAGCGAAGCATCATCATCATCCCTTCCGCTTTCGGACACGCGTCGAGCACGTCGCAGCGCGGCCCCAGATCGAAGGTCGGCACCCCGCGCTCGCTGGCGGCGATTTCCGAGCGTTCGTCCACGATGCCCACTTTCCGGCTTCCCCACCCTCGCGCCGACGGATGGTGCCAGCTTCCCGAGCTGATGCAGCGGGCCAGATCCCGGATCAACGTCGTCTTGCCCTGCTGCGGCGGGGAGACGACCAGCGTATGGCGAATCGTTTTGGCCCGAAAATCCAGCAGTCCGGGCAGCACCCGGCTGCCGAATCCGGGATGAGCCCGCGCGATTCGGACGTTAAAGCCCGCGATGTCCTTCAGATGGGAGACGGCGCCCGCCTCCAGCACGGCCCGTCCGGCCAGTCCGATGCGATGGCCTCCGGCTACCGTTACGTACCCCCTGCGAAGCTCTTCCTCCGCCGCATAAATGGAATGGTTCGTGATGCGCTCCAGCAGCGCCCGGCACTGGTCGCGCCCGGGATAATAAGCTTCCCGGCCTTGCTCGGTCAACGACCCGTCCTCTCGAATGAACGAATAAAGGCTGCCGAATCCGACTTCCAGCGGCCGATTCTCGCGAATGCGAATCTCTTCCAGCGATTGCTTCGCCGCTTCGGGCATTCGCTCCAGCACCGCGCGCAAGGAAGCGGGAAACAGCTCCATGACCGGTTGCGGCAAGACGACTCCCCCTCTCCGCCGGTAGTAGATTATTGCTTGTTCATATGTATGCTTGGACATTGGGATTATGCCTGCTTGGCCCGCCCTCCGGGAAAGTCTCATTTTCTTAATATTCCTATTAACAAGCAGCCGACCCCTGCGAGAATCCAGACGAATTTGGAAGGCGACAGCTTGTCCGCCAAGCCGACCAAGCCGATCGTCGTCGTAGAGATGAGAATGAGCGGTCCGACCAGCGCGAGCATCGAGTTGACCGCCAGCGCCTTCTGAACGTCGTTGAGCCGAAGCATGACGAGCGCGGCGATCAATTCGAGACTGCCGGACAGCATTCTCAGCATCGCCATGCTGAATGCGGCCTTGTCCACGGGACATTCCTCCTTAACGGTTGCCGAGTCATGCTATTATCTCTATGCCGGCCCGCCCCGCAACTTGTCTCTTGATTTTGCGCGCAGCCGCGAATCGGGCGTAAAAATTGCGAGAATAAGAGAGAAGCACCATCCTCTGGGCGAATGCATATATTGTTCGAGTATTATCCACCTTTGCTGCGAACGAGGAGAGTTGAGCATGCGAAACACAACCATGCAATCGGAGTGGCCCGTTGTGCTGACCGATCCCAGCGGGAGAAGAGCCGCCAAGCCCCGTAAGGCGGGCCGCACGATGGTGCTGGACAAAGGCCTCGGACTGAACGCTTTCGAGGATTTGCTGAATTTGTCCGGGGAATATATCGATATCGTCAAGCTGGGCTTCGGCACCTCCCCCCTGTACCCAACGCCTCTGCTCCGGCGGAAAATCGAACTGGCCGCCGAGCACGGCATCGCCGTCATCCCGGGAGGCACTCTGCTGGAGGCCGCGGTCCGTCTCGATGTCGTGCCGGGTTTTCTCCGCCAGGCGCTGGCGCTTCGTTTCACGGGCATCGAGGTATCGGACGGCACGATTCGGCTCGAACGCGGACTGCGCGACGAGCTGATCCGGGACGCGAAAAGCCTGGGCCTGCAGGTGTTCACCGAGTACGGCAAAAAGCAGCCCGGCTCGCGCATCGACTTCGCCGACTTCTCCTCCACCTTGGAACGGGATCTGGCCTGCGGCGCGGATCTGGTCACGGTGGAAGCGCGGGAATCCGGCATCGATGTCGGCCTGTTCGACGAGAAGGGGAGCTGCCGCGAAGAGGATCTGCTCTTCATCCGGAACGCGCTGCCGAATCAGGAACGGATTCTTTGGGAAGCGCCGCTTAAAGAACAGCAGGTCGTCCTGCTCAGGGCGGTCGGCCCTCAGGTCAATCTCGGCAACGTTTCGTTCCATGACGTGCTCGCGCTCGAAACGATGCGCAGGGGCCTTCGCTCCGACACGTTCGATCTGCAGCGGTCTCCTTACTGCGATTACATGATCTGACCTCGCGCAGCCGTAAAGAAACGATGACCGCCCCACCTACTCTCCCCTCATTACAGCCCGGCAGGCATATTCGGGCAGATGCACGCTTTTAGCGGTCTGGGAGGCCGTTACGCTGGCACTTTCGGGCAGCTGCCCGCTTTTAGCGGTCCGGGAGGCCGTTACGTTGGCACATTCGGGCAGCTGCCCGCTTTTAGCGGTCTGGGAGGCCGTTACGCTGGCACTTTCGGGCAACTGCACGCTTTTAGCGGTCTGGGAGGCCGTTACGTTGGCCAATTCGGGCAACTGCACGCTTTTAGCGGTCTGGGAGGCCGTTACGCTGGCACTTTCGGGCAGCTGCCCGCTTTTAGCGGTCCGGGAGGCCGTTACGCTGGCACTTTCGGGCAGCTGCCCGCTTTTAGCGGTCCGGGAGGCCGTTACGCTGGCCAATTCGGGCAACTGCCCGCTTTTAGCGGTCTTGGAGGCCGTTACGTTGGCCAATTCGGGCAACTGCCCGCTTTTAGCGGTCTGGGAGAAGCCGTCGATTAACTGTGGCTAAACACAACGCCTTCTCTCCCACTCGGTAATTTTGCGAGTTCATGTGGGACAGGAGGCGTTTTTTGACGTGCTTGCTG